>JAACCY010000078.1 GCA_009937185.1 Planctomycetia bacterium
CACGAGAACCAAAGAGCGCACCCTATGATGTAAAAGAGATTTAATCGCCAATCGAATCAACGGACTGGTCATGAGACCTCTCTTCCACTGAGTTCATGGACCTTATCAAACCGATCGAGAAGAGATCGGTCATGCGTGACCACGATCACTGTCGACCCCGTGAGCTTTGCTTCATCAAACAAGAGCTCTAATACTGCCTCTCCCGATCCCGTATCCAGACTTCCTGTCGGCTCGTCCGCGAGAATCAGGGGCGGCGCTGTCATCAACGCTCGACAAACCGCAGCCCGCTGCCGCTCTCCTTGTGAGAGCGCATGCGGCTTCCTGTGAAGCAGATCTGCAATACCACAACGACGGGCTCTCTGCTCCAGCAACGCATGATCCTCGTCGCGAGCTTCAACACCATCGAGCCAAAGGGGAAGGAATGCGTTTTCTCGAATATCCAAATGCTCCATAAGTTCAAACTCCTGAAAAACCAAACCAATCTTGTCTCTTCTGAAAGAACGGCGTTCACGTTCGCCAAGGGCTGAAATTATTTCATCGCCAACACAGACCTCACCCTCGGTAGGCACCAATATTCCTGCGATCGCAGATAGTAGTGTTGTCTTTCCACAGCCGGAAGGACCGATGATGGCGGATTTCTCTCCCGCAGAAATATTGAGAGATTCAACCAGCACCGGATGATCTTGACCCGGATGCCGATGCTTTAGTCCAGTGACGTCAACTTTGAAGCCTAGATTCATTTCACAGACTCCATTCCATCGTCCACTCTTCTTTGATCAATCAGTTCGGAAGAAACTATTCTCCAACCAACACTGGGAATCCAACCCACTTTGTATTTAGCTCTCGAAATATTTTTCCTCCAGTGACCGTGGCCCCAATGCTCTACTGTCCCAATCACTTCCCATGTCGCAAAGACATCATAGGACGGTTCGCTGACGGTCTCGTCGATTTCAACCCTAGTTTCGATATTCCTGACAGTCTCGACCTTTGAAACCGAACTCTCTTCGATCTTCATCGTCAGACTTTCATGCACCTCATCGTAGAGATCCATCAATATACTCTCGGAAACACTTCTGGCCAAAATATCGTAGACCTGGCTTTCATCGGTGTAATCAAACGCCCGGTAGATGTTCCTATGCAAAGTTTCAAAGAGTGCTGCAGATTCTTCTTCAGAGGGAAGCTGGACTCCTGGCAACGTGGGATTGTACAAATCCACGTGCCCAAAGAAGAAAAACGGAACAACGACAAGGACCAACAATACAATCACTCTGGGCGGAGTGAACTTTTTCGTTTTAAAAAGCATCACCAAGCCCATGAGCCATGTCACCCAAAACAAATTCACGGTGGCCATGGGCGGAACCAGCCCCGGCTTAACCGTCTCCGGATCAAGAACAGGCCGCGCTTCCGGTGGGCTCCATGCCTGAATCGGATCATCTTCTCTAAATCGTAGAATTTGGAAGTCATCGGCACCGGTCAGAATCATGAAGACTGATTCCAGTGGAAATCCATCTTCTGTATCGAAACGGCTCCAGACAAACTCTAGTTCACTGGGCATTGTTTTCGTGGGGTACTTCAGCGTAATCCCGACATAGTTGAGGAAATCGTTAAGGTCGAATCCTTCTTGCCATTCGAGATCTTCGATCATTGGCGTAACTTGAACTCCGTCCACGTCCAAAGAGGCGTGGAGATCAAGCCAGCGAACAATCTTGTCGCCGAACTCTCCCCAGCGGCCTGACGAATCGGGTTCAAGTTCTGGAATGATGGTGGGGTCGAGATTGAACCAATGTCGAAACAATAACTCATCGATGAGGAGATAAACCTCAGTCTCACTCTCTGTAACTTTTGTTTCGACATTGAGAGGCCCAGGGACATGCTCTATCGCCATGACTGGAATAGAAGTCAGCGTCATCATCATTGCGACTCGACAGATCAACCCGATCATTCCAGTCCTCTCGATACCAGCCATTAAACTTCTACAAAACAAATGGTAACAAAAAACCACCGACCCACGAGTCTCTGACTCGATGGATCGGTGGTTCTAGAGCGAAAAACCTGATCTATCTACTTCAGATTGATGCTTTTCTCTTCCTTGGGCTTTTCTTCTTCTTTTGGAGGCTCCGGTTCTGAGCTGTTTCGGGAAGGCCTACGACGCTGCCACTCCACCGTCAGTTCAACTTTCTTGCCATCTCTCATGACAATGACCTTCTTCTTTTCGCCGTCTGTACGAATCGCTCTGACGAGAGATCTCCGATCGGTCACTTCATTTCCTGCGACCTCGATGACTTTGTCACCTGCTTTGAGACCTGCTTTTTCAGCGGCAGTATCAGGCAGGACTTCTTCAACAACATTTTCGTCGAGGAAGACTCCCAACATACGGCCCATTGGACGACGCGGTTGAGCATCACCACCTCCGAGCATACCCTCCCGAGAAAGGAGTGTATCGAGATTGGCAACTCCGTAGGCGGTCAGCGCAACAACGAGAGCCGAGTGCTCAAGGTATTCTGGGATCACAAGGTCAAAGGTATCTTTTTGTGTATGGATACCGTTCCAGGTATTGGCTTTTCCCTCTTGGCCCCAGAAGAATCCCGGAACACCCATTGGAATAAAGGACTCATGATCCGATCCAATATTTCTAGGGAGTGAATCCACATCATTGAGAGTGAAGGGCATGTCTTTATTAAGTCCCATGACAGGAGCAAAGACCTTTTCAACATCGGGCTTCATGGCCGCAGTTGCCGGAAGGCTTGCGATGGCATTAGGCCCTCCATCATAGACAAACACTGCAGAGATTTTTTCCATCTTGTCTTTGTTAGCAGCGACCCAAGCCTTAGAGCCGAGAAGCCCTTGCTCTTCACCACTCCAAAGCATGAAGCGGATTGTTCTACGTGGCTTGATACCTGCCTCGGAAAGAATCCTGGCAGCTTCAATGGTGGTTGCTGTTCCCATTCCATTGTCACTGGTCCCAGTCGCTCCGTCCCAAGAATCGATATGCCCACCGATGATGACATATTCATCTGGGAACTCGGTACCGACGATATCAGCGATAACGTTGTAGTATTTCACCGGTCCAGGCTGGAAATGATTTCGGATATCGATCCGAAGAGTGACCTCTTCCTCGTTACCCATCTTTTCCATAATGACGTCGTACTGATCCTTGCGAAGGGTGATTCGCGGAATCTTGGGGAGGTTATCCCAGGTCACCCTGGCACTTCCAAGAATGGTGATGGCATCTCCTCTAGAGGGATAAATCCAACCGGCGACACCGACCTCTTCTAATAGTGTCCTGATCTCACGCTCTTGCTGACGAGCATCTCTGTTTCGACGCCCCCTCTGAGCTGGCATGAAGACCCAGCTATCTTTGTAGTCACTCAAATCGAGCTCTTCAGAAAACTCCGGGAAGATTTTCGCCGGGCCATTCTGAGCTCCGCGGGTACCTGCTGACCACGCGGGAGTTCCAAACTCAAGATCCATCACCTCTGGCGCAATCATCTGTCCACGCCATGGGCCTCTCTGGAAACCGACCGGGAATTCTCCCGCCTCTTCCATCACGACATTTTCAAGGCCGAACTCTTCAAACAAATCCTTACTCCAGTTACAGGCAATATGATCCTGAAAACTGCCGGTCAATCTGGGTCCAATGCCATTGACCAGATGATCCAAAGTTTGGACCACTCGATTGTCGGTTTGCCCGATCGAAATAATCTTCGCTTGTTCTTCATTCAGTTTATTTTCAAGATCCGAAGCTTGGCACACTGAGGAAGTGGCAATAAAGAGACAAAGGAGGAACCCTGTGGTCCTGCAGATCATGTTGTTTCCTTTCAAAGAGGGAGCTTCATGACAAGGTCGCTGGGGACAAAACCCGCTCCTTGTCAGTGAAGGTCAAGGAGTCAGGTTCGCAAGGGGATGGGACAAGGTCAAGATACAGGATTAAAGAGACCGAGAAGGTTCCCCGGTGGGGAGCCTTCTCGGCGATGCTGATCGATGCCTTTTCACCGAAGCGAGGCTCTTCAGCTGTTTTTTTCCTTTTTTGCCCAAGAATCCCTTAATGCAGCAATTCGAACAAAATGAGGCGATTCTTCCGAAGATCGAGCCGGATCGACATGGAAATATCCCACTCTCTCAAATTGGAACCGATCTCCGCCGGCGGCTTGTGCCAGGGCAGGTTCGCAAAATGCTGTGGTTTCCACTCGAGAACCAGGATCGATAAAGTCTGTAAACTCTTGGCCCTCCGGAGGATCATCCGGGTTTTCTATACTGAACAGAGGAGAATAGAGAGTGACCGGCAATTTTGCGGCACAAGAAGCCGGGACCCAATGAATGATTCCGCGAACCTTTCGACCCTCTGGCTGACGGCCCTTGGAAGTCTCGGGGTCATAATCGCACCGGATCTCAGTCACCTCGCCTGAATCGGGGTCCGTAATTACTTCTTTGACTTTGACGCAGTAACCATACCGGAGTCTTACTTCTGCATCGGGTGCCAGTCTTCGCCACTTCCTCGGGGGATCCATTCTGAAATCATCCCGATCAATCCAGACCTCCCGCTCAAATGGAATTTGACGCATTCCAGCATCCGGGTCCTCCGGATTATTGACGGCTTCCATCATCTCTTGGAGATCCTCAGGGAAATTCTCTATCACCATTTTCACAGGATCCAAAACAGCCATACGCCGCTGAGTCATCTTGTTCAAATGATCGCGAATGTGATTTTCTAAAACCGTCAGATCGATCATCGAGTTCACTTTTGATACGCCGATTGTTTTCATGAAGGCTCTGATCGCCTCTGGAGTCACACCCCTGCGCCGCAATCCTGCAAGTGTTGGCATGCGAGGATCGTCCCAACCATCTACATGACCATCTTCAACCAAGGTTCTCAATCGTCTCTTGCTCATCACCGTGAACTGTAAATTCAATCGAGCAAACTCCGTCTGCGAAGGCACTTCCTCAAGACCGATTTTCTGTAAAAACCAATCGTAGAGAGGACGGTGATTACGGAACTCTAGAGAACAGAGTGAGTGAGTCACCCCTTCGATGGCATCGCCTTGGCCATGCGCCCAGTCATATGTGGGGTAAAGACACCAATCATCTCCGGTTCGATGATGATGAGATCTCTGGATTCGATACATCACCGGATCTCGCATCACGATATGAGCAGACTGCATATCAATTTTGGCTCTCAACGTACGACTGCCATCGGAGAACTCTCCTGATCGCATCCCTGCGAAGAGTTCTAGGTTCTCCTCGACGGAACGTGTTCGGAAAGGGCTATCGACACCAGGCTCACTGAGAGTTCCCCGATGCTTCCTGACCTCTTCGCCATCCAAATCACAGACATATGCGTCACCTTGTCGGATTAATTGAACGGCCCAGTCATACAACTGGCCAAAGTAATCGCTAGCAAAACAGAGCTGGTCCCATTCGAAACCTAGCCATTTCACGTCTTCTTGAATCGAATCGACAAATCTCTGCTCTTCCTTGGCGGGATTAGTGTCATCGAACCTCAGATTACAATGACCACCGAATTCACCTGCTAATCCGAAGCTTACGCAGATCGCCTTCGCGTGCCCTATATGTAAATAGCCATTCGGCTCTGGAGGGAAACGAAACCTAAGACGTTCTGGCGAAAGACCTTCGCTCACGTCTTTTTGCACAATCTTTTCCAGAAAGCTCAATGAGCGATGCTCTTGTCCTTCTGGTCTTTCTGTCAGTTCTGACAAGTCAATACTCCTTCACAGAGATTAACTAAAATGACATCCCATAGATGTCATGTGCGGAAATTTTACATGGACTGTACCGAACTCTTATGACCCTTCCATCAGGATCTTCCAAAGTGCCGAAAGAGGTATTAGTATTTACTCGAGGATTATTATGCAGTGGGACCGGGCGATTGTCCCGATTTTTGCAAGTTGTGGTGGTGTGTTTCGGACAAGATTTCCGAGAATCAACAATCAGGAGTGATGAATCATGGTTATTAGAATTGCTGGCGTATTTCTTGCTTGCATGCTTTTGCCTGCATTGGCAATAGCAGGGGCCCCAATTGTTATGAGTTTCAGTAGTGCAGCGGCTCCACAAGGTGGTCTTGCTGCAATTACTTTCTCCTTTGAACACTCAGAACCTGCTGGGGTTCAGGGATTCTCCTTCGGTGTATGTCACACCGAGAGTGTATTAACCCTCGAACCTGTCGGGAGTTCTGGAGATTTCGACGAAGTCGTCGATTGGTCTTCCACTGTTGAGACACTGAAACAGGGCGCAAACCCTGATTTCTTTCAACAAAACCTCGAGTCCGGAGGCTGGACTGTGGGTTGCGTGATTTGCTTCACCTCCTGCGATGTCCTCTCTCCCGGATCATTCGAATTCGGAACGGGGTATTACCGGGTCAACGGTCAAGTCGGTGAAATCGGAACGGTGGGAGTCTGCTCGTCCCTAGGTTCACCTCCCGTCAGCTCTGTAGCGGTCGTCAATGGCGCCTCATTGCCCATGACTTCCTTAGACGGCTCGGTAGAGGTTCTCGATGTTCCTCCCATCGTCTTCAGCTACAATGCTCCAGACCGCAATGTGAACTACGACCCAGCAACGGGTGAGGGAGACTTCACTGCAGTCTTGACCATTTCAGAAGATCCTTCGAATGCCACTTACCCGACGAATACACAAGGGTTCTCGATGAGTATCAGTTCGGACTCGAACTATATCTCACCAATTTCTGCAGACATCACGGGTGCTGTCGCTGCAGCGCAGCCTGCATTTGCGCAGTCCCAAATCCTGCCTTCCGGCTGGACTGTCGGAGTTGTGTACTCATTCCAGGTTCCGATCTTCTTGCAGTTTCCCAGTGAAACTAATGCCGTTCAAATCGCCGGAAGTACAGTCGCTGGAAATCTCCAAGGAGACGCCACCGGGCTCACTGTACCTTTGGCCTGGACACAAATTGGAAATCCGACCATCTTCAATGTCGTGACATCCAATAACACCAGTATCACCCCCCTCACGTCTGACGGGGTATTGACGCTGAATCCTCAGACAAATCTCGACTATGTTCGCGGAGATGCCAACGCGGACGGCATCGTCAACGTAGCCGACGTGGTATGGTCTCTTCAGGAAATCTTCAACAACGGTCCAGCGGGTCCTTGTAATGATTCAAAGAACACCAATGGTGACGGAATTTTTGACGTCGCTGATCCCATTTGGTTGATCTCTTACATCTTCCAAAACGGATCTCCACCGCCAGCACCCTTCCCCACCTGTGGAGAAATAGGCGATCCACAAGATTGCACCTCTTACAACGGTTGCTAAAACCCGGTTGCTGAATAATTGGAAACAAAAAAAGGCTCGATCGTGAATCACGATCGAGCCTTTTCTAATTCTCCATCTCGACTGTCGAAAACGTCTTCAGGACAGCTATTTTTTTCGTGAAGCCGGTGCGTTCTTTTTCGCTTCTTCCCGGATCCTCTTTGCTGTAGCAGCCCAAGAACAAATCGGACAACCCGACAGATCATGCCGCAGAGCTGGACAATGTTCCCGTCCGAAGAAAATGATCTGTAAATGAAGATCATTCCATTTCTCTCTGGGGAATATCTTTTTCAAATCGACCTCGGTCTTTTCGACAGACTTCCCGTTGGTCAATCCCCACCGGGTGGCAAGTCGATGAATATGGGTATCCACCGGAAAAGCTGGAATCCCAAAAGACTGCGCCATGACGACACTCGCAGTCTTGTGCCCGACTCCTGGCAGAGCCTCCAGACTTTTGAAGTCCGCAGGGACTTCTCCGCCATGCTTATCCAAGAGGATTCGACTCAACTGGTATATGGCTTTGGCTTTTCTGGGAGCCAAACCACAGGTTTTGATATGCCCATAAATCTCCTTTTCAGATAACTTTTTCATATCTTGCGGATTTCTCGCTTTGGCGAAGAGATCTGGTGTAACCAGATTCACCCTCACATCGGTGGTTTGAGCCGACAACAGCACGGCAACTAGCAGTGTAAATGGATTACTGTGATCGAGAGGAATAGGGGGATGAGGATAAAAGGATCCCAAGATCCTCTCTATCTCGATTGCCTTTTCAAGACGATTCATGCATTCCCCCTCGGAGAACTTTAAACTTCATTAAGGGTAACAAAGGTCAGATTCATCTGGGGAACTCTCCGGATCAATATGCCGTCAACCCTGTCATTGACTCTCATGAGGACGTTCGCCGAAAGGGGCAGTTTGGATTTTTCATTTGATCAAGATCCTGAGGAGTTTGACACCTCCGATGACAATACTCCAAGGGTATGCCCCCTCTTTCCCCTCTCAGATTTGATTCTGTTTCCGGGTCAGGTCATCCCACTTCATGTTTTTGAACCCCGATATCGGCAAATGACACAGGATCTTCTCGATAATAGTGGGGAAATCATTCTTGGCACTGTTCTAGGAGAAGATCGAGAGAAACTTGAGAAAGTCGCACCTGTGCAACCCATCGCAGGCTTAGGCCGGGTGCAACGTTATCAGGCCCTCGAGGACGGTCGATTCCTGATCATGGTTCTGGGAGAACGCAGAGTAAAAATTGAACCTGTAGACAGAGGAAAAATATACCCAGAGGCTCGTTTCGAAGTGTTCGAAGAAACAGATTCCTTCATTTCAGACACGGAACTCGACCATCTACAATCCGCACTGAAAAAGATCGAAAGCCAGATCGACCTCCCCGAGGAAACTTCCCCTGATCAACTGGTAGATCTGCTCATCATGATTTCAAAAATTGACCCGAAAGACAAATACAAGATCTTTCAGATGACGTCGGTATCCGACCGTTTGGGGAAAATCCTAGACTTCCACTGATGCTCCACCCCGATGACCCATTGACCCCTTCCAGCCGTCAGCAATGATGTCTATGAGATCAACGAAATCGTCAGGGGATTAGATTTGTACAGATTCAGATTCTGCCTACTTATATGTTTTTGCCTCAGCGTAATGGGCTGCCGATCCGTCGACCTCGTAGTCGAAGAAGATGCTCTAGGGATAGAAACACGCCTTCCCCTCGAAACTGAGAGTTTTCAACTCTTCGACTCCGAAGGTGTACTTGTCTATGCCCGCTCCGAGCAGTTCGCCCGAGATATCGCCATTCGCGTGGAAGCGGCGGAGAATCTTCTTACTGAGAAAACCGGCGAACAGCCTTCAGAAATGGTCTATTTCGCGGTCGATCTCAATTACGAAAAAAGAAGCGAGTTTCACGCACGTGCCTTTGAAGTCGCAGGATCTGTATGGGATCTCAGAGATAATGCTTTCAAATTCTCCCGCTCAAAAGGGGTTCCTGACGAGCAGGAAATGAGCCTCAAGCTGGAAGAAGCCTTCCCCAAAATG
>JAACCY010000079.1 GCA_009937185.1 Planctomycetia bacterium
ACGCTTAAGATCCCCGCAAAAATCAAAATACGGGAAAACGCCGAATTATCGGTCAATCGCCGCAATAAATGCGTCGTCATGGGCTCATTCCTTTCAGAATCGTCGATCATCCCGGGACAGGGGACTTTCAACCTCAATACAACATTCTAGCCTTAGAGAGACCGTCCTGAAAGCCCCCCGCCAAGACCGATTGGGCACGATGAAGATCCTGTCGTATTCTTCTGAGTCCCGTTCGCAGAACTTCTCTGAGAAACAGGACGCTGAAACTGCGCATTGGATTCCACTCCAGAGAGAGGGGGAGGGGAATCCGAGAGGAACTGTTCTGTGATGGCTCTCTCTTCCAGACTTTTGACCCTTATGGGTCTCTTGCTATTCCTCCCCTTCCTCGCTGGATGCGGGTCTGGAAAAAAAGCAATCGCCCAAGCTCACCCCCCCCTCATCGAAAATCTAGACTTCCAGGTGAACTCCGACGACGTCGAGGTTGATTTCGGAATCACCGATCCGACTGAAGGCACATGGATAGCAAATCTATTCTTCAGTGAAGATCTTGGTGAAAACTGGATTCCGATCTCAGTCCCATCGCTCGCTGATCCCGAATTAGTTCTCTCTCCACCTTTTCTTCCCGTGAAAACCCTTTGGTACTTCAGAAGCGATTTATCCACGATTCCGCAAGCCGACGTGCTCCTTGAAATTCGAATCTCGAATGAAGAAGGAGAAGTCGTGACCAGTGTAAGAAGTGACATTCTGGTAATCGGAGAATCAGAAGCCCCAGTTTTCATGAGCCTCGATGTTCCTTCAGGTCCTATCGGAGGAGAAGTTGTGATTTCCGGTTCAGTTCTGGATCCGGACGCAGACCATGTCTTCATGCATTTGGAGTGGTCCCCCACAGGTTCCGCTCCATGGACTCTTGGAACACTTCTTGAATCCCCTCTGGTGATCCCCCCCGATCAAGAGGGCAAAGCAAGTGCGTTTACATTGCACTGGAATGCACAATTTGACGCACCAAATCTGATCAGTCCATTTGCAAAGATACGTGTCGTCGCTTCAGACGGTGGAGCGAGTACCATTTTTGTGAGTAACTACATCGCACTGAATACGGTACCACCCGGCATTGATCTCATGACGATCGGCCGAGTTCCTCTCGAATTAAACGGAAGCCAACCCTACAGCGGCTCCGGAAGCAATCTTGTTCCGTTCAGTTTATCGATTCCCCAATCAGGATCTCGGATCAGAATCGAATGGGGCTCAGGCAATGGCGGAGCACTGATCAATCCGAACTCTTTGGAATTGATCGCTGATCAAACAGTACTCAACTACTTACCTGGCGAAAATCTCGCAGACCTTTTCGTCTCCGATGATCAGGGTGCAGAATGGACGCTGTCAGAAAGCCAGTCCCTCCCCACAGGATTACTGACTTTGACAGCAACAGTTCAGGACATACGTGGAAATGTGTCCAACTCTGCGATTTATTCCGTCGAAGTACGAAGTGGATCTGCCGCATACCGTCCCTTTGAAGCCGAAGATCGTTGGTTTTTGGATTTCTCTCGAGATCATTTCCAAATAGACCTTATCGATGACGGAAACGGTGAGATCGCCCCCTTCGCAAGCTATGGAGAAGATGGGATTGCAGATCACCGACAAGATTTATTCACTGTTGGACTTCAATCCAGTGTGACAGACGGTACCCATGCTCTCCAAGATGCCATCGTCAGGGCATGGGTCGAATCAGAAACGCTAGAGAGAGTTAAAATCCTTTTCGCCAAAACTGAAAACGAAGATCTACAGCCGCAACTCACCTTTCAAACTCACGGCGGAGGATCGACCAGCGCCCTAGGTATCGGAGGCGACGACGTAGAACCTCTCAGTTACGCACTAGGACGTGCAGTCTTCGATGCGAGAAATGCACAATACGACGATGAACGTGAACCTGGACGAGGAGTCTTCTCGTCAAATATGGTTCAGTACTATTGGAACTCATACACTTTCAATCAAAGATTTTCCGGAGTTCTACCGACCACGGGAACACCAGTAGGTGCTCATCCCCTCGATAATCTAGTTCTCTCATCAGGTTTCGTCAGAACCCATCATTCGAACAGTCCTGAAGCCAATTCTCGACACGACGAAATCTGGGATGCGATAGAGGCATGGAGCAGATTGATCAGCGTTGTTGCTGCCCATGAAATCGGGCACGCTCTCGGGCTTTGTTCCAATGGGCATCCCCCATTTGGGCTGTTTGGTGGAGTGACATCCGCTGATTTCACCGGTCCATTCACAACGCCATACCACGTCGATACACCAGGAAACAATGTGATGTCTTCCGCACTAGGACTCTCATCGGCCTTAGTCGAGGGTGCGCATGGATACAGATTCAACGAGTTGAATCAAGCCTACATCGCAGAGTGGATAGTCCTGGAAGAATAAAACTAAAGAGGAAACATGAATAAGATCAACATGAGT
>JAACCY010000080.1 GCA_009937185.1 Planctomycetia bacterium
CAAGCGGGTGTCGCAGCGGCCGCTTTGAATTCATCGATGGATCCCGCTGATCGAAAAAGGGTCTGGGCGCGATTACATTCTGGGGAAATAAAAATACTGTATCTCGCCCCAGAGAGACTTCTCATCGATGGGTTTCTTGATCAGCTTGCTAGCTTTAAGCCCGGATTGTTTGCCATAGACGAAGCTCATTGTATCAGTCAGTGGGGGCATGATTTCCGAGCTGAATATCAGCAATTGGGAGCATTGCGACGTCATTATCCGATGATTCCGGTCATAGGACTGACAGCCACCGCTGATCCACAAACATTGAAAGATATTCTCAAAGTTCTCGATATGAGCACGGAAGATTTGTATTCGACCTCGATGAATCGAAGCAATCTCAAGTACCTCGTAGAGCCCAAAGATCAACCAAGAAAACAACTGTTAAAATTTATTCGTGATCGACATGCCGGAGAAGCAGGCATCGTGTATTGCGGCTCTAGGAAAAAAGTTGAGGACACCTCGACATGGTTACGCAAAGAAGGCATCAGGGCTGTGCCTTACCACGCAGGAATGGCCAGTTCAGAGCGAACGATGAATCAGCAGCTCTTTCAAAGAGAAGAGGGGATTGTCGTTGTCGCCACAGTTGCTTTCGGAATGGGTATCGACAAACCCAATGTTAGGTTTGTCGCACATCTGGATATGCCGGAGAGTCCACAGCATTACAGTCAGGAGTCAGGGCGCGCCGGAAGAGATGGTCTTCCTGCGGAGTGTTGGCTTTGTTATGGGTGGCAAGATGTGATGATGGCGCAGCGCAGGCTGGCGGAAGCTGAAATTGACCCCGGGCAAAAGCGTATTCGTCGGCATCAAATAGATGCGATGTTGGCATACTGTGAAACGTCAGAGTGTCGGCGACTCAACTTGTTACGATTCTTCGGCGAAGAGGGTGAACCTTGCTCCGAGACTGATCAGGTTTGTGATAACTGCTCCGGGAAAGTTGAACTGGTTGATGGAACAATTCTGGCTGAAAAGCTCCTCTCTGCGATTTCAAAAACGGGGCAGAGATTTGGTAAAGCGCATGTCATCGATGTGTTACTGGGCAATGCTACTGAAAAAGTGACGCGATTTGGGCATGACCATCTTAGCGTATATGGCATAGGTACTGAGCTGGATGAAGCAGGTTGGCATTCAGTCTTTCGCCAGTTGGCTTCAAGAGGATTGGTAAAGATCGATCTCGAAGGCCATAACGGTATCTCTCTGGATGCACGCTGCCGATCAGTTTTGCGGGGTGAAGAAGTCTTTTCATTCCGCAAGGATCCATTGGCGAAAAAGTCCAGCCGCAAAAGGAAGAAGAAAAAAGAGCTAGGCCTCGATGCTATGGAGGCGAGTCTCTTTGACAGACTGCGGAAACATAGGCTACAGATTTCAAAAGAACTTGAGGTACCACCCTATACGGTTTTCCACGATTCTACTCTTGTGGAAATGTCACAGCTGAAGCCTCAGACAATGAGTCAGATGGCAATGATTGGTGGAGTGGGACAAAAAAATTGGAAAAGTGGGGACAAGGATTCCTCGATATTATCACGTCCTGAGCACGCCTCTTCAGCGGAGTAATCGAGCGATAATCCTTTAGTATCTGAGTCGCTATCCTAATTCTGGATACCTAATCAAAAGTCATCGATTATAGTAAAAAAACAGGGGGAGGCTTTTCCATGCAATCGGAATACAATTCGATCCGTAAAAAGTTGTTCAGTGACCTAAATGATGCATTTATTCATGTAGGTCTTGTCGTTTTATTGGTGATTATTTGTTTGCGAATCTTTTCGCCATTTATGGGATTGATGCTATGGGGACTCATCCTGGCAGTGGTTCTTTATCCGCTGCAGCAAATCTTGGCAACGAAATTAAATGGACGCCAAGGAAGAGCCGCAACATTGCTCGTACTCTCTGGATTAGTTCTGATAGGTCTCCCGACGATTATGTTGGGGACTTCATTTTCAGAGTTTTTGCATGATAAATTCGAAGTGGTGTTCTCTGGCACAATGACGATAGATCCTCCACCTGCTTCTGTCGCTGAATGGCCTGTGATAGGAAAGACGTTGTTCTCTCTGTGGGAGCAAGCGAGTGAAGACCTTCCAGCATTCTTGGTGAGTATTAAGCCGCAGTTGGAATCATTAGCAAAAACTGTGCTGGGTTCTCTTGCCAATACCGCGAGTTCTCTTCTTAAATTTCTGGGTTCCTTGATTATCGCAGGAATCATGATGGCTTATGGGAAATCCGGAAGTGCAGTAGTGATGAAAATTCTGAGCCGATTAACTTCAGAAGAAAAAGGGCCAAGCCTTCATACATTATCAACTTTGACGATTCGGTCTGTAGCCATGGGAGTCGTTGGAGTTGCATTCCTTCAATCATTAGTCCTAGGAGTCGGCTTCGTCTGGGTTGGTATTCCCGCTGCGGGAATACTGGCATTGCTGGTTTTATTGGTAGGCATAGCCCAGCTTCCGGCATTGTTAATTACACTCCCGGTCATCATCTACCTTTGGACGACCGGAGATACTTCGACCACTGAAAGCGTCCTTCAAACAATATTTTTAGTGCTCGCGGGAATGTCAGACGGATTCCTCAAGCCATTACTTTTAGGTAGAGGAGTCGAGGTTCCGATGCCCATCATTTTACTAGGTGCGCTGGGTGGAATGTTCTCCTACGGATTGATTGGCTTATTTTTAGGATCAGTCATCTTGGCCCTGGGATATCAGATATTTATGGATTGGGTCGAAAACGGAAACCCTGAAACCCAGGGGGATAGTGCAGTGTCGGGCGAATAAGTAGATGGCCAAAATTAATCTCATTCAACGGTCCAAGAGTGCGCTATGCCTTATCTCGGTATTAGTTCTCAGTTCGTGTACGACTCTCGGCCCGGAGTTTGAAGAACCTGAAATCAGTTGGCTTAATGAATGGCAGTCAGGCTCAATTTCTCAGTCGGAGCCATCTGATTTTGACGCTGCGATTGTTCAGTCTTGGTGGCGACAGTTTGACGACCCTGTCCTGGTCTCACTCATACAGGCTGCTCAAAAAGATAATTTGTCACTTCGTATTGCGGGTCTCCGGATTCTTGAAAGCAGAGCAGTTCAAGGTTTAGTTGGAAGTTCGTTGTTGCCTCAACTCCAACAAGTGAGCGGTGCAAGCGATGTCGTTACTACACGTCAAAGTGGTGGCGGAAATACAAATCAGATTGCGACTCAATTTCAGGGTGTTTTGGGCTGGGAGTTAGATTTTTGGGGACGATTCCAGCGAGCAGTTGAGTCCGCAGATGCGAGTTTCTTCGCCTCGGTATCTCAACAGAGAGATTTACAGGTGTTAATAGCGGCACAGATGGCTCGTTTGTACTTCTCCTATAAAGTTACGGAACGTCGCATCGTCATCACTCGATTCAACGCCAGCATCCAACAGCGTAGTTTTGAGATCACTCAGGAGAGATTTACTGAAGGTGATGAGTCGGAGTTAGACTTTCAGCAAGCACGAACTCAATATCTAGCGACACTTTCAGTCATACCACAACTTGAACTATCTCTGCGAAACACCAGAAATGCGATCTGCGTATTATTGGGTAAGCCGCCAGAATCAATTCCAGAGTTGGCGGAGAGTGCATTTGAATTACCTATTGTTGATCCCGCAACGATTAGCGATTTTCCAGCAGAGTTACTGACCCTCAGGCCAGACGTGCGCGTTGCTGCTTGGCAAGTGGCAGCGCAATCTGCGCAGATTGGGATTGCCGAGGCAGAATATTACCCGTCCATCTCGATCTTGGGATCTTTGGGATGGTCTGGAACTAGCCTGAATGGTATCCCAAATGCGAGCGCTCTTTCAGTGGGTCCTGCTGTGCGTTGGAACTTGTTTGATCATGGAGCGATTGAAAACAACATAAGAATTCAGAATGCACGATTGCAGCAATCGATAGAAGCGTTTCAGTCGACGGTTCTGGAGGCGGCAAGAGAAGTAGATAACGCAACATTCAATTTATTAAAGACCGCTGAGCAGCAATTAATTTTGGATGAGTCTGTCGACGCAGCAAGGCGAGCTTTGGAGATTGCAAATACCCGTTATCGTGAAGGATATTCAGATTTCCAAAGAGTCTTATCTGCACAGAGGGCTTACTTTAATCAGGTCGAGAGACAAATACTTAATCACGGAAGCCATCTCAATACCGTTGTCAGTTTGTACCAAAGTTTGGGTGGAGGCTGGGAGCCCAAAAGTCTTGAAGAGATGATTCCAGAAGAGGTTCGTCGCAAAATGAGTGCGAGTAATGATTGGGGAGACCTTTTCGAGGCTCCTCTCATTGACAAGCCGACAACTCGTAACAAGGATTCTCAATATGAGTGACAAGAAAAAGAAGAGTGATAATAAAACAGATCATCCCGAAAACGTTGAAAAATCAACGAATCAGGAGGGCGAGTCTGTGCAGCCAGTAGCGAAAGAAAAATTGATCGGTGCCGAAGAGGAAAAATCTGCGGATGGTGACGCAAAGGTTGCGGGCTCAAAGGCGACTCTTAGCAAGGGCGTGAAACTGATACTTGCCTTGATCGCAGTGAGCCTATTATGGAATCTCCTGGCGGATCGATTCACACCCTACACAAGCCAAGCCAGAGTTCAGGGATTTGTGGTGGGTGTATCTCCTAAGGTTGCTGGAGTCGTGACTCAGGTCTTTGTAGAAAACAATGAAGAGGTCGAAATTGACCAACCCTTGTTTGAGATCGACAAAGAAAATTACGAAATTGCTCTTCGAAAAGCCGAATCAGATCTACAAAAAGCAGAAAGCCAGCTCGGCGCGGGGAGTGCGGGAATCGAATCCGCGCGCGCGAATCTCAGAGCAGCTGAAGCCAATGAATTGAAGGCGGAGCAGGACGCAAATCGCCAAGAGCGTTTGTATGAACAAGATTCGGGGAGCATTTCTGTTCGTCGGCTTGAGATCGCTCGTGCCACACTTGAGCAAACCAGAGCCATGGTGACAGGCGCAGAGGCAGAAGTTCAAAGGGCGATCGGTCAAAGGGGTGGCGAAGAGACAGATAATGCTCAGGTAAAAGCTGCCCTTAGTGCAGTAGAAAAAGCAAAGCTGGATCTTGAGAACACGACTGTACGTGCTTCTTCGAGAGGCATGATTACTGATCTACGTGCAGATGTTGGGCAGTTTGCTGGGGCCGGTGCGCCTGTGATGACACTGATCGCCATGCATGACGTATGGATCAGTGCTGAGTTTACAGAAAACAATCTAGGACATCTAAAGGTGGGTAGTCCGGTTGAGATAGTGCTCGACTCACTTCCAGGTCAGGTTATTCAGGGAACAGTGCAAAGTATTGGAGTGGGCGTCAGCGCACCCAAGCCACCTCCAGCGGGAAGCCTGCCTAGTATTCAAAACAATCGAGATTGGTTACGGGCAACGCAAAGATTTCCGATCGTGATCGGTTTCGACTCGGACCAGATTAAAAATATATACCCCCAGCTGCGAATAGGGGGACAAGCTGACGTCATTGCTTATACCCAAGGGCATCCTCTCTTAAAAAAGATAGGTGAGGTTTACATTCGTTTCCTGAGTTGGGTTAGTTATGCGTATTGATTTCCGAATCACAGTAAATAATGAGTGATATGGATATCATGGTTCGACGAACTTTCAGATTGAGCATGGTGACTGCCTTATCGCTCGCCAGTGCCTATGCTTTTAAACTTCAGTTGCCCTATCTTGTGCCAATGTTTGCCATATTGTTGACGATCAATCCCGTTGCTCCTCCTGGACTTGGTAAGTCAGTCGTATTACTCGTAGCGATTGCAATGACGTTGACGAGTGGGATGGTTCTCATTCCTTGGCTCGAATTTTATCCTTTTGCGGCGATATTAATGGTCGCACTTGGTATGTATGCCAGTTTCTATTTGTCGGTCGTTCGAGGGAAACATATTGTCGGGCACTTTTTGGCAACAGGCATCGCATTGGTGTCGATTGCAGGATCCGTCAGCTCGATGTTGGCAACCTTAGTGATCGAAACATTTGTTGTAGGTATTGCGGTCGTTATTTTATGCCAATGGTTGGTCTATCCATTTTTCCCTGAAGACCCCACTCCTTCTGCGAGTAAAAAAGATTCTAAAGAAGTGGATTTATTATCAAATTGGAAAGCACTGAGAGGGACATTAATCGTGTTGCCCTCTTACCTCATGGCTTTGATAAACCCGGGGCTTTATTTACCATTGGTATTGAAATCGATCGCACTAGGACAGCAAAGCACCCTTATTGACGTCAAATCAGCGGGGCGTGAAATGCTAGGGGCGACAATCCTGGGGGGGGGCTTTGCAGTACTCTTCTGGTGGCTATTGGGCTTGGCTGTAAATTTATGGATGTTCTTTCTATGGGCACTACTTTTTTTCACCTACTTTGGCAGCAAGATCTATGGAATATCAAAGAGTCGTTTTCCTGCGTCTTTTTGGCAAAGTGTTACGTCGAATCTCATCATACTTTTGGGAGCGGCTGTCATGGATAATGAAAATGGTAACGATGTTTATCAAGCCTTTGTCACTCGTATCAGTTTGTCTATCGTTGTGGCGTTATACGCTTGGTTTGCCGTATATATTTTGGATTTCATTTATGGAAACAAAAATGCCAATAAAAAGAGAATGGAGTCTGCGCCATGCTAACAAATTTGGTTCTTGGACTCGGCACAATAATGGTATGCCTGTTTCTTCAACTCACGGTATTGATTTGGGTTTTCCGTTTTTATCGTCGGCGTAATCAAAGGTTGAAGTCGCCATCAATTTGGTCAGGAATCGCCAGTATGCAAGCCGTGATGATGTTGTTGTTGGCGGGCAACATTATGCAAATAGCGGTATGGGCAGAACTTTATGTTTTCTTAGGTGAGTTCCAAGATTTCGAAAAGGCTTTTTATCATTCTTCTGTAAATTTCGCCACGCTGGGTTACGGGGATGTCGTGATGTCTGCAAAGCACAAACTTCTAGGGCCTTTGGAAGCAGTCAATGGAGCGTTGATGATCGGAGTCTCTACGGGTGCATTGATGGCGGCTTTCCAAGATGCGTCGAAAAGAGCTATCCAGTCGGCTCGAGGCTCTTGAACTTCTTATAGAGTGCTTATTTGTCTTATATCCTGTTTTTCTCAGTCATAAACTGAATGACCTCTTCTCACAGTGTGGCTCCGCTCGCTATCTCCCTATATCCTGAGAAAAGACGGCGAGTTTGAGATTGAATATGGGAAAGCGAAATAATGGAACAATATTGGCCATTCATTGTCATCGTAGGAAGCTTCATTGGTTTTGCTTTGGGAGTTGTTTTCTCTCGGCGCAGCATCGGTGACCTCCGAAATAATTTGGGACAGCAGGAGGCTTTGACAGAAAAGTATATTTCTGAATCTCGAGAAGCCAGAGAAAATCTAGCTCGTACAGAAGCGGAGAGAGATGCTTCCAAAGATCAACTCCGTCAAGTTCAAGAAGATCGACAATCCTTAAAAGAAACCTTTCAAGCATTCTCTGCTGAGCAGTTGGAAAAAAATCGAAAACAATTCCTCGACCATGCAGAGCAAAGACTCGGTGTTTCTGAAGAGAAGCATGTTTCCGAATTAGAAAAAAGACATGATTCGATTGAGAAGCAATTTGTACTATTTAAAGATCAGATGGAACGATTCCAAGATCAGCATCAAAAAATAGAAAAATCCAGAACTGAGGCATTCACTTCTCTCAATGAGCATGTGAAGCAGTTATCAGATCAGACTCTTAAAGTTGGCGAAGAAGCCCGGTCTCTTTCTACTGCCCTTAAAGGGTCGAGTCAGAAACGAGGCAAGTGGGGCGAGATGGCACTGGAGAACATTTGTGAAATGGCGGGGATGACGGAGCATTGCGATTTCGTCCGTCAAGATCAAGATTCCGGTGATAAGCGCCCTGACCTAGTGGTTCGTGTTCCGGGTGAAGGAAAAATTCCTATCGATGCAAAGGTTCCCTACTCTGATTACGAGAGGGCGATTGAGAGTAATGACCCAGAAGAACGAGATCGTTGCTTCGTGGCTCATGGTAAGACTGTTCGCACGACAATGATTGAACTTGCTAAAAGAGATTATCCAGGGCAGGTGGGCGGACGTGTTGATTTCACAGTGATGTTTATTCCGATTGAAAGCGTTGCTGCTGCAGCGTTTGCAGCACAGCCAGATCTCCAAGAAGAAGCGATCAAGAAGAAGATTTTGATCACGACGCCTGTGACTTTGATCGCGTTATTGAAAACTGTGGCTATTTACTGGCAGCAGGAGAAGTTAGCTGAAAATGCCCAGAAAATCTGGGAGGAATCATCTCAGCTCCATGATCGACTCAAAAAGTTTTGCGAACACATGGGCAAAGTTGGGACCAACTTAAACAGAGCTGTGAAGACATATAACGATGCAGTGGGTTCTTTTGAAGGTCGTGTAATTCCGAAAGCTAGAACTATAGAAAATCTCACTGCCAAAGCGGGGAGCGATCAGCTAGATAGTTTAAAGTCATTAGATGGAATGGCTCGAAGTATGAGCCCTGAACTTGTCGATCCGACTTCGATCGATTCTGAAATGATAGATCATGTCCCGTCTGAAGAAGATTAAATCAATGCTGAAAATGTCGATTTCAGGGGGGGTTTTATTATTTTTTTGTGGGTGCATCTTTATTGCGCCACGAAATACAGTTGAAGTCTCGAGTCCGATCCCTTTGATCGTTCGCCAAGAGTTTCAGCTTGCAGATTTTTATCAACAGCATGTGGATGCCAGAGGTGTGCCTATCGTGGGTAGTTCCAGAGTCATCCCGGAGGCTTTGATTGAGGCCCATGAACTCATTATTCGAATGGTGGGGCACAGGCCTGATGTTCTTTCTTCGATGGCAGGGCAAGGAACTCGATTCTCTGTAATGGCTCACGATGAATGGACGACTGATATTCCGGAGCACTCAGATTTGAGACCGCCTGAATACTGGGATCGACGGGCGCGTGGTCTTGGAGCCACACGCCACAGACCATCGGTATCATGTGGAGAAGAAAACCTTCTCGGTTTAAAAGGTGATCCATACGCGACTGAGAATATTCTCATTCATGAGTTTGCGCATGCTATTCATGAGATGGGCTTAAATGAAGTTGATCCCTCATTTGATGTCAGGCTGAACAAAGCATATCAAAATGCGATGAAGAAAGGCCTTTGGGAGGGTGTGTATGCTTCGACCAATCGAATGGAGTATTGGGCTGAAGCGGTTCAAAGTTGGTTTGATACGAATCGAGAGTTCGATCCTCAGCATAATCATGTGAATACTCGCGAAGAGTTGCGAGAATACGACCCCGCTGTTGCAAATCTCTGTGAAGAAATATTCGGAGATGGTGAATGGCGATATGTCCATCCGATTCATAGAAATGATGAAGATCATTTACGACGATTAAATCGATCCAAACTCCCGCAATTTCGGTGGGCACCTGGAATGCAAGAGGCCTACGAGGCCCATCCTCGTTCAGAGTAATCTGGATTTATAGACAGCTTGTACCAGAGTCACATTGAAGCCCATCTGAAGTGGGATCAATGCCGCAATTTGTCGGCCCTGGATTCAAGGGTGGCGGGCCCGAGGTGAATAGGGCTGCTAGCGAATATACAGCGTCGGCAATATTTGTGTTTCCATCATCGTTAGAGTCACAGGAATCCTGACAACTACCCAAAGCTCCTCCAGAAAATAATTGAGCGAGCAGGGAAATCACATCTGCAAGATTAAAAGTCGAATCTAAGTTGCAGTCTCCGCGTCGAAATGCAGGAACAAGGCTGCTACAGGGGCCGATCGTCACACCGAGGGAGTTCGCGCCGACATCTGCGAAGACGGGTTCTTCTAAACATATATTTCCGAAATCAGGAATCCCTGTCGTAGTGGTGATAGTGATATTCACGAGTATTTCAGGAGTGGGTGTCGGCGGTATTTCTGTCAATGTGAGTGACAATCCGAGGATCGTTACGCTTCCTGAACCAATGTCATAGCCATACGTTTCTGCAAGTCCGCCGCCGGCTGCTGAGAGAAGCCCTGTCGGCGAATCAAAGACGACATCAAATTGAAATCCTACGATGGCGACAGTGCTTGTCATGTAGACCGGGAATGTGCCTTCGTTCGTTGCTGGATCCCAGATGACCGATCCCGCCTCAATATAAATGGGGGTTTGTGCGGAGGCTAAATCCGCAGTAACGGTGGTCATGGTGAGCAGTATTGCGATAAGGGAATAGAATCTATTCATATACTGATTATTGCGTGATCGCCCTTCCTCTTCCACCGGGTGGCTTTGGTCTCGGAGAGGAGCCCGCTAATGGCCGCAAATAGACCGGTAGCTTAATTTTTAAAGAGGATTAGTTCTTCATCTGGAGGGGATAGAATCATGAGAGCGATGATGCAGGCGATGCGGTTTTTCCCGAGATAACTGTCTCCACCGTTGTTTCCCTTGCCTCCGATATAGTGGATTTCTCCTTTATGATCTTGCATCAATGCCAGGTACCAACGCCATTCGGAAACGAATCGTTGATAGGCTTCTTTGTCGTGTCTCCATAGTGCGGCGGGGGCAAGAATCATCCCTAGAGATCCAACGGCATGCGCTTCGCGGGTTCTAGAATTGTATTGATCCAAATAAGAAGACAAACGATCGAGCATTTTTTCGTCGGATTTCCTGAGTCCCAACGCGAGGGCCATAGAAGATGTTCTCGGAGACGCATCACCAGTGCCTGTGTTTTTCAAAGTCCAGTAACGCACACCACCATTGGGGTCTATCGATCTGCGGATTTGCTCGATGCTTAAATCCCAGATTTTTTTGTCGATAGGAATCTTTGCTTTCTCTCCCATGGCCCATGCCAGATGCGAAAGAGTATTGATGACGTTGAACCCTTTTTTGTTGTAACCCGGCACCACGTCATGGCCAAACAAGCCTGTGGGGTCCATACGAGAATTCAAAGCATTGCAGTTTCTTTCAAGAACTGTTTGGAGATCCTTGTCAGGGTTTCCCCCGCAATACTCAACAAGTGCAATGACGGTAGAGGTAATGGCCCAGTTACCAAGATTGTCAGGTCCTTTTTCGAGAGGATTATCAGGGATCCACGATTGTTGCTGAGGACCCGTGAGCCATCGTTGGGCGATCTCTGCGACTGCAAGATCTTGCTGGCGCCCTGAGGCGATCAGCGCGATAGTTGCCCAAGCGGTAAGAACTCTGTCCCCCGTAAGTCCGACAGGTGAATCCCAGTACCCTTTGGGAGAGATGGTTTCTCTCAGTTGATTCGCTGCTTGAGTTTGTAGTCGTTTTTTTCCCTCAGATTCGAGAACTTGTGGCCTCATGGGTACTTGGCAGGTGATTTGAAGGGCTAGATTTTTTTCTTCTTCGCCTCTGAAAATATCGAGCTGAAATTTCCGATCGTCAGGCGAGGTTTTTGAAGCGGTCAGATCGAGAAATTCTCCCAAACTTCTTTGGGGACCAGATCCTCCATCATCTACCTTTTTTGTATGAGGATTGAAGGGAGTCCCGGCAATACCGGAAATACGATCATTCAGCTGCAGAGCGGCTTGATCTGCTGGGGACCCTTTCTGGATCGACACGATCGTAATTAGAGAGCTTCCCGGTTCTACTTCCCCATGTGCACCTAGAATACCTAGAGGAAAACGTTCCGAGGCAACCAGCAAGCTGGGTACTAAGAGATACGACACGATTACGACACTGGACCACTTTCGTAGAGCGATTTTTAAGCAAGTCATGTTCACGATGATGTCCTCTCATGATTTCCTGTAGACGTTCAAGCCCGTAACCCAGTTTAATACTAGAGAACCGCCGAAAGGAATCCTGTTGATGACTCAATACCAACAATCCGCTCCTGTGTTTACCTCCATATTGGGAATACTTGGGTTTCTCTTGGTTCTTTCACAGACCTTTTCCTCTGATGTGAGTCTTGCAGAGATGGCTACGGCGGAGCCAACGCTTCCAGAAGGCCCTCGTATAGTATTGCTTGAAACTGAAGTGGATTACGGCGAACTCCTCCAGGGCGAGGTTATTGAAAGAGAATTTAGAATCAAAAATGAAGGTGATGCTGTTCTCAATATTTGGCGGGCTACTCCAAGTTGCGGATGCACCAAAATGATTGATTTTCCAAGAACTCTGAAACCGGGTGCCATAGGAACAGTAAAGTTTGAGGTCGATAGCAAGAAGATTGCGCCAGGTGATACTGTAAAAGGAATCACTCTAGAAAATAATGATCCTGAACAATCAAAGATAAGATTTATCTTCAAAACAAAGATAACGAGCCTCTTTAAGACAAACCCAAATCCGATTCGGGTCAGTGGTTTGTTCAGTGTAACGAAGAAGGTAAATGTTCGATTGTTGGCGACTACTAATCTGGGATTTAATGTCCTTGGCGCGCGATCTCGAAATGAAGAATTTGAAATCACTGACTTTCAAGAAGTGACAAAAGATGGCGAGTATCTCGTTGAAATTACGGTTCCGCCTTCAGCGAATGCTAGAACCATCAAAGATCCGCTCGATTTAATGATTGAAGTGAGAGATGGGCGAAGTGTTGTTGTAGGAAGATATGTTGAAATCTTCCATCTCGATTCAGTTCTTGTGCGACCAGAAAGTGTCATCCAGTTTGGAAATCGAGATACAGATCAACTCTTGAAAGAAGATTCACCCGGCGTCATTACCAAGGTTGTGCAATTGCAGAGCATCGATGAGGCTCTCGATTTCAAAGTATTGGACGCGACGTTAGATGGGTTCCCTGAGGGAGTTCTCGATGTGGATGTTGTCGAGGTTGTGCCAGGCAAGATCTACAAGGTTGAGTTGACTCTGACGGAATATCGAAAAGAGCCGATTCTGCGAGGAAAATTGACGATAGAGACCAATGATCCTCGTAAGGAACTGAGAGTACTTCAAGTGGCAGCAAAATTCGGCCGCCTCTAGGCTAAGGTTCCGCGTAGATTGTTTTGAGCGAGATATTCGGAGAGTCCGTAGCGTTTGAACTGTTCGAGGAATCCTGCTGTCCTAGGCACGACTCTCGAAAAAATCATATTTATCTCGAGATGAATAAAATCACACACACGATGTGGGTGTGGCGGGATTGGCAGACGCGCTCAATTCAGCTGCTACTAACTGTCACTACCAGAGGGTTTCGGGGCTGAGCTTCCGTCACCCGCAGGTTTTCTACGACGTCTTCTGCGTCGCTTTTTCTTTGCGGCGCCTGGTGCTCCATCGCCTTGTGGGGCTGCTGAAGAGTTGGCGGAATCGGGGTTGGCTTTTTGAGTGCCCGATCTTGCTGGCCGTTGTTTTGGTCTGCGAGTCGCAGGCTTGTTACCTTCAGAGGTTGCGGTTGCCTGGGAATCACGATTTTCCGGATTTGCAGGTTTACGTCTGCGCCGGCGACGCTTGCGGGTTGGATTCGCGGCTGTTTTCTCACCTTCACTAGAGCCTTTGCGTTGAATCGCTTCTCCGGTAGGCTTTTTCCGACGGCTAGATCTCTTACGGGTGGTTTTTTGTTCTTCTGAGCGTTCGCCTTTGGATCCATCTTGACGCTTGATGGTACGTCGGCGCCGCTTCGGTTTTGAGGTCTCTGTTTCCTCAGCTTCGAAGATTTCGAGAGGACTTTTCCGGGCTCGTTTCTTTTCGGTTCGACCTCTGAAAACGGTTTCGACCGCCTCGGGGATTTGTTCCTCATCCCCGAGTTCTTTGCCCTTGATTAATGTTTTGATGGCGTTGAGGACAATATCAAAAGTGTCTTCGGGAATTCCTGCATTGGAATCCCTGACCATCACAGCGGTAGGTGCGACCTCTGTTGCTTCTGGTGATCGTTGTGGGCGACCTGATCTTCCTCCGCGGCGGCGGCGATTTCGAGGGGATTTGGCCCGCCCGGTTTTTCCGGGAACCGCATTCGATCCTGAAGAATCGATGTATCGCCCATCCTTGAGCAAAACCTCGACAGCCCATGAGATAATATCGTCAGACGCATCTGCGAGTTCGTCCTCGGAGGCATTTGCGGGAATCTGATCACAGGCTCGTTCTGCTTCTAGGTAGTAGGCTTCGTTCCAGCTCCAAATTTGGCTCTCATCGAGGGCGCTCCAGAAAGCGGTCCATTCATCGTCGGAGGGATGAATTTCTTCGCTCGTCCATTCCTGCCATTCGGCAGCAAATTTACGCCAGATAAGCTTTCCACCCTCCCAGCTGACCTGCCAGGAAGTACGGGTAAAGCCACCCAGTCTGAATTTGAAGTTGTCGGGCTCGACCTTTTCCAAAGATGTTCCCTTTCCGAGAAGGCCTCAGAATACCACGCTTGAGAGATGTAAGTTAGCGATCCGATCCGTAGAGTTCCCGTTCGAGGTCTTCTAGGAGGTCAATATCGGGTCGATCTTCGTTTTTTCTGGCAGAGAGGTGAATCCATGAGACTCCGGTTTCTGTCGCCAGACTTGCAGCGTGACCCGGTCGGACACCGCCTCCTGCGATAATCTCAATACGATCCCCCGCCTTCTGGACCAATTCGGACAGTTTTTGTCGTCCCTGATCGGCGAAAGACGACCCTCCTGAAGTGAGGATCCGCTGACAGCCCGTTTCGATGATGGTTTCCAGATCTGAGATCATATTAGCGGAATGGTCAAATGCTCGGTGAAAAGTGACGGGGAGACCTTTAGAACAAATGACCAGTTCTCTCAAAGTCTCTCGAGGGACTCTGCGATTGGAGTCGAGGATTCCTAATACAAGTCCATCGGCTCCTGCGGATACGCAGTCAGCGATGTCCGACTTGAGTCGATCGATGTCTGGAGGGGAATAATTAAAATCTCCACTCCTTGGGCGAGCCATCGCCGTGACTTCGAATCCCATGTCTTGAACAAGACCAATCGAGTTCAGGTCAGGAGTCAGACCATCTTCTTTAAGTTTGCTACAGAGTTCTATGCGATGGCAATTTGAAGGCTTGAGTAGATGAGCGTGCTCAGCTTGGTCGATGCAGATTTCAATTTTAATATTTTTCATATCGATATATCTTTCACAGTTACCATTCTTGGGCACGGAAACGAAGCCTTGTGACTCCAGGGCAATCCTGGAGTCGCGCCACTTGTCAGAAATTTTCCGCGACTTTTATTCGATATCGTCATGTGGGTTGTCCTTTTTCGGTCTCGAGGGTCAGCCTAACATCATCTGGCCCTCACAGATGGAGTGCGGATGCACTCTAGGGGCTCGCTGGACCCCATTCCAGCGCACAGGTCCAGCGCACAGGTCCAGCGCACAGGTCTAGCGTGCAGGTCTAGCGTGCAGTGGTCTATGAAGCGGGGATTGTTCGTATCTTCAACAGGCCAGCTGGCGGACGCCTCAAAGCGTTGAATGCACGATGTCGAATCTGAGATGTCGAATGCACGATGTTGAATCTGAGATGTCGAATCTACGATGTCGCTGCCAGGCATGACCTACAACTTTCGATCAGCGTGAACAGCTCCAGCCGACCGGTATTTCCAGTCGTAGCCTCAAACCCACGGGCAGATGGCGTCGATAACTATAGATTTGGTACCCCGGACAACCCCCTCTACAGAATCCCAAAAAATCTTCCATATATGCTCTAAGTGCTTCATTAATAATGCTTTAAGTCTAGTCGGCATCCCGTGACGACAGTGACATATCGACAACTGCATATCATTGTGATATCATATTGCTATCTGCGTTCTTCACGCCGCCACAGAAAGGGAAAAAACATGCAAACCACCGAGGAAAAAGTCATCAAAATGGCCAATGGTTGGGGACGGCTCTTCTTCCATCTGCTGCTGATCATCTGCGCCGTCATTGCCATGGTTCTGTTGCCATTTCCAGCCAAGTTTGCCGCCTTCATTGCGATTCTACCCGTCATCGTGCTCCTCTTCGGGCACTTCACCCTGCAGCCCAATGAAGCGATGGTGATTCTGCTCTTTGGTAACTACAAGGGGACCGAGTCTCGCAACGGCTTCTTCTGGGGCAATCCCTTCTACACCAAAACTCGGATCTC
>JAACCY010000081.1 GCA_009937185.1 Planctomycetia bacterium
ACCCCTGCCCTCAACACAAATGCCCGCTACTTTGTAGAGGGTCATTACGTGACTCCCGATGATGCGGCTGCCGGAAATCATCACAACAACTGTAGTTATCGTGAAGTGTCCATCTCTGCGAGTACCTCAAACCACGCCATCAGTTTCCTAGGAACTACTCAAAGACAACAACCCGCTTTGCAAGCTTGGCAAGACGTCGACCCAGGAGTCACGCTCGTCGACATTTCTGACGGTGAAGATGGCCTCATGATTCTCGGTTACAAGGTCACTCAGCAATCTGCCAATCTTTGGGAGTATGAATACGCGCTCTACAATATGGACTCGACACGAAGCGCACGCAGTTTCTCGGTTCCCTTATTAGGCGTCGTTCCCAGCGCCATCGGCTTTCACGATGTGGAGTATCACAGTACTGAAGTTTATGACGGAACAGATTGGTCATCGTCTAACAGTGGTGGGGCTATCACCTGGAACACTTCTACCTTTGCTCAAGATACCAATGCCAATGCCATCCGTTGGGGAACCACTTACAATTTCCGATTCACAACAACCTCTCCTCCTGTCCCGGCAAATTTAACGGTCGGCTTGTTTACTCCCGGTGCAGTGGATTCCCTTTTAGTACCTGCAGTGGCACCTGCCGCTGGAAATCTAGACTGCAATGGCAACGGGATTCCTGACGCTGACGAGATTGCCTCTGGAGCATCCGACTGTGACGGAAATGGACTCCTCGACGAATGTCAGGACGATTGCAATAATGACGGCATCGCTGACGCCTGTGAAATTATTGCAGGAGCCGGTGATTGTGATAACGATTTCATTCCTGACTCCTGTCAAATCACCGCTGGAGCAGCCGATTGCGATTTGAATGGAGTTCTTGATAGCTGCCAAATTTCACAAGGAACTTCAGCGGACTGTAATCAAAACGATGTGATCGACGGCTGTGAGATATCATCAAATCCGGCTCTCGATTGTGACACCAACGGCGTTCTCGACATCTGTGAAGCAGCGGGAATATTCACCTATCTTGATAATGTCTCTCCTCCCGCTCCCATCGCTGACAACCTGCCTGCTGTCGTTCGCATCCTCAATGTCGACCAAATTGGCACCATCGATGATGTGAATGTTCTCGTGGAATTGACACACACGTTTATCGGAGACCTTGACATCACCATCGCAGATCCCGGGGGAACCTCCATCTTCCTTCACGCAGGTGCCGGTGGCTCTGCAGATGACATCAACACGACCTATGACGACGAGACTGGAACGAATACTTCGAGCCCTGCTGCCCCATTGTCGGCCTTTGATGGAGCTAACGCCCTTGGCGACTGGACATTAACGATTACAGACACCGCAGGAGGCGATGAGGGTCTTCTCAACGTCTGGGGTATGGACGTGGCTATTGCAGGTGCGGGAATTCCTGACTGTGACAACAATGGCATCCATGACGGCTGCGAATTGATGAGTGCGAACGACTGTAACAGCAACGGCGTTCTGGACTCCTGCGACATCAGTTCGGGTTCTAGTGTTGACGCGAATAACGACGGTATCCCCGACGAATGCAGCGGTGTTGTCAACTACGTTGCCGGGGACACAAATGCTGACGGAAGTCACGACATCAGTGATGCTGTGCAAAGTCTCCAGTACCTCTTTGCCGGTGCCAGTACAAACTGTGTTGCTGCCTATGAGGTGAATGGTGACTCGCAAGTGGACATCTCTGACGTGGTCTATCTTCTGGTCTACCTCTTTGATAGCGGCGCAACACCCGTCGGTCCTTTCCCCACTTGTGGTCCTGTCTCACCGGGAGCGGCCCCAGGGTGCGACTCGTTCAATGCATGTCCCTGATGAAGTCATAAAAAAAAAGTCCCGGATGTCGAGAGACATCCGGGACTTTTTTGTAAGACGACTTCTCCTGATTAAGCGGAGACAGCCACGTTTTCACCGTTCGAAACCTTACCAAACCTGTTGTTCAACTGATTGAAAATCAGAACGAGAGGAATGGCCAACGCAGCAACCCAGCGGAAAGCCATCTTGCCCGCATAGGCGATCGCTGCGGACTCACCTTCTCCTGCAAGAAGTGCTGCCTCTTTGTAGTAGTCTTGGATCATTCCCACGCCTGGGACAGTCACGTAGCCCACAACGAGCATTCCGATTCCACCCATAAGGCAAAGGCCTAAAGCACCACTATTGGGAATTCTCTCTGCGACGAATCCGATCATCGTCGGCCAGAAGAAGCAAACTCCGACATAGAAGATCGTCGCCGTCAGGAAGATCGACTGCATACTGGAAGCGTAAGTCATGGCAAAGAGACCCACACCGCCCAGGATTGCAGATCCCATGAGCAGCCCTGTGGGAGAAAACTTTTTCACAAAACTACCTGCGCTGTAGCGAAGAACAGCCATCAAAGCCATTCCATAAACCAGCACCAGAAGAGCAGCGTTATTCTTGAAGCCTGCCGCCACAAAAGCGGGACCCATCAATGCCTCAATCCAGCGACCCGGTGCAAGTTCTAATGTTGCCGTCAATCCCATGCAGAAGAGCATCGTCAAGAACAAAGGTGACTGCGCCGCCTTTGTAACTTCTGCAGCAGGAATATTTGACTGCACCCGTTCAGTCTGAGGGATCTCTTGTCCCATGAACATGAACCCGTAGACAACGGTGGGCAAAAGAACCAAGGACAACTTCGCTTGCAGCAAGCTCAATCCCATGAAGGACCAAACCTCACCAGCGGGAAGAGTGGCAGCCGCTTCTGTCAGGAAGTACCCAAAGAGAGTACCAATGATGATTCCCACAGGCCAAAAGACATGAAACTGGTTAAGCCTCACCGTCTTATTGTTGGGAAACAGTGTTGCGACGAGTGGATTACAACCCGCTTCAACGCATCCGTTTCCGAGTGCAATAATGGATGCACCTGCCATCAACTGTGAAAATCCCTCGGCAAACATCATCAACAACGCACCAAAGACATGGCACATGAATGCCATCTTGAGAGAAATGGCGATGCCTATCTTTTCGATCACCACACCGAGTGCGATGATGGAAAAGGCAAAGCCTCCGAGAGCAGCCCCCCCGATAAAGCCTTTCTCCGTCTCGCTGAGATTGTACACCTTCCCAAAATCGGTTATCGAAGCGGTGATCACTCCAAATGCGATAGAGGTAGAAATGAGAGCCATGCAACTGGCCCAGAAGAGACGAGAACGTTGAGCCTCGTTGGTCACTTGTGACACTTGATCCCCCTGTCATTCGTTTCAAACATTCGGGTGCGGATCCCCCCCGCCCCTGAACAACAGTGGGACAAAATTGGACTTCCATGTCAATCAGGAACGATCAGGCATCCTCTGAGAGTTTTCAAATATTCCATTTGTTAACCATATTGTTAACTCATAGAATGCGTTTGTGGTCGGGATTTATTCCTTGAGGAGAGTGCATGACCACCTTATTTAGTCTTCATCTCTATCTTCCGGCGCACGGTTCTAAACCCACCGTGCGCCTTTTTTAATTCCCACTCAATTCTATTCAAAATGACCCCTACAGTGGTATTGAACCGAATTATGCTGATCTGGGGTATGGATCTCACCGACAGAAGTGAGATGCTGATCTGGTCAAATACCCGCCTCGACCTACATTTGAGAGGATTCATCATGGCCTTCAATTCGGGATCTCCCCCTGCCACGAATTTATTTTTGGTTCTCTCTGCATTTTTTTGGGTTGTTCTCGGGGCCATCGGGTGTTCTGGGCCCCTTCAGCGTTCCGCTGAGATCAGTCCGAAGAGCCCACCCCACATCATTCTTATCGTCGCCGATGACCTGGGCTATTCCGATTTGGGATTCACGGGAGTCTCCGATATCTCAACTCCCCAGCTCGACCGCATTGCACTTGAAGGGATTGTTTGTACCGATGCCCATGTGGTCGCCTCCGTTTGTGCTCCTTCCCGTGCGGGTTTATTGACGGGCAGATATCCTCAAACCCAGGGCTTTGAATGTAATTTGGGAGGAGCTGGAACGGGTCTACTCGCGGGGACATCCACACTGGCCTCACGCTTGAAAAGCGTGGGTTACCAAACAGCACTCGTGGGTAAATGGCACCTCGGTGCTCAAACTCATAACCATCCTCGATCCTTAGGCTTTGATCATTTTTCAGGAATCCTCGGGGGCTCCCGATCATATTTCCCTGTTCTCGAAAAACCTCTCTCCAAATCGAGACTTCTCGAACGAGATGGTGAGCATGTACCAGAATCATCTTTTTCATATTTCACCGATTGGATCACGGATGAAGGAGTCCGACTGATCCAAAAAAGCACAACCGACAAACCTTTGTTCCTGATGCTTTCTTACACCGCTCCCCATACCCCCATGCACGCCCGCCCTGACCTGCTCGAAAAATACACATCGATAACAAACCCTAAACGCCGAAAGTATGCAGCCATGGTCGCGGCACTGGACGAAGGTGTCGGAAAGATTCGATCCGCTCTTTCACGAAAACAAATCGAAAAAGATACTTTGATCGTCTTCCTCTCCGACAATGGAGGAGCCACAAACAATGCTTCTGACAATGGGACATGGCGAGGAATGAAAGGAAGTAAATGGGAAGGGGGCCATAGAGTTCCGTTTATCTTCCATTGGCCAGATCGATTCGATTCCGGAGAGAATTCTTCCCTAATATCCAGTCTGGATCTCACTCCCACATTTCTTGCTGTTGCAGGCTCTAAGACTCATACCCCATCCCCTGAGCTAGACGGTCTCAATCTTCTTCCTCTCCTCGAAGACAGCACTCATGTGATCTCACGTGAAACTCTATATTGGAGACGTACAGTCGCAGCAGCAGTTCGACAGGGGGATTGGAAGCTCATACGTATCGAGAAAGAGAACTCTGGTTACAAGAAACCGATACTCGTCCAACTCTCTCTTGATCCCGGTGAAACCACCAATCGTGCTATGGAAGAACCCGAGCGGGTGGAGCAACTTATGGGTCTTCTTAAAGATTGGGAGTTAGAGTTGACTCCCCCACGTTGGGAAACGGGAGACATCTGGCGTCGATACCAAAGGCAGAAGCACGAAATCGACCTTCTAGGAAGAGAAGAGGAACGGAAGTTACCTTGATTCCACTCTTCTAATTCAATAATGACGGAAGTCTATTAACTTGTGGTGGATGGTCTCCCACACCTCCCAATATTCTCAATCAAATCAGCCCAAGCGATTCGCTCTTTCTCCAAGTCATGATTCGAAGAGAGTCGCTCGGAAGCGGCTTTCAATTCCTGACGATATGCCTCGTCGGAGATAAATTCTTTAAGGCGTCGAGCCAATCCTGTCGCAGATCCCACACTAAATAAACCGGGATGTTTCATTCCCAAGAGTCCCGTATTGCCAGGTATACGACTGGCGATGATCGGGATCCTCCCCATGACGGCTTCTCCAACAATGTTGGCTCCTCCCTCGTGGAGAGAAGACTGAATCAAAAGGTGACTTGAACCTAACCACCTCCGAAGTCCTCCTTGGGTAACCACTCCCTTCCATCGCCATGAAAGCCCACATGATGAAATTCGATGTTCTGAATTTTCAACAGCACGCTTATACTTATGTCCCGAGACCGATCCGAAGTGGAGTACCTCCAACTGAGGGCTCACTTCTTCCGTTTTCATTCTTTCAGCCAATAGTTTTTCGAGAGCCCTGACGGGAAGAAGCGGGTCCTTAATCATTCGGAAATTGGCCGCCACAACTGCCCGTATTCGTGAACTTGAAGGCTTTAGAGAGGACGGGAGTGGCTTTGCACCTTGTGCAATGAATTGGGTCTTTTTGGCCCACTGCCTTCGGTCAGCTTTGGGATAGAATCGAGAGAAGCCATCGGCGAGTGTCACAATGGCATCCGCGTTTGAGCACACAAACTGGAAATCTTTTGAAATGCTCCCACTCTTCAGCAATGGCTGAAACAGATCGGTCCCACTGACGACGAAAATTAATGGGGGCCGCTGAGCCATCGATTGCCATACTCTAAGAGCACGCATCGAGTGCAGAGAATGAAGAGCGATGATCATGTTCTGCTCAGAAATCATCTGACGCATCTGGGGGACCGAAAAAGTACTTTGCTTGTCTATCCCACGAGTGGACAGAGAGACCACCTTGTGACCTGACTGCCTCCAATGCCTGAGCAACCTTTGAGAAGTGCTCACGTTTCCAGAAGGTGCCCCCCCCGGTGACGGGTCCAAGTATCCAATTTTCATATCGATTTCACTGTGGTAGGTCTTGATCTTGCGACGTGAAACTGGCCATAGAAACTCCGGTAGCGACTCCCCTTGCCGAATCAGCGATGAAATTTGCGAGTTCTAAAATCTCAGGAACCTTGCTTTGGAATAAGAGTTCGGTCGCTTCTGGAATCGTCTTTTTTCCACGGAAAAGCAAGCGATGGGCATCCTGAATAGCTCTTCGGATATCTGCTGAAAATCCCGCTCTTCGAAGCCCAATGACGTTCACGCCTCGGATGACAGCACGATCTCCCGTCGACAACATGAAGGAAGGTATATCCTGAACGGCGACAGCAGCCCCACCGAGCATGACAAAACGACCCACTCTGCAAAACTGATGGACCAATGAGTTGGCAGACAGAAATGCTCCATCTCCCACTTTGACATGTCCTGCCAAAGAACAATGGTTCGCAAGAACCACTCCATCGCCCACTTCACAATCATGGGCCACATGAGAACCCACCATCAGTAAACAACGCTGGCCGATTTGAGTCATCCCCCCGGGGCGAGAAGCCCGGTGAACCGTAGAAAATTCCCTGAGTACCGTGTGGGCTCCGATTTCACATGAGCTAGGCTCTCGTGCCCAAGTCAGATCTTGTGGTTCGTGGCCCACCACCACTTGCATATGCACCTCAACGGATTCCCCCAGAACAGTTCTCTCGCCGATGTATGCATGCGAAAAGATCTTGCAGCCATCGCCGATCGTCACGTCCTTTCCGATTTGACAAAATGGGCCTATTTCGACTCCCTTGCCAATTTTGGCACTCTCATGAATCACTGCTGTCGGATGAATACTCAACTTGTTGCTCGTCTTTCAGTGAGAAATGGTACGGGGTTATCCCTTTGTAGCAGGGACAGTATTCTGACGTTTCTCAGGAACGATGCGTAAGTTCTCAGGAATCCTTTGGATGTCTTCCCATTCCCACTGCCATGCTATTCTCGTTCGATGCAGATAATCGTCAGCAGACCCTGGATCCAAGAAACTATCACGATCAAGAATGTCCCGCAGAGCCAGATCAGCAACGTGATAAATCTTAAGTTCGTCTTTTTCTAAATCCTCGAAACCCGGATAAGTCCCCGCCAATTGCACCGGTCGCTCATCGCGCAGAGCATCTAAAAGGTAAGGGACTGCCGGAGTACCAATCACGACCAACTCGCCAACGACTTCATTGTAGGTTCGAGAATCCAGAGTATCTGTCATGGCATCCAAAAGGCCGAGGACTTCCGTATTCCCCAATACCTGCCCTGACACCACGTTGCTTGCGATCAAAGTTGAAGCCCGCCTCCTGATATCTCGTTGCGCCAGCACATTATCCGTACGTCCATTCATCAGTGGCTCTGGAAAGGAAAGGTCTTGCAGGAGTTTTCCTGAACTGTCTTCGAGAACTCCTGTGAATTTTCCGTGGTACTGATGCTCAAGGTGCTGAGAAGACTCTCCGAAATCAAAGGTCAATGCTTGGTAATATTCACAGGAAAGAGATCCTTGTAACAAGTAATCGTAGTCTTGATCCACAATCACAAATCCATGCTGACTCATTGAACGTTTCAAAATCAGATCGATGATATTAATTTCAGTTTCATTCCCATCGATGGATTCGGTGAGTACGACTTTGACTTTGCCACGGCTCAATGCGTTTTCTACAGGAACTTCCTCATTTGACTTATTCGGGAGAGCCGTGTAGATCAATATCGGGGTCAGGCCCAAAATGATCAATAATCCCAAACTTCTCAATGATCCCCGATTTTCGCGGCTCACTGACACTTCAGAATCAGGCCTAGGAGCCTTTTCTTCATTTTGGTCAGAAGAACTTTTCGAATCGTTCATGGAACAATCATCCTCTCGATCCAGTCACCAATTTCACTTATCATTCGAGTCTGAAGAGACGTCCGATGCAACACTCCTCCAGCGAAGTTGATATCACTCGGGGACCTGATCATTAGGCCTTCTTTTCTGAAGAACTCTCGCCTAAATGGCGAAAATTGATGAGTAGGGGAAATTTGAGCCACGTTCCTTTGAAATTTCTAAAAGCACACGGAGCCGGTAACGACTTTATTGTCCTCGACGAAAAAAACGGACACCTGGCGGAAGATCTGGGTCCACTGGCCCGACGTCTCACCTGTCGCAGAACAGGTATCGGAGCGGATGGATTACTCGTCATCAGGAGAAATGAAGGTGTTCCAGCCATGGAATGCTGGAATGCAGACGGCAGCCGAGCAGAAGCGTGCGGGAATGGCCTCCGCGTCGTGTCTCGTATCCTGTTTGAAAAAGAGGGCGTCCATCAAATCCTGACCGACTCCGGGATGGTTCCTGTCGAAATCTATCTTTCAGACTCCGGAGAATTCCTGTCGCGAGCAGTACTAGGTCCAGTGGTCTGTTCCGCTCCCTTAGAATTTGAGATTCAAGGCCAACACTTCCTAGGGATACCTGTCAATGTTGGAAATCCTCATTTGGTCGTCTCGCAAGAAGCATTAACGGGAATCGATCCCGTAAGAGAACTCGGCCCCACCCTAGAAGCGTCCGCCCCTGAGAGAGTCAATGTCGGGTTTTATGTGATTGAAGAGAAGAACAAACTTCAGCTACGAGTCTGGGAACGCGGATGTGGCGAGACTCTCGCCTGTGGGACAGGGGCCGTAGCCGCTGTCGTTGCATTGCAACAGGAGAACTTGCTCGAAGATGAAGTGACCGTATCAATGCCGGGGGGTGAGTTATTCATCCGCAAAGTGAACTCCAGCGGAGCGATTCACATGGCGATCACAGGTCCGGCGGAAATCACCTTCACCGGTGAAGTCGACCTCTCTGCCAAGGGATTGTTACCCACGGTGAAAAAGTTGGACTCTCTCCAGACTTAGAAATCTGATCGAACTCGTTTTCAAGTCTGGGTCGAACACAAGGCGCACTCTATAGACGAGAACTTGAAGATGCTCTTCAGGGAAGAATTTGAACTCCATCACCCTCACACACGGAACCGATGATCCACGCTTTTTCGCCCAACTCACGGAACCGCTCTGTCAGTCTCTCCGCTTCATCTGCAGCCACGATCACAGCCATACCAATGCCCTGATTAAAAACTCGATCCATCTCTGACTCTTCGACAGGACCTCTCTCTTCAATCAGTTGAAAAATGGGAGGACGTTCCCATGAAGATCTCTGGAGGGTAATCGATAAATCCTCAGGGAGAACACGAGGAAGGTTTTCAAGCAAACCTCCTCCAGTGATATGGGCCAGTGCATGAATAGCACTTCGATCCTGATCCAAGACCTCTAGCAAAGACTTCACATAGATACGAGTGGGTTTCAAAAGTTCTTCACCCAAAGTGCAACCCCACCCAGCGGGGTCTTGGTCGAGAGGTAAAGCCCCAGGGCCTTCCATCAGGACACGTCTAACGAGAGAAAATCCGTTGGAATGCACGCCGCTGGATCCTAGTCCAATGACTTTGTCACCCGATCGAACAGTCGAGCCGTCTAGGATTTCATCTTTCTCGACAACTCCTACTGAGAATCCGGCGAGGTCGAGTTCACCCGGCTTATAGAAGCCTGGCATTTCCGCAGTTTCTCCACCCAACAAGGCGCAACCACTCTGACGACAGCCCTCGGCTATTCCTTCAACCACCGTAGCGATCGCATCGGCAGAGATTTTCCCTGTCGCGACATAGTCCAAGAAAAACAGAGGACGTGCTCCGCCCACGATCAAATCGTTGACACACATTGCGACCAGATCGATTCCGACTGAATCTAATACCCCACAACTGAAAGCAACTTTCAGTTTGGTACCGACGCCATCCGTCGCTCCCACAAGAATAGGGTTTTTCATCGGTTTACCGAAGAGCCCCCCATCGTTGTCTAACAGTCGGAAGAATCCACCGAATGCTCCATGCGACCCTGCCAGCACCCGATCATCCTGAGTAGACTGCACAGCTTCACGGATCCGGTCGACCACTTCATTTCCGGCATCGATATCGACACCCGAATCTCTGTATGTGACTTTTTTTGATCGAGCATCCACGGGTGTATCATCGGCCACGAACGAGCTCCTCTCTCTGGACTTCCCAGAGCCATTTCTCTTCTAGGTCATATTTTCTGAGCATTCTACGACTTCTTCGAGCACGAGGATCATCCCCCATGCGACGCGCGACTTGCCAATCAAGAAAGAGCAGATCGATATCTCTAGAATCGTGCTTCAATCCCTGATCGAGAGAAGTCCTGGCTTGATCCAAACGACCACGAAGATAAGACCTTTGTGCTTCGTCGAGAGCCGCTTCTACCCTTTGTTTCGTCTGCTCAATGCGCTCATTCGAAGTCCAGTGGTATGTCCATATCAATGTCGCGAGAGAACAGCTGATCCCTGCCAGTAGACTGACCACGAGAAACAACTGTCGATCCCCTCCCACTCTCAAATGAGAAGCGGCATGAAGGGTCCAACTCGCTGTACCAAAGAGGAACAGCAATAATCCTGGGGAATATCGCCCATGAAGGAGCAAAGGTAATCCCGGAATTATAGCGGACAACATATACAAGGTTCTCACAGGATGACCTCCCTTCGGCATGCAGTGTAAGGGTGTATTGGCCCCGAGGGGAGCGTAATGGTATGGCTTGATGAAGAGCCTTTCTCCGACCACTCTGGGGGCATGAATATACAGTCATCTCCTGACTCCCTCGATCCCGGCTCCCAGAGAACCCTGGATGCGGCCCTTCACCGCCTGACCGAAGGATTGAGGACGCTGGAGGACCCCTGCCGCTTCCACCTGCAGAATTCGCCATTAGCGGCGGGCTGGCAAGACCTCCGCAGAAGAGCTTCCGGAATACGGGTTCAGTTAGAAAAACGATGGGGCCCACTCGGCGCGATCCGGGATCTCTCAGGAGATCCTCTGAGTTCCGTCGAAGGGACCGGGCCCCACGCCCATCTCCAAGGTCTGCTCGCAGCCAATACCTCAAGAGTTCGGGAAGCGTCCCGCTCCATCGAGGAACAACTTCGATTGGTCGACTCTGACTTGGCTCAACAGATGCAGGAAATCCGTTACTCGATATATTCACTCGACAGTATCTGCACCGGAATTTTGACTCGGGGCAAATCACTCGGGGACAGACGACTCTATCTGCTCGTCACAGAATCCCTGTGCCGAGGAGATATTTACGAGACCACCGAAGCCGCTATCGCCGGTGGCGCCGACATTGTCCAACTTCGAGAGAAGGATTGCCCGACGGGTCAACTCCTCGATATGGCACGGCGATTACGAGCCATCACCGAGAAAACAGACACTCTTCTGATTATTAATGACCATATCGCAGTGGCTCAATTATCTGGAGCAGATGGAGTGCACCTCGGCCAAGAAGATGTCCCTCCCCACGAAGCACGAAAAATATTGGGCCCCGATGCCATCATAGGCTTATCGACCCACTGTAAAGAACAGGCTGGAAAAGCGGCCGGCTTGGGGGCGGACTACATCGGAGTGGGACCGATCCACGAAACCCGGACAAAAGTCCACCGCTCGTCAGTCGGTACCGGATACATCACAGAATCTCAAAGTTGTTGCCCACTCCCCGGCTTCGCCATAGGCCGAGTCGATGACACGACAATAGATGCTGTTCTCTCTGCGGGTGCTGATCGCATTGCTATTTGCACTGGAATCATTGGAAAAGAAGACCCCGAAGCCGCCACCCGCCTCTTGGCCGAGAAACTTGAAGCTGCCCGATCCGAAAGGAATGTCGGTGCCTGACGATTCTCGCCCATCCGAAGATCAAGAAATCGTCTCTCAAGACTCTTTTCTCAAGCGTCTCTACAATCGGATTTTAGCCGAGTCAGAAACTCGAAGAGGCCCTGCTGTATTAGCGACGGTCTCTTTTACTGAATCGAGTTTTTTCCCGATTCCCCCAGATCCGTTACTGATTGCATTAGGAATTGGAAATCCAAACAGAGCCATCCCCCTCGCCGTCTTGACGACACTCGCCTCCGTTGCCGGAGGCTGGCTGGGATATGCGATAGGTGCATGGGCGTTCGATTCGGTCGGGGTTGCGATTCTCGACTTTTTTCAAGCACACGAAATATTTGAAGAGGTACGAGAAGGATTCATCGATGTGGGATTCATCGCAGTGCTCGCAGCAGCACTGACTCCCCTCCCCTACAAGGTCTTCACCATCGCTTCAGGAGCAGCGGGAATGCCATTGGGAATATTCACTCTGGCCAGCCTCGCAGGGCGCGGCATACGATTCATGGCTGAGGGAATTCTGATTCGTATTTATGGCGAGAAAGTGAAAGAATTCATCGAACGCTGGTTCGGCTGGATCTCAATCGGAGCTTTGGTGATGGGCGTATTGGGATTTGTCGCTCTAAAGTTTTTCGCCTGAGGCCCTAAGTCTAATTCCTTGCCCATCAGATGGTGCATTCTGGATTCGACTTGGTCTTCCACCGCTTCGACCCGAACTTCCATGGGAGTCCCCACCTGCGCACGTGATTTAAGTTCCATCTCCCACCGAGATCGATGCTCTTCTGTGGTCACGACACGAATTCCAGGTCCAGAGTGTGGCTCATCGGGAGGATCTGATAATCCCTCCATGCCAAACCAACCCGGCCCCGATCCAGGGGCGATCCAAACGCGTGGCCAGTCCGGATCTCCTGCGGATATCGAAACCACCACCTCAGCACCTTGTGCTGCCCCCGCAAGAACCCAATGATCCGCCTGAATGTTCCTTTGAAGAAGCAGGTGGTCCCTCAGTTGAGACAATCCGAAACCAAGAGTCGAAAGGTCTTCGATCCTGTGATCTTCTGCGAGCCACTCTCCACCTTTTCCGGCAGAATACGTCTGTTCGACGACAACGATAATGGGAGAAGGACCATGAATTTCTCTGAGCCGCTTTAACTCTTCGGCTGGATCACTTTCGGAGGACCCCAACCAGATCAAAGCGGGCAATGACTGACCCTGTTCTGGGATGGGGGCATCGATGAGATACCTCAAAGGTCGTGGTGAATAAATCGCAAGACTGCCAGAATGATCTCCCCGAGCGGTCGCCGCTGTCCAAACGACCCAGTCCGCCACGGGGTCGACTTCTTCCCCCACTACGGTAGCAAGATCAAACGTGGGGACGATATGAACAGTCCCGACTTCTATTTCAGGGTCACGCAACAGCAACTGATGAACTGTTCCATCCCTCTCCATGGAATGAAAACCTCCATTGACATGGATGACGACACTACCCTCGGAAGATTGCAGAGCTTCGAAGACACTCTCCGCCATGGTGTTATCCCAAAGGCTCTGAACTTTTTCGACTCTCTCTTCAGGGGAACCTGCACTGGAGGCATGACCATGCCCTCGCACGGTACGATCATATCTTTGCCAATATCTCACAGTACTCGGTAGAAGATCTTCTGCGATCATCGACCGCTCTTCGTCGCTCAGTCCTGAGAGTCCTCCGCCAAATGCAACTTTTCGCCATATCTCAGAGGGAACATTGGCAGCGATGACCTTGACCTGATTTTCCTTCGCCCACTCCACGATGGGTCGATATCCGGTCTTGTAGTTATTCCACGGTTTTACCGTATTCATAAATTCACTCTCGGAAATCTCACCCGCTAAATAGGCGTCGAGAATCCCCTGCACATTCCTACCGAACATCTCTAATGAAACGATGACGCTACGGCCTTTTTCCTGGTGAATCTCGTGAAGTCTTTGAATGACATCCAGTTCCAAGAGATGAGTTTGATGATCGAGATGAGTCTCGCCCAGAAAAACCACGTCATCGTTTGCGAGATCGTCAGCCATCTCGGCGATAGAAACTGTACGGGAAGAGCCTCCCTCGACAATCGTCCAACGATTGTTCGTCGAATTTTGATCGGACTCGAAGCTCTTCGTCACTTTGCAGCCACCCAAAAACGGAGTGAAAAGAAAAAGAATCCATGCCGTAGAGATCATGAAAGAAGATCGAGATGTCACTGATTTTTTTTGTTTTGAATCCATGATTCTATCCATTCAACAGCTTCAAGAAGGTTATCTACATGACCATCGATTTCGAGGCCGGCCGGCAAAGGAGAAAGACCTCTTCCAGTCTTTACTCTGAGTCGTTTCAATCCAAGAGTCGCAGCGGCCTGCATATCCACAATCGAATCTCCCACCATCACGGATTCTGAGAGATCGATGCCATGCTCTACTGCCGCATCTTTAAACATACCTATCCCCGGCTTCCTGCAGTCACATCCATCCGTGGGATGATGGGGACAATATCGAACGGAAGAGATCTCCAGACCCCATTCCTTACAGTTTTGTATCAGATTTTCATGAATGCGATTTACAACCTCGTGAGTGGTCCAACCCCTACCGATCGCCGATTGGTTCGTCACCACGATGACAGGGAGATTCAACCGCCCTAGCCGAGCCATGGCTTCGGAAGTGAAATCGTAATAAAGGAACTGGTCCGGATCTCTCACAGCTTCGAGAACAAACTCGTTGATGACACCATCTCGATCGAGAAATACAGCCTCACTAGAGCTCAACTATCAGCCCTTCCTGAAACATTCATTCCCAATTGCGAACGAACCAACGATCGAAATCCATCGATCATCATATGAGTCATGATCATATGTGCATCTTGTGCTGGCTGCATTTCATGGATTTCAACATGGAGAGGATGATCCACCATTTCCCGAAGAGTTCCTCCTGCGAATCCGGTCATCGCTGCAGTCTGGCATCCCAGACTTGAAGCCAACTTTATCGCCGCAACGAGATTAGACGAGTTTCCAGATCCACTCATCGTCAGTACGAGATCATTCGGTCGCGCCCATTGTTGAACTTGTTCTGAAAATACCGCATCAAAACCGATATCATTTCCCAAAGCGGTAATCGTCGAAGGACTGTCGTTAAGGGAGAGAACCTTGAGTCGACGCGGATGTTCGAAAGGAATCGCAAAGGTAGCAAGATCTTCAGCCAAGTGTGAAGCCGTCGCTGCGCTCCCCCCGTTTCCAAAAACGAGCAACTGACGATCTTCTTGCCAGGCCTTGAAGATTTCCAGTGTCCAACGGGTCACGCTTTCCACGTCAATCACAGAAATTGCGTTCTGGCTGCGCTGTCGGTATTCCTCTAGCGAGTTTCTCAGATCTGCAAATCCGGACTCAGAATCGTCTCCAGCACCATGATTCTTCGATGTCATTCTTACCTCCTGACAGCATCAGGATACATCTCCACGCCCTCGGGGGTAGGATCTTGCCCGTGGATCCCGTTATCCTGTTTCAGCCGTGATACGATTCCACCCCCGATAAGATCCCTCCTCCGGGATCTAGGAATCTCGGAGGCCGAGTATCTCAAAGGGCTCAATGTTACGGAGGGCCCAGTTAGGGAGACGATACGATGCTATGCCTGACAACCCGAATGGCCCCAGCTGTTCCCTCTACCTCAGAGGAACGGTTGAAATCTGTCCTCGAAGTGGAAGTACCCGGCATCATTCTGGGCCCTGAAGTGCCCCGAAGTGATTGGGCAGCGATGATTCAGGAGATTCGTGGGGCTCAATATTTTGTTCCTGCTATTTTCGCCCCCTCCTACGAAAAATCGTGGAAAAATGGTGCGAAGAGGTCCTCCCCTTCACTGGATGCCGAGGATTCAACAGAATCTCAATTTGCCAGAGATCAGGTCCTCGACTCTTTGATGCGGGCAGAGGATTTATCGATTCCCTACATCATCCTCACGCCGCCCCGATTGGCTCCTCAGGGGCCCCTTTCCAAATTGCACCAACGACACATGGAATGGGCCCATAAGCGGAATCAGCTCCACACGGACCTCTCGTCATTCCCCTCTAGAGAGGACCCCCAAAGACTCCCTTTCGAAAGAGAACTCATTCGTCTTCAATCCGAATACGTGAGATTCGTTGAAAACTGGCGTCAGCAAATCCCGCCCGTCGCAAGGAGGAGAAATGCTCTCCTCAGAAACTTAGACAAAATCCTAGATGAAGCAGATCGGAGACAAGTCTCCATTTCGCTCAGAGAAGGAGTGGACCCCGAGACTCCTTGTGAGCGTCATCGACTGAAAGAAATATTCTCTATTTTTGATGGGGCACCCCTTTCGATGATTCTTGACCCGGTTGCCGCCTGGCTCAATATGGACATGCAAGGGTTAAACGATGTTCCTGCATTCACTCTTACTAAAGAGTGCCACGGGATTATTTTGTCGGACTTGGATGATTTACACCGAGAAATCTTGATCGGCGAAAAGGGTCTCCACCTCTGGGAGCATTATCACTCTGAGGAAACCCCACTGTCTCTTCCTCTGCACATATTAGACCCACCCGAAGGGACACTGACCGAAGAGTTGCGTCATTGCAGAGAGAGGTGCAGAGAATTGGGTTTAGACGGATTACCGCCTCCGGAACCCGGAGAGCCGTTTAAGATATTTTGAGAAGAGCGTTTGGAGATCTCAACTCTCACAAATCAGTGCCTCCCCGTGAAGACGGAAGAGGGATGTATTTGCAAGAGAAGAAAAAAAGAGACCCAACCCAGAAGGGGGAAATTAGGGGAATGTTCCGGGCCGGGTCTTCAGGAACGAGTTATTGGTCGTGTCTGATCGATCCCAGCACCCACGCGGTGCAAAGAGGAAGAAGAAAATGAATCTTCGGAAGGGGCCATGTCACCATGAATCACCTTCATCGAATCACCTTCATCGTCAGACGCGAAGTCAGGTTTGGAGCGTTTCTCGGGAAATAGGAACTTGACCCATCCGCTAACCCGTGATTTGGCTCCGTGCCAACTTCTCGACTCCCTGCGATTGTCTACAGGTTCTCCACTATATTCCAGTGAAATTTTTGACTTTCGGTCAACACCGATGATACGTTGCTCCTTCGCTCCCGGGGCCCTATCCTGCCTTATAGTGTCATTCTGGGCAGTTTTGTGCAGAAATAGGCCGTCAATCTCGATCATCTTGTCTGGAGTCTTCTTTTGCTCATATCCATGGAAATCCAAGAATCGCTGAAAAAGTCCTCCTGGATTCGACAGATGTTCGAGGAAGGAAACAGACTCAAAGCCGAGTTCGGCAATGAAGCTGTCTTTGATTTTTCTTTGGGAAATCCGCATCTCCCACCTCCCCAAGGTTTCACCGATCGTTTGCGAGAGATCGCGAACGGATCACAGGATTCGATCCATCAATACATGCCCAATGCCGGCTGGCCGGAAGTTCGTGAAAAAA
>JAACCY010000082.1 GCA_009937185.1 Planctomycetia bacterium
AAACGGCGGGTGGTGGTGCTGCGACGACTGTGAACGAAGAGCCGAAAGTCGACTTCGGAGATTCTGATCCAGCGACAATCCCTCAGAATCCTGCTGATTCCGGACAAAGCGAACCCAGTGACTCCGGACAAAGCGAACCCAGTGACTCCGGACGCTGAAGAAGCGCTCTCCCCTGAGATCCCCGGTTCTCCTCCACCCAGAGAATCGGTGGTATCTCCGGAAGCGGACGGGGATCGACTCGACAGTTGGTTAGCCCATCACAATAAAGACTATTCTCGATCCTCACTTCGAAAACTCATCGAAGTGGGGACCGTCTCCATCAATGGTACCGTCACCAAAAAAGCTGCGCGAAAATTGAGCTCAGGGGACTGTATTATTTTTGCACCCCCTCCTCCCCCATCATTGACTCCACTTCCTGAAAACATTCCCCTCGATGTTCTCTTTCAAGATGAACATATTCTAATTATTTCCAAGCCGGCAGGCATGATCGTCCATCCTTCTCCCGGAGCTCCACCAGAAGGCACACTGGTGAATGCGTTACTGGGACATGCCGACGATATCTCAACGGTAGGAGAATCTGATCGTCCTGGAATAGTTCACAGACTAGACCGAGAAACTTCTGGTGTGATGGTGGTCGCAAGAACAAATAACGCGCACAGAGAACTCTCTCGTCAGTTTCATGACCGGGAAGTCTCCAAGGAATACCTCGCTCTTTGCCATGATGTTCCTGAAAAAAAATCGGGTGAAATTGACCTGCCTCTGGCTCGGTCATTTACGGATACAAAAAAATGGACCGTACGCCATGACAGCGATGCCCGTCAGTCCTTCACCGCTTGGAAACTCAAGGCCACCTTTCCAGATTTAAAAAAGCCGGTCTGCTGGTTCCATTGCTTTCCGAGAACAGGGCGAACTCACCAGATTCGCATCCACTTACGAGCGATCGGGCATCCTATTCTTTGTGACTACCTCTATGGCAGAGAACGAAAGCTCGAATTATCCCAACTGGGGAAAAATCAGCCTCATTCTCTTTTGGAGCGGCATGCTCTACACGCATGGAAACTACACTTGAAACATCCGGTAAATGGCAAATCCATGCGATTCGAAGCCCCACTACCCGACGATTTGGAACCCTGGTGGGTCGCCGCCACTCAAGAAGACATGGCCGAAAGCCCATAAATTGACTCCATTATTAGAGCATGTCCCATTTGCTGACGTTGCAGACCCTCAATGTGCCGGATACTCTATTCATTCGTTTAGAAATGCCTATTCCACAGATTTCTTTAGGGAAACCTCCGGGATTCGCAACCAACGGTGACAATTACGACAGCATACCCACGGGAGAATTTCATGAATGAATACATCGAGAGTTTCCAAACTGTGCCTCTATTCAAAGGCTTGGAACCCACTGAAATTCAAAACCTGATGCGCATCTCTGAAGACATTGTCGCTAAAAAGAGCGACACCGTCGTTCTTCAGAATACGCCGGGGGATGGATTCTACATCATCAGTGCCGGTGCTTTTGAAGTCCTCAAGTCGGGGAATCGCAATGAAGTTTTGGGGAGACTTGAGTCTCTCTCTTTCTTTGGAGAGATGTCTCTCATCAGTAACGAAATGCGTTCCGCTACTGTCATGTGTGTCGAGGATGGTCGTCTCAAGAAAATACCTGCAGCCCCCTTCCAGAAACTGCTCGATGAAGGTGACCTCGTGGCCTACAAGGTGATTCGAAATATGGCCACAATTCTCGCTCAAAGACTCGCCGCATCTGACAATCGTCTCGTTTCATAGACACGCTTTCGGTTTATGTCACGCAAAGGTTCCATTCGTCTGGGTAGCGGACACCTTAAAGGTAAAAGTGTTCAGGTTCTCGAAGGTCTCGCTGTCCGACCCATGAGAACCCGGGTGCGTGAGGCTCTCTTTAATCGTCTTCAAGATCAAATCTTATCCGCACGTGTTCTCGATGTTTTTGCAGGTTCGGGAGCACTCGGAATAGAAGCGATATCTCGGGGTGCACGACAATCGATCCTGATTGAAAAAAATAAAGACGTCTTAGAAATCCTGAAAGCGAACCTTCGGAAACTCGGCGTCGAAGCCCAATGTAAAATCATGGTGAAAGACGCTTACCGACTGCGCCCAAATCCTCCTGGTTCAGGTTTCGATGTGATCCTTCTGGATCCACCCTTCCCCGATTATTCAGGCCCACAATCAAAGCCCTGGACGTTAGCGACACAACTCGCGGGCGGAGCCTGGCTCAATGCCGGTGGACTTCTCATCATGGAATACCCTTCCAGAGAAGAAATAGCGGCGCCCCCCCCGGGGCTTGAGGCCCAGGAAGGACGCCGCTATGGCGATACCAGTCTGATTTTATGGTCGAAAGCGAAATCGAGTTCCTAGGAATCGTATCCCAGATCAATCTCGTGGGCCTGATTGAGGAAGTTTGCCAACAGTGCCACGGTGGCTTCCAGATCTCCTGAATCGATCGTCTCTACCACTGTGTGTACATATCGACAGGGGACAGAGAGAGTGATGGCAGGCACAGCGGATCCTCCACGTTGAATGCCGCCCGCATCTGTTCCACCAGCAGTGAGAATTTCCATCTGGAAAGGGATATCTTGCTCACGTGCAATGTTCCTCATGGCGCGAACCATCTTTGGATTTGAAATACTGGAACTATCGTGAATCTTGATAGCGACCCCTGCACCCAGTGCCGAAATTCTTTCGTGCTCTGTCGCCCCAGGAATATCGCATGCAAGAGTAACGTCGATAGCGATTCCACAGTCAGGTTCGATTCTGGGAGAAGCGGTCATTGCCCCTCGCAAGCCCACTTCTTCCTGAGTGGTCGCCACTGCGTAGACAGACACATTGTCATTGCTGTATCTCTTCACCGCTTCGATAAGGGTGTAAATCGAAACCCGGTTGTCCAAACTCTTTCCGCTGCATCGACTCCCGTTAACTTCAAAGCTCTGTTTGAGGGTAACAGGATCACCGATCTCTATTCGTGACTGGGCTTCTTCTTTTGTCAAACTGACATCAACAAAGAGCTCCGGTACCGTCGGCATCTTTTTGCGATCCTCGGGGGTCATGATATGAATCGGCTTGGACCCAATCATCCCTGTAATCTCTTCGCCATTACTGGTGTTGACTGTGACTCGTTTGGCTATCAGTGTTTTGGGGTCAAACCCACCCAAAGGAGACAGTCTCAAAAATCCACGATCGTCAATGTGCTTGACCACAAAGCCAATCTCATCGAGGTGGCCAGCAAGCATCACCTTAGGACTCCCGGGCTTTCCTTCCTTGATCGCAATACAGTTGCCGATTCCATCGACTTCGATGCGATCGACATAAGCTTCGATTTCCCGACGGAATATCGCACGGATTCGATCTTCAAATCCGGGTGCACCGTGGGCTTCACAGAGTTCTTTTAATAGTTCCATTTCTGCCTCTTTTCGTGATTATTCCAATCGCTGATCCTCACACCGATCCCCCCTTCAGGTCAAGGAAAAGAACCTGGTGGATCTCCATCTTCTCCCCTTAATCGGCTCAGATTAACAGAACCGGCTCTTTCAACAGTGTCAGACAGGAGATCGACCCTCCATCTCTCCGCCACCAAATGATGCTGGCGAGAAAAAGGATGTGGTCTGGGATGACGAATGATCTGAAAAACGATGGCCACGAGATCCTTGTCAGCCATCTCGATATCAATCACATCACAACGACCAAAATGGGAAGGTTTGAGAGATGTTCCTGCGAGGCGACTCGGATTTGAAAAAAGTAGTTTGAGCTCTTTTTTTGCTCGTCGCCTTTGGCCATAACGATCAAGGATTCCGGAGAGAATCCTGAATAACTTCACTGACCAGACCTACGTTTTTCGCCAATACGTCGTAAGTCATCTCGCTCTTCGTCAGTGAGGGAGTCGACTCCTGAAGTACTGACTTTCCGCAGTAACTCGTCCAATCTCATCTCTTCAGAAAGATCTCTCTCCGGTACTTCACCCTGAGAATCGGATCTTCGGCTCGGATAATACTCTGAAGGCGATCTACTGGTGGAACTTTTCTTTGCTATCGTTTTTTTCAAGCCCGAGGTCAAATTCCCCCCGATCACTCCGATTGCAATCAGTGCGAAAATGGCTCCACCTAGGTGTGCCGCGTGCCCAATACTACCACCACCACCATTGGCCTGATCCAGCAGGCCTTTAATGTCAAAAGCCACAAACGCAGCAGCACAAGCCCATGCAGGTACTGGCAATATTCCGTAAATGTAAATTTTTCTACGGGGATAATAAATCGCAAAAGCAGTAGTCATGGCACAAACCGCACCCGAAGCCCCGAGAGCTGGGATATCAGCGAACCCAAAAAGGGTCATTGAACAATGAAGCAGTGACGAAAAGAGAGCCGCACCGAAGTAAAACATCAAATATTTTCGTCGCCCCCAGCGAGCCTCCAGCGGAGCTGAAAAAGAATAGAGAATCAACATGTTAATGAGAAAGTGCCATAGATCTATATGGGAAAAAGCCGCGGTGAGCAGAGTCCAAACACGCAGACTTTCGAGGTTACTCACGTCTGTCATGAAATTTTGGTACATGAAGAGACTGCGACCCAAAACCTGCCAGGCCACGAAAACGAGGATATTCACGCCTAGTACGAATTGCAGACCTGATACAGATCTCAAAAACCTGCTTCTGGGCGAACTGTCCCTCATATAGTCCCGATCAAAAATTCCCAAGAATCCTCAATTCACTTTCCCATGACCTGTTCGTACGCATCTTCATGAAATCCAACGAGGAGTGTCTTTCCGACTTTCAGCGTCGGAGCCCTCAGATTTCCACTCGGGCCCATGATTCCCTTGGCAAGATCATCCACCAATGGAGGATCTTTTTTCATGTCATGCTCGATGATTTTTTTCCCTCTGGCGACGATCACTTTACTAGCCGCTTGGGCTAACTCCAAAGCCTCATCTCTTCCGAGACGAACCTTCTTGGCATCCACCAGTTCTTTCGCCTTCACATCATCGCCCAGGAACTCCTGAGCCTTCTTGCACGAAGTTCATCCATTACGGTGATACCACCAGTCTACTTTTTTCATCTCTATACTCCTGATCGCTACCAAAATTATTCTCAGTCGTGCTTACCAATATTATGCCTCGGTTAGAGGATGATTCCACAGGAGCTCAGGAAGATCCCCTCCGTGCTGCTCGAATCGCACTCCTCAAGCGGCGAACACCCTCTACAATTCGAGGTCCTGGCCTCCCGAGATAAGATTCAGCAACACAGAATACATTTCGGTCCATAACGGCCCGTACCTCTGCCCAGCCATTCCTCTGAATCACTTTTTCAGGGTTATATTTGGAGGGGTCTACGCCACACCAAGAGATAATCACAACCTCCGGATTATGAGCGAGGACAGATTCCGTCTCCACTTCCATACTATGCCCTGGGGCATCCTTCCACGGATTGACTCCCCCAGCGATGTGAAGCATTTCATTGATCCATGAATGGCGAGCAGGAATAAAAACGGGCTTGGGCCACCATTCAACTAATACCGGAGCGAGTTCTTTGACCGCTCTATCACTGGGTGACTCTTCGTGATCTACCGGCGTAGTCTCCAGTCCTCTTTGCATCCATTGAATGAGGGCTTCTCCCCTACTGGAAACTCCGAGAGCTTTTGAAATGTCGCGAATATCTCGATAAATGTCCCCGATACATCTGGGATCAGGAGCCATGTATTCAAGCCCCTTCGCCTGGATTTCTTCCACCACTTTTTCGTGGCCCGGAACTGTAAGGGAAGCCAAGGTTATATCGGGTTGAAGTTCCTTGAGGGCATCCACGTCAATTGAGAGATCCGGTCCCAGACGGGGAAGTTTGGAAACCACCTCTTCGGGATGATCAGAATGATCATCCACTGCGACAAGAACATGAGACATGCCCAGAGCACAGACGATTTCAGTATTGGAGCAGGTCAAAGAAGCTACACGCATGTATACAGGATAACCCCTGAATCTCGACGGGTCAGGCAGTTGTCGAAGTCTGGTTTTGTCGAGGCAACAAGAAACCCATCAATCCGCAATGTGCTTCAATCAGGGATTTACCTTCCGCGCTTTCCAGAACGCTCGCATCGGGATCTGCAATATAGGCCAGTGCCCTCACTTTGCCCTCTAATCTGAGAGGCATGACACACAGACTCTGCATTCCGGATTTATAGAGAGACTCCAGAGTTTGGGTTCTGGGCTCATCCACGATCCTTCTCGCGAGGACACCTTTTCCGCTATCCCAGACGTCCTCGACGAGAGACAACGCTATTCGGTCTTTATGACCCTTCAGTGGCTTCCCGGAGGCATCGACTCCGAAGGCCACGTGAACTTCGTCTCCTCTGCGAGTTAAGATCCATCCTTGCTGTCCGCGTATGGCTCGAACCAGGGCAGACAAAGACTTCGGAATAATGACTCTAGGAACAGGTGTCAGTGCGGCTTCTCCGAGAAGAGTGGTCACTCTCATCATTTCAGCAGAAAGTCGTTCCTGCTCACGATTGATGTGAACTGAACTCTCTGAAGCCGTTCCTTCTTCGACATCCTCTTGGACGGTATCAGAGCTGATTTCTTCCGTGAGAACCTCTTTAACTTCGCGTCCACCTTCAAGTCCTGCTCCGACTTGCTGGCTCTCAAGGTAGAGAGCCCGTAAATGATTGGGAAGAGACTCAGAGACCGCCTGATGTAATCGATCACACTGCTGATATGACTGACGAGCATCGTCCAGTTTTCTCTGTTCAACCTGGAGCTCAGCAATATGAGTCATAATTCGAATACGAAGATCTAAGTCTGATCTTTCACGAGATCCTTTTTCAACCGCCTCAAACTTCTCAAGGCTTGTCTCTGGATCGTGATTCAACGCCGAGTCGATACAGGCCTCTAGATATAGGATCTCTAGAGACAATCTTCGCTGAGATATATCTTCATTGACATAACGCAGTCGATCCAAAATATCACTCGCCTGTGGGGTATTCCCCTGCTCAATATTTAGGTACACCAATTCTAAAAGACATTCAGCGAGTCCTATTCCTTTACCGGATCTCGAATGAACTCCATATGCCCTGAGCAAATCACTTTCCGCAGCATGGAGATCTCCAGTAATCCGTCGTATTTTTCCTCGTATCAAATAGTTTCTCGTACTGAGATATCTCATATTGAGTTGCTGACTGAGTTCTCTCGAGATTTCCACCTTTTCAAGACTTAGAGAAAGATCACCGCAACGCATCAAAGCCTCCGCTTGATGATGAAGTGCAAGAGCCCGACCTGAACGATCACCCGACTCTTCTGTTGATTGGATGACTTGATCAACGATCTCCAGTGCTTCTGCGATCTGCCCATCTGCCAAATATGCACCGCAAAGCGCATTGAGCGATCGGGTTACTCCAGTAGAAGCTTCCAGGTCTTCATGAATCTCGAGCGCTTGTTGGTGGAAATCAATCGCTTGCGAAACTTCTCCCCTGGCTTGAGAAGCATGCCCAATGTTGGCCAAGAAAAACGCTTTTTCAGCACTTGCGTCGGCATCGTCTAATAGAGACAACCCCTCGGCACTGATCTTAAGCGCTCGATCATAATCACCAGTACAGTATTGAATCCATGCTAAAGAACCTAGGACTCGAAGTTGCTCATTTCCCCTCACTTCTTCATCCAGCCTCATGACAATGTCAGCGGATTCTCTCAACCATCTCAGAGCGGAAGGGTAATCCCCCAAAATCTCATCGATTCTGCCCAGTTTCCTGAGGGCACGCACTCGATACATTTCAAGCTCAACAGACCAATCTTCTCGTTCGATCTTCTTCGATTCGATTTCATTAAATGAAGTTTTCGCAAGATCAAGGTCGCCGAGCACTATCGCGGCGTCACCCATCTTTTCTCGAATCGCAAATCGTTCCTGAAGATGATCTTCCGCATCTGTAAGACGACAAAGTGCTTGTTGATAATGCTCCAGAGCTTTTCCATGTGCATGAACGACTTGCATCGCCTCACCGGCCGCCAGCAAATGCTCTAACGCTTTCTCAGGGCAGTCCGATCTCTGAAAGTGATATGAAAGATCTTCCCGAACACCCGAAAGATCCGCGGAATGAAACTCCTCAATCCCCTCGGCAAGAAGTCCGTGCAAGCGTCTTGATTCGGCCGGTGGAATATCACGAATAATGATTTCCTGCAGCTTTGGCTGCAGAATGGCATACGTCGGGCGACCAGAATCTAAGCTTCTCGATACCATTCCCCTGGCGTCAAGTTCACGGAGATCAGATCTCAACGTTTCTTTAAATCCGTCGATGAACTCCAGTAACTTTAGAGGGGCAGATTTCCCATGCAGCGCGAGCAACCGCAGAAGACTTCGTGGCTTTTCAGCAAGAAGCCTTACTCTTCTATGGAGAACTTGATGAATACCCGCTGGAAGTTCAACGCGTGATAACTCGCCACCTCCGCGAATAGTCCAACCCTCTGAGTTTCTGTGAATGATGCCTTCTTCTTGTAACACCTTGAGCATCTCGACCAGGAAGAGTGGATTACCTGCGGTTCTTTCTTCAAGTCTGTCAAGAAATGTTGCCGGGATCGCTTCTACCTGCAGAACATGTTGAATCAGTTCTGCGATCTGAGGGCGACCAAATCTCTTTAATACAAGTTCATCGACAACGCTCAGGTCTCTGTATTTGTCTATAAATTCTTGCAGTGCAGGAGATCTCTGATCGTCATCTCGCATCGTCAATACAACAAGTATTTTACTTTCAGAGTTCGGTTTTAATATTCTCTCCGTAAGCCTATCAAGAAGTGCGACCGTTGGATCGTCAGCCCAATGAAGATTATTGATGACCACCACTGAAGGTTTCTCTCGTGAGGCCAACTCCATAAAGCGGGCGACTTCATCCACAAAGTTTTGAGAAAAGCCCTCGGGACGATCATCGAAATCATCGGAAGAACTCCCAGCTCTCAATCTGGGACAAAGACGTTGAAGCATTTTTCCATGGTTCTTGAATAGCTCAGAACCCAAACCAGCAGACAACGACATTTGCTCAAGAATCGTTTTAAATGGCTGATAAGCTTGTTGACCCGACTCTAGGCAATGCCCCGTAAACACTGGCATCTCTCGTAGTTTCAAATGATGAGAAAACTCATCAATCAATCGACTTTTCCCGATGCCAATCTCTCCTGAGACCAGGAGTAGAGGACGAGATCTGTCAGTTTCATGAGGATCTCCTCCCTCACGAAGAGCAAGGCCTGTATTTCTTTCCACACCATCACGAAGATATTCCAATTCAAATCTTCGACCAATTAACCTATTACTATGCAGATATGAATTTTGAGTCTCCGCGGTCTCTGCCTGCCAATGTCTTCCAGCTCCAGCACTGACTGCCTGGATTATTTCTCGTGCAGTTGAAAAACGAAGTTCAGGATCTTTATCAAGCAACTTAATGATGATCTCTACGAGGTACTGCTGTTCCCCCGAAAGATCATTGCGAATATCTTCTCTCCAACGACCTTCGATTCTTCCGACGGACACTCCTTCAGCAGATACAAAGGGCAATCTGCCACACATTATCTGGTAGAGCGAAACGCCAAATGAATACAGGTCTGCACGTCTGTCAGGGGTTCCACCCTCAATTATTTCAGGTGCGACATAGTGCATTGTTCCTTTGATCGCAAAATCAAAAGTGCCTGTTATTTTTTCGGCAAGGCCGAAATCAATTAACTTGGCAACCGGTGGCCCTAAACATTTATCAGTCGAGGCATCTTTATTTTGATCTTGGACAACTTTCGAAGAATCTTCTCCGCCAAATTGCCTCGTTCTTGTCACGAGGATATTGTCAGGTTTGATATCGAAATGAACATATCCCTGAGAATGGATGTATTCCAAAGCACGACATATCTGAACGATGACATCGAGGAATTCCGCTTCTTCAAAGGAAGTGGACGCACCCAAGAAATCATCACCTCTGATGAACTCCCTCACGATAAACCAGTCGTGACTCTCCTGAACTCGGCCAAAGTCATGGACCCTCGCCAGATTAGGATGAATCAGTCGAGTAAGAGCTTCATATTCAATTTTCGACCACTCTTCTGAGTCCTCAAGGCGATCTGATCGAAGGACCTTGAGAGCAACCTTACGGCGCACCCTTGTCAGGTCTTCGCAGAGATACACCGTGCCCATTGCTCCTGCACCTAGTTGGCGAAGGACGCGATATCGACCATTGATACAATCTTCTGAATGGAAGGAACCCATGTTTCCCCAGGAACGGGGCTCCAGGGGATTCGAGATGCCTACCGTTCCAAAGAAGAATACGACAGATCAGGGAATTGGGCCGACAGGGGTCGCTAAAACGCCATTATTCGGCCTCTATCGACCAATATCAGATGTAATGAAAAAAAAATGGCTTAGCGAACCTGACGGAAAGGGTCCTCTTGCTCGATGGCCACCTGTAGAGCATCTACCTTTTTAAACCAAAGTTGAGCAGCGTCTAATATCTCGGATCCCTTTTCAGGATTGTTACGAAACTCGTCCTGAACTCGCTTCAAACTTGATTCCGCTTTACCCAGAACACCTTGGGCCAATTATTGCCAATAGTTTTTTATGCTGTTGTCGCTGACAGCGCGAGAACGGTCGTAATAATTTTTCGCCCGATCATCCACCCAGTACTGAACTCGGTTCAGAATGATTCCGGCTTCTTGAGTCGTCATCTGAGGTACAAATTTATCGATACTACGATAGACATCTGCTTGCTCGGAATTCATCTCTTCAGATCCACCAAATGGCATTCCAATAAATGACAATACAATAAGTGTCACCACTGGTAATCCCACGAGGCCACAAACCCCGATCAAGAGGTCTCCCATATCAAGGTCATCCTCTTCTGCTCTGATGACAGGAGGTTTCCCTCCACCTTGTTGAGGTGCAGATCTTGTTGGCTTTTTCGTTGCCAATCTTACTCCTAGTCTTCAGTAAACATGGGGGCAACTTTACTGAGGTCCAAAATGATGGTTTGAATCTTGGAAAAGTCGGAATTATATCCTGAAAATTCTGGCGGAAGAATACCCTCAGGAGTTCTCACCTCTGCGAGCATCTCACGTAACTTTTGCTGTGTACCACTCGAGAAGTTCATAGCCTTTTGCCATTCTCTGGCAAACTTCTTCGAATCATCGTCATTCCGCATTTGAACGACTTTTCTGGCCATGACTTGAGACTGAGATATGTCTCTCTGAATGGCCCTATATTCTTTATCAGTCGTAGTCTCTTCTATGACGATTTTTGGCTCTTTGGGTCTGTTCAAAATGCTATATGCGAAAATGGAGACGGTTGAGATCAACAACACAAGAGTGACGATCACCACAGCAGGATGAGCACCCTTCTTGGCTTTCGGCTTATAAGCCGGACGATCCTCAGCTCCGGAATCGGATCGGTCCCTTTGGGGACGACGTCGCGCTCTGTTCAAAAGACATTTCCTTCCGAGATTTTCCAGTCGCCCAGAGCCCCTGAGTAATAACTCCAAAGGGCCCTTCCCCGGGACACCCGAATCCATCCAGATGGTAGCCACTCACCCCGCCACGGTCAACTTGACCCATCAGGTGGGGATACAGAGTATTGCCCAACTGTCAGAAGCAGATTTCAGGTGAAATTCACCTTTTCCGGGAAGCAATAAGCGAACTGAGCCTTCATGAAGTCGCTCTCCGCGGCTCTCTGCTGAACCGGAAAGGAGGCAGAGGATCGAACTTCGATCCTCAGGGATGTCCAATTGGCCCTCCCATGGTCCCTTCAGCTCAAAAACCTGATAAGGAGAAGCCGCTATTCTGAGCTGCCACCCCCCCTGCGATTCTGGATTCACGGGGATCACATCTGTGGAATCCTGCTCAGGTGGATCTAACTGTAGAGCCATTTCGAGATGAAGTTCTCTGGGATTCCCATCCAGTCCCACATTATTTCCGTCATGGATTCTGAATGTGACATCACTGGGCTGCTGGATTTCTGCCAGAACTATTCCCGCACCGATGGAATGCACTGTCCTCGGAGGAATATGAAGAATGTCACCTCTCTTCACAGGGACTTTATTGAGAGCTTCTTCAACACACTCTCCTTTGGTCGCTGCTTCAGATAATTTTTCCATATCCCAGTTCGCAGAGAATCCGACTCTGACAAACGCTTCCGGATTCGCGTCTAAGATGATCCAAGATTCTTCCTTACCCGTAGATCCTAATCCTCTGCATTTTGAAAACGCATCATCGGGATGAACCTGAACGGATAGTTCCGTATTTGCATCGAGAAACTTAAAGAGTAATGGGAACTCTGAATCAGCATCCTCACCACCCCATGATGGTCCTAGGATTTTTTCGGGTGAGGCCTTTATCAGATCAGAGAGTAGCAATCCATCGTGCACTCCTGAGTTGATCCTTGAGTGTCGACAGTGATCTCCAACTGTAGAAACAAGCCAAAGTTCTCCCAAAGGAAGACAGGACTCAGCACCGGGAAGCAAATAAGGGAGGAGCTTTTTCCCTCCCCATGGCTTACTCACAGGTACCGGATCCAGCTTGAGAGCCTCCCGTTGAAGAGGGCTCAAGCCGTCTCCAACGTATTCGCTTCGACGATCATTGCCCTTGCTTCCTCTAGTGATCTCTCTGTTGCCCTGTCGCCTCGAAGCATCGAAGCCAGTTCACGAATACGGTCCTCGCCCTCTAGCAATTCTAGGAACGTACTGGTCTTTCCGCTGTCGACCTGTTTGACAACTTTATGCTGCCACATGCCATGACAAGCCACCTGGGGAAGATGGGTCACACACAAAACCTGATGACTCTCTCCGATTTGCCTCAGTTTTTGTCCGATCGCGAAACCCATTCGCCCTCCGACATTGCTATCGATTTCGTCAAAAACAAGAGTTTCCGTACCTGTGACACCGGCCAAAGTTTTCACCAAAGCCAACATCACTCTTGAGAGTTCTCCACCACTGGCAACTTCTGCTAATGGACGAACAGGCTCCCCGGGATTGGCACTGAAACAAATGCGGAATTGATCTGCACCTTTTTCATCCATCCCATTCCAATAACGGGTTCCCTCTAGGGGGCTCAACTCTCCTACAATTTTAGCTTTTTCCAAGCCCAAATCTTTCAACTCATCTGAACAATGCCGAGTGAGTTGCTGAATAATTTTCAGTCGAGCTTCAGTGAGTATTCGGGTTCCCTCTTTTAATTGGTCCACACATCTACTCAATCCCGCATGCAGATCTGGGAGCTCTTCTGAATCTCCAGAAATCTGTTGCTGTTCATTTTGGCATTCAACCAGATACGACAGCAAATCCTCTTCGGACCGATGATACTTCTCTTCCAATGTCACAATTTGGTCGAGCCGACGGCTTCTTTGATCCAGAGCGACAGGATCCATATCCAAATCGGCATCGATTCCAGATAACTCACGTAATGAATCCTCTAATAAACTTCTCGATTGAATACATCCTTCAAGAAGCGCTGCTATTCCTGGATGTAATTGTTCAAAGCCACGGAGATCTCTCTCGGTAGATCCCAAGGAATCCAACACACAGCCGTCTTTATCAAGAATCCTCGTCCTCGCTCCTGCAATAGCAGCAAGAACCCTATCTCGTTCTTCAAGAAGCTCTAACTCTTGCTCTAACGAGGCACGCTGGCCTTTTTCCAGAGAAGCTTGCTCCAATTCTTCAATCACATGTTCCAGAAAAAGAGCTCTGTCTCTCCGTTCCCGACTACTTTCTTCGAGAGCCTGGATTCGCTTTTCTAGCTCTCTCGCTTCGTTCCAAGCAGAGGCATGAGCCTGGCGTTTGTCCAGCAGCCCACCAAACCGGTCGAGCAATTCCAATTGGGTTTCCGATTGCAAAAGAGTCAATGCTTGCCCTTGCCCAATCACCTCAATCAGAAAAGGCGCGATTCTTCTCAGAACAGTGGTGGTTGATTCCCGACCATCGATCCGACAACGGCTTCTGCCCTCTTTTGCAATTTCTCGCTCAATCAGCAGTTCTCCATCTTCGATAGAGAACCCGAGTTCTTCACTGATTTTTTGGCAGTTTGATTCGGAGAGCTGAAAAATACCACGGACGAATGCTCGAGAGGCTCCCCGTCTTATGACGTCAGTTCGGGTGCGCTCTCCTCGGAGAATCAGCATAGATGCCAGAAGCATCGATTTACCAACTCCAGTTTCACCACTCAACACATGCAGCCCTGAGCCCGGATCAAATTCAATTTTTTCAATCAGGCCGAGGTCTTCCACGGATAGATGAACGAGCATTGGTTTCCCCTTCGTTAGCCGACTCTGCAGCCGGGAGCGACCATTCCATCTGGCCCTAGCAATCGAACGACGCCTTCGTCTTCAACAGCCAAGAGCATACCTCGTGACTCCACACCCCGGATGGTCGCAGGTTCGAGATTCCACACCACGACGATGGTTTTCCCTTTCAACTCATCACGGGTGTAGTGCGCTCTGACACCCGCAACGATTTGACGCTTCTCTGTTCCACCATCTATCGTCAGAAGCCATAGCCGGTCGGCCTTCGGATGAGGCTCTACTTCCAACACCTTTGCCGTTCGTAGCTCTACTTTTGTGAAATCGTCGAAACTGATGGTTGGAATATCGTCTGAAGATGCTTCTGCATCTGCGGATTCGTTCATGGGGCTCCCTCTCTGAATTGGATTCTATTAAAAGTCTGAACTGCACTTCTAATACTCAGGGGTTGTAGGTGCAATCACCCGTCCCCATCTGAAAGCAAAACCCGGAAAGCAGAAAACTCCCTGCCGCTGAGCGACGGGGAGTTTTCAACCAGAGTCACAGACTTCGAAATCTAAGGCATATCGTGGTGGTTGCCCTCAAATTCCGTCGTTCACTAAGTTCTGAATCATTTCTTTTAACGCTGCGACATGGTCGGGCTTCTGAAGATCAAACCCCTGAATCAGTTCTTTTAGGACTTCAGGATCCCTAGGCTCCACAGGGTTCTGGCCGTCAATATCATGAACCTGATCTGAAATCTCAGCCGAGTTTTCCTCGAGAGGAATATCGTCTGGGATACGTTC
>JAACCY010000083.1 GCA_009937185.1 Planctomycetia bacterium
ATATCGGGATCCACAATGTGCTCATATGAAGCGACAACGTCGTCAGCAGTGACAGATGTACCGTCAGAATAGTTGGCGTTCTCATCGATGAGGTACCAGAAAACCTGATGGTCTTCCTTCTCTTCCACAATCCAATGCGAGGCCAGCTTTGGTAACCACTCCAAGGTTTCAGGATGGATACCTAAAAGGGATTCATGAGTGAGCCCATAGATATCGGTGATCGTCGTCAGGTTTGCGTTGGGTCCATCATTTCTCAGCGTTGGTAGAAAATTGGGAATATTCGTTCGCAACTCGCCACCGGCAACAGCGGCGCTGCTACCAATAATATCGAAATTGTTATTTGTTGTCCAAGTTCGATCACCGATGACGACGGTTGTGTAGTCGGCGTGAATCACGTCAACGGGACATAAGACTCCCAAAACACTCAACACCAGAAGAAGAACTGAATAACGCAGCGAAGAAATCATAGTGGACCTCCGGGCGGTTGGGGTGCACTTCCCCCTCAGAAGTGGACCTGCCACCACCGAGAGAAAATGGAATCGGAAAGAAATCGACAAAGATTACAAAGAAACTGAGGAGTAGACAGATGGAACGGTAGATCGAGAGATCACCACTCCCTGATTAACTCTCGTCTGTTTCTTCCTTCTCTTTCTTCTTCTTGGCACGCTTTTTAACTTTGAGTACTCGCGTTTTGGGAAGGCCGACGGGATTATCTTCTTCCTCGTTAAAGCGACCCTGCGACTCCATTTGAAGGATACGCTCGTACCGGGTAAGAACATTTCTTGTTCCCCCAATACCACTCCCAGTTTTCAGGGTCCTGTGAATCGACATCTTGTAGTCTTCTTTCTTAAAAGCTTCAGGAGGAGGGTTTCCTTCCAAAAAGCCAGTTTCATCCCCTCTCTTCCGGCGAGTACCGGAGAGTTGGGGTCTTGGTTCCAAGTCTTCAGGATAACGAGACGTGTTCCCGTCGGCAAGCGAAGACAAGGCCCCACCTTGCCGAAGTCCGAGAGAAGATCCATGATCCTCCCCTGAGAGGGGAAAAATGCGTCCAGTTTCCGCAAGGCCGACTCGTGCCTTATTCGCCGTCACTGTCCTCTTTTGTCTCATTTGGGTGGGATATCGGGCTTTGCCAACCCTCCCAGGTCGGGCAGATCTGGTCATAGGAAACGGAACGGACCCCGGATCTCTTCACCCCCATAGGGCCACAGGAGTTCCCGAAGGACGCGTTATTCGTGCTTTGCACGAAGGTTTAGTTCTCCTAGATCCGGAAACTCAGGAACCCCTACCCGGCTGTGCCCATTCATGGAATGTCTCTGACGACGGATTGATCTGGACCTTTCACCTGCAACCGGGACTCCAATGGTCGAACGGAGATGCTCTGGATGCCCGTGATTTTCGACGGTCATGGCTCGATCTGCTCGATCCCTCCGCCGGAGCGCCCTATGGCGATCTCCTTGAATCGATACAGGGCGCACGGGAGTGGCGGCAAGGAAAAAGCCAGAGAGATCAGGTCGCTTTAACGACACCAGACCCTCTCACACTTCGGCTGAAACTGGTTCAGCCCACTCCATGGTTGCCGTTTCTCTGCACACAAACCCCATTACAGCCGGTCCATCCACAAGCCCTCGGAAGAGCAGGCGTGGGCATCCCCACGAATGGACCCTGGAAACTTGAGCGTTGGGACCTCCGTGATCGAATCCGGATCAAACGCTCCCCTCAATATCGAGGCCCATCAAAGCCAGCACTGGGCACCATCGATTTCCTAGCTGTCGAAGCCGGAAACACTCTGATCAACCTCTTTGCCAGTGGAGCCATCGATTGGGCAGTGTCCGTTCCTACGACTCTGCTGCCCCTTCTCAAAAAAGACCCATTGTGGCGAAAAGCATGGCGATCAGATCCTTATCTGGGAATTTCCTTCTATCGCCTGAATCCCTCTCGGCCCCCTCTGCAGCATTTGGAGATTCGCAAAGCCTTATCTCTCGTCTTGAATCGCGAGCAACTCTGTCGGGATATTCTCGGTGGTGACCCCGAACCAGCATGGAGTTTTGTCCCTTGGCCTCCACCCGCTCTCGAGCGCCAAAACCTAAAGAGTCCACAGCCAAATCAGCCCACGTTTCTTCCTGGATACTCAGGATCCTCCTCGACTCGTCAGGGAATCCAAGACGTCGACCGTATCTCGTCAGAACAATGGCCCCAACTGGGATTCGATCCCGATCAAGCGAGAGACCTCCTTGCCCAAGCAGGTTGGAAAACCCCTTCTTCTCCAGAAGGTCGCCCTATTCCCTCATTCGAGATTCTCCATTCCACGGGGAGTACTCATTCTATCGTCGCCCAATGGTTGCAATCCACTTGGTCTAGAGAGTTGGGAATAGAGACACGCATTCGATCGATGGAATGGCGAAGTTTTTTACAAACCCAAAGAGACAAAGATTACGACGTCAGTCGCAGCAGTTGGATTGCGGACTACCCGGATCCATCAACCTTCCTTCAGTTGTTCACCAGTACTTCGAACAATAATAGAACGGGCTGGAGCGATGCGGAGTATGACACTGCTGTCGCTGTAGCATTGACCGCACCCGCTTCTGAAGAACGCAACAAACATTGGAAAAACGCAGAGCGGATCCTTTTGGAAAGAGGACCTGTACTGCCACTATGGTCCACGACCACGACTCATTTGGTCGCACCGGAAATTGTGGGATTCCGCCCTCACCCCTTGAACCAGCACGATCTTCGTCACCTAGAGAGGAGAAACCCTTGACCCCTTTTCTAGTTCGAAGATTTGCATCTGCCACCTTTACAATTTGGGCAGTGTTCACATTGTCTTTTTTTATTATTCGCTCAGCGCCGGGCGGGCCTTTCGACCTCGAGCGTGAACCCGCTCCAGACATCAAGGCCGCCATAGAAGCTCGTTACGATCTGGATTTACCGCTATGGAAGCAGTATGTCCAGCAAGGTTGGCTATGGTTGACTCTAGACCCCGGACCATCGTTAAGACAACCCGATCATGACGTCGCCACCATTCTGTCGCAGGGCTTTCCTGTCTCAGTACTGCTGGGAGGCTGGGCTCTCGTCACCGGCATTCTTGCAGGAATGGCTCTCGGAATCTTGTCGGCGTGGAGACCAGGAAGCTGGATCGACAGAAGTGTCGTTCTCTTCGCTTCTCTTGGAATCTCTTTACCGATGTACCTCATCGCCGGGCTTCTGATCATGACCTTTTCGTTTCACTGGAATTTGCTCCCTCCTGCAGGCTGGACTTCTCTTGCTTCGTTGGTTCTTCCTATTACTTGCCTGGCTCTCGCTCCTGCAGCACAAGTCGCTCGACTGACCCGCAGCGGTTTACTGGAAACGTCTTCAGAAGATTTCGCACGCACCGCCAAGGCGAAAGGTCGCAGTCCTCTATCGATACTCATTCTACACTGCCTTCGACCCGCTTCGATTCCAGTGGCGTCCACTCTGGGCCCAACCGCGGCAGCTCTTCTGACAGGATCCCTCGTCGTCGAACAAATTTTTGCCATTCCGGGTATCGGCATGCATTTCGTCCAGGGCGCAATGAACAGGGATTACCCGTTAGTTTTAGGAGTGGTCCTTCTCTACACCGTGTTACTTCAAGTCCTCACACTCATCGGAGACTTGTTGATCATGTGGCTCGACCCACGTGGAAGTGACATGCGATGAAAGCCACACTCCAACCCCAAAAATCACGCTGGCGACAAACACGTAAAACTCTTCCTGTATTAAGCCTCGCATGGTTGACCCTCGTCGTCTTGATTTCGATTTTGACTCCCGCTCTGCCGCTGGAACCGATCGATAGCGTCGATCCGGAACAAGCGATTTCAGCACCGTCAATTCATCATTGGTTTGGTACCGATGTCCTAGGTAGAGATTTGTTCTCGCGAATAATACGAGGATCAAGAATATCCTTAGCATGTGCATTGGCAGGAGCCGCAACGGCACTTCTAGTTGGAGTCGCTTGGGGTCTCATCGCTGGTGGAGGTTCTCGTCAAAGAGATAACATCATGATGCGCTTTGTCGATCTCGTGGATTCAATTCCCCTGGTCTTTCTTGTGATCTTAGTCGCGAGTGTTGTGAGAGGATCCGTCATAGAAGAATCCGGAGGTGGCTTAGGAGTCTTCTTCGTCATCCTTGGATTTGTTTATTGGACGCCTATGGCACGTGTCGTCAGAGGCGAAACGATTTCTCTCGCCAGTAGAGAGTGGGCTTTAGCGGCAACCGCTCTGGGGTCATCCCCGCAAAGAATACTGCGCAAAGAGATATTACCGAATCTGGTCCCCACGATCTTGGTCACCTTGACCTTGATCATCCCTCGCGTCTTACTTTTTGAAGCATTCTTATCTTTTTTAGGGTTGGGCGTCCAATCCCCCCATGTCTCTTGGGGAACATTAGCCAGAGATGCCTTTGAAGTGTTAAACCCGGTCAATACGGCTTGGTGGCTCGTACTGTATCCATCGATGGTATTAGCGATGTCTTTACTGGCGCTCAATATCATCGGAGACGCACTGCGATCTGACTTGGATCCCAAAGACGCCACAAAATACAAGGCTCAAGGAGGACGATTCAGTCCTTCATCTTTGGATCGAAAGCGTCACGGAGCCCATCGCCCAGCAAATTGAAGCCGAGAACAGTAAACATGATCGCAAGACCGGGGAAGATCCCCATCCACGGCATATCTACCCAGTATTCCTTGGAGTCCACCAGCATTCGTCCCCAGGAAGGGATCGGGGGTGGAAGACCAATTCCCAGAAAAGAGAGACCCGCCTCTGCCAAGATGTTGCCCGCGATCATCAGTGTCGAGACGACGACAACGGGACCCAGGCAATTGGGTAACAAGTGGCCTATTAGAATTCTGAAATCGGACTGACCCAATGCTTTGGCACCCAGTACAAATTCGCTTCCACGCATCGAGATCACTTGGCCCCGAACAATACGTGCGACTCCTGGCCAACCGACAAATCCTAAGGCAGCAAAGATCACCACTTCATTAGGTTTCTCAAAGACAGCCAAGATACCAATCGTCAGCAATAGACTTGGGAAAGCAAAAAAGGTATCGGTGAGTCGACTGATGAGGGCGTCAATTCGGCCGCCACGATAGCCGGCGATGCTTCCCAGAATCAGCCCTATCAATAAGGCAACAGCTGCCCCCACAAGCCCGACTCTTAATGAGATGCCTGCACCATAGACAATGCGCGTCAAGACGTCACGACCCAGTTCGTCAGTACCGAGAGGATGCCCGGGGATTCCAGGAGGTTTCTGGTATTCCTCTACTGTTCTAAATTGTTCAGCGTAGGTGTAAATCCCTGAACCGTCCGCATGGTGCGGAACGACCCATGAGGGGAAAAATGCTAGGAAGAAGACGATCAAGACGATGACGGCTCCGCCCATCGCCAACAAGTTTTTCCTGAGCCTTTTTAAGGCCATCTGAGTGGGCGATTTACCTATTTTAACTTCGGTCATCACGGATCCTTGGATCGAAGACAGCATATGACAAATCGACGAGAAGATTGACCCCGATAAACACGAAGGACATCAGTAATATTCCACCCGTGATCAATTCTCTATCTCGTTGCTTGATCGCCTCGACAACTTCTCTACCCAAACCTGGAAGTGCAAAGACAGTCTCTGTGAGAACCGCCCCCACCAAGAGGTAACCAAATGAATTTCCAACGACAGTCACAATAGGGATGGCTGCGTTTCTCATGGCATGCTTGAGAACGACAACGGACTCAGCGAGACCTTTGGAGCGCGCTCTTCGGATGTAATCCTGCGTCATGACGTCGAGCATCGCAGAGCGGCTGAGACGAGCAATGGTTGCAGAAGACAACAAACCCAACGCAGACGCCGGCATCGCGAGCGATCTCAACATCGTATAGGTATTCGTGTCGTCAAATCCCGTCCGTGGCAATCCCAGTACAGGAGCCACGTAGATGATCATTAATATCCCAAGCCAAAATACGGGCATCGAGACGCCGATGATGGCGATCAACATCGATATGTAATCCACGGCTGTTCTACTTTTCACAGCAGACAAAATACCGGTACCTATACCTACGATGAGTGCAACGACGATCGACAGTAATGCCAGACGCAGAGTAACGAAAAAGGACTCTTCCAGTATCTCGTTGACGCTTTTTCCAGCTTTGACATCGGATTCACCCAAGTCAAACCGGGTGAACAAGCGCCAAAGATAATTGAAATACTGAACAGGAATCGGATCGTTGTAACCACGGGTATCATTGTAGGCTTCAACAGCAGCGGGGTCGGCACGCTGACCGAGTCGAATGCGACCCGGATCACCGGGAATTGCGGCATTCAACAAAAAGACGATCAGGGTCACCAACAAGATGACCGGTATCGCCTGAAGTAGTCGACGCAGGGTATATGCGACCAAAATTCCTCGTCCCAGCCCTAACGGGCCGTCTCCAGGTCCACCAGATGCCAACGCACATGATTTCCCTGAACGTCGTCACACATCCCTGTGGGATTGAAGTTTCGGACGTAAGGCTTGAGCAGAACTGTTTCGCGACCAAAGAGAAGGAAGAGCCAAGGGGTTTTCTCAATGATGCGAGCCTCTGCCTGTTGCAACAGAGCAAGACGTTGATCCATATCCGCAATCACGTTCGACTCGTCGAGTAATCTGTCGACCTCGCTGTCGTCGAAGAACGAGACGTTTCCGTTTGATCCTTTATTTTTCGAATGGAAAAGAAAGGCCAGAAAGTTTTCGGCATCCGGATAATCCGCTACCCAACCCAGGCGAAAGAAGGAAGGTTCTCCAGAATCGGTCGCCTCAATAAAAGCTCCCCAATCCAACATCTTCAAGTCGATGGGAATGCCCACCTTTTTCAGATCCGCCTGGACCACCTGAGCGATTTTTGAGTTATCGCCTTGAGTGTTGAACCACAGGTCCACGGTAGGCAATCCTTCGCCATGGGGATATCCTGCTTCAGCGCGCAGCTCTTGGGCTCTTTCTCGATCCATCTCGAAAGCAGGTCTCTCCGAATTATGACCCAGGATTCCCGGGGGCAGGATTCCATTCGCCGGGTAAAAACGGCCTTCGAGTAAAATCTCTCCCAGAAAATTTCTATCCACAGAAAGGTTCACAGCCTCACGCAATTTACGCGCGGACTCAGAGTTTCCAGCGTAGGGAGAACCCTCTTTCTCAAGATTGAATCCATAATACTGAACTGCCAATGATGGCCAGCTTTTGACTTCGTCAGCCTTATCGGATTTATTCCATTTCGGATATATCCCCTGCGTGACAGCCAAAACATCAAAGTTGCCCGCTTTATATTCTTCCAACTGAGCCAAGGACTCCGGAATGACCCGATAATGAATCCCTGCAAGACGTGGAGCTCCTTCAAAGTAATCTTTATTGGCAGTGAGAAGGATCGAGGTCCCCTCTTTCCATTCGGACAATATGAATGGCCCCGTACCGACGGGTTGCCGTGAAAAAGAATCTCCAACTTCCTCAACAACCTCACGAGGGACAGCGGCTGTATTCACCATCGCTAGGTTGTAGATAAAGGGAGCATAGGGTTCCACGAGAGTCAGACGAAGATTGAGATCGTCGATCACTTCGATGCCACTTATCTCTGGAGAGATCACCTGGTTTTTTTGGGAAGCGTTTATAGCCTCTTCAGCACCGACGATAGGCTTGATGAGATTGGACCTTTTAGAACGGACCGACGCTAATCTTTGAAGGCTATATTTAAGATCATGAGCGGTGACCTTCCGACCGTTAGAGAAGAACACACCGTCTCGAAGTTCGAAGTCGTAAACACGACCATCTTCTGAAACCACAGGCATCGCCTTGGCCAGGCAAGGCTCCAACTTCAAATCGGGATCATAATCGAGAAGTGTGTTAAATATCTTAGAAGCCACACCATCAGACGTGGTATCCGAAACGAGGATGGGGTCCAAGTCGGGAGGGTTCGTCATCAGAGGGATTCGGAAATAATTCTCTGCGGATGGAGCAGCAACACTATTGATCTTTAACAGACCTGATTCAGTAAGATTTCCCGAAGTATTGGAATTGCAACCCGCCAGCAATACTGCGCAAAGGAAGACGCTGGCAATACTCCGCAAAAACGATTTCAAGCTACCAAAAGTAGGATTCATCAGAAACTTCTCCTCTTCGCACCCCGTCACAGAAAGGTGCACCCGGGGAACGCTTCTTCCGGGTGCGCTATCGGGAGGGCACCTTAAACTAAACAGGCTTCCAGTTCGACCATCCCGGCCAATATATGCCGTATTCTGCTCCTGCTAGGCTCACGATTACCATGGCCATCGTCGTGGAATGCGTTATCCTCCCATTCCCGGAGAGTCTGCGAACCAGAACCCTGAATCAGCGCTGCCCTGAATCAGTGCTGCCTTGAATCAGGCCTGCACCGCAAATACTCCATGAGTTCAAAAAACTGAGGTTCCAGAAAACTGAGGTCAAATGCATTCACTTTTCAGACTTCCAAAAGTCTCTTGTCAGAACTCTATGACAAAGATTCTCCAATTGACCCTCCTTCTGCTCTTGATCGGCGGATGCGTCAAACAAGAAGGGGCCAAAAATACAGAATCGAGCTCCCCAAACGGCGCAACAGAGACCCTCGACAATCCTGTCGCAAAAAAGCCTGTGGTGCGGATTCGTAACAAAAGGGACAAGCAACCCGAGCCAACAGTCGACATGAATCTCCCAGTGGGCACCCCCACTCCGCCCTTCGCCGGAAGTCTCAGCCCTGATGCCAGCGTCAAAAATCGCACAGGAACCTACGGCGGACGGTTGGTCTACGCGATTCTCGGTGAAGTGGAAACATTCAACCCTGTCGAACCCAAAGGTGCGACTGATCAGGAGATTGGAGCCCTCGCCTTCTCCTCCCTCGTTTCCTACAACAATGGAAAATGGGAAGCCGAGCCTGAGTTGGCGAAATCATGGGAGATTTCAGACGATCTTCTCACCTGGACATTTTTCATGAGAGACGGCATCCGTTGGTCAGACGGAGAAGTTTGCGATGTCGAGGATGCCCTGTTTTCTTTCCAAGCAATTTTTCATCCCAAGATTGCCACCAGTATCAAAGATGGCTTCAAGCATCCGATCACGGGTACTTTACCTAAGGTTTCCGCAGATAAAGACAGAAACGCCCTCGTTTTCACACTGGATAGAATTGACTCACAGTTCCTGACTCACGTCGGCAATGCCAGCATCATTCCTGAACACAAGTGGAACACCCACCTTCAAGCAGAGGACCCGACTCTCCTCCAACAAATGACCTCCAATGGTGATCCCGCCGACCTCATCGGCTGTGGTCCATTCATCCTCAAACAATACATTCCCGCAGAAAAGATCGTGTACGAACGCAATCCGTACTACTGGAAGGTCGATGCTCGTCAACAGCGTTTGCCTTACCTTGATCAAGTTGTGATCGTCCTTGTGAAGGACGTCAATCTCCATTGGCAAAAGTTTGAAGCTGGCGAATTAGACATCTTCATGGACTTGCCAGCGGACCACTTCAAAGAAGCCTTGGCTATGGAGAAGAGTAACGCAGCAGACCTGGTACGATTGGGAGTGAGCCTGAATTCCAATTGGGTATGCTTCAATCTTCATCCGGGAAAAGACGCAGACTCTGGAGAACCATTTGTCGATCCCGCAAAATCATACTGGTTCAACAATCTCAAGTTTCGCCAGGCGGTCAACCATGCCATCGATCGAGACGGCATCAAGAGAACAGCATTCCAAGGCCGAGCGACTCCCATATGGTCCAGCATTACTCCCGGTAATATCAGTTGGTATCACAATGGTGTTCAGAAATACCCACACTCACTTGAGAAAGCAGGAGCGCTTCTCGACGAATTGGGATGGATCGACAAAGACGGTGACGGTATCCGCGAAGATGACAAAGGTCGAAAAATTTCATTCTCGTTGAATACCAATGTTGAGAATAACCTTCGCCAACAAGTCGGAAACCTGCTCAGCAAGAACCTAAAAAGCGCTGGTCTCGACGTCAACTTCAAACCCATCATTTTCAATGACCTCGTGACCAGCCTTAGAGACAGCCATAAATGGGATATGATTCTGCTCGGTTGGGGATCAGGCGTTCCACCCGACCCCGCCAATGGCAAAAACATCACCCTCTCCAGCGGCCGCCTTCATGCTTGGTATCCACAACAACCGGAACCTGCCACGGAATGGGAAGCACGCATCGACGAGCTCATGGCCATGATGGATGGAGAACTCGACAACAAAGTGCGCAAGAAGTACTACGACGAAGTTCAAGAATTGATCGGTCAAAACATTCCGATGATCTACCTGATTGCTGCGAACTCATACGCTGTAGTTCAAAAGGATCGGCTCGGAAATCTGTGGCCCAGCCTCTTGCGTCCAATGTTGACTTGGAACATCGAAAGTCTTTGGAAAAAATCCCCCTGAACTCGGAGATAACCTCTTGCTGACCTTCAGCCTGCGCAGACTTCTCTCGATTCCACCTTTGGTTTTGGTGGTCTCACTTCTCACGTTCTTGCTTCTCAAGCAAGCACCCGGAGATTTCTACAGCCAGATGGAAGCGGACCCCGCTCGGTCCACTACTGAGGTTCTGAGGCAAAAGGAAAATGCGGGTCTCCTGATTCGGCTCAACCGGTCAGAACTCGTCGCCCTCGGCACCTTTTCGGACCAAGGCCATGAGTGGAAGTTCGAAGATACCGGTGAATACAGACCGCAAATTTTAAAAGACGGCACTGTTGTGAACGCGAAGGAAGCGAGTCGCTCCCTTCTAAAGTTCAACATCAATTCAGCAAACTACCAATGCGACGACGAAGCCGTGGTCTATCGCAAGGTCGGTGCGATCGAAGGATTCTTTTCATGGCTCGTAAATGCCATGACACTCGATTTCGGTATTTCCTATAAGTTCAATCGCCCTGTCTTTGGGATCATTAAAGAGCGACTTCTAAACACTCTGACACTCTCTATCGCAGCACTCCTAATTGCCTACGGATTAGGCATCCCACTCGGAGTCTTTGCTGCCGTTAAACCAAACTCTCGACTCGACCACTCCGCAGGTATCATCGCATTTTTGGGATTGTCGATTCCGACAGTCTTCTTTGCGCTCTTGGCGATGCTCTTTGCCTCCTATACGGGGCTTTTCCCCATCGGAGACATGCGATCTCTCGATTACGACACCTTTGGATTTTGGGGAAAAATCAGTGACCGGGCTCACCATCTCATTCTTCCCGCATTAGTACTCGGCACCTCTTCCATGGCAGGATATATGCGGCAGGCACGTGGCAACATGATCGAAGCACTGAGTCAGGATTATGTCAGAACGGCGAGAGCCAAAGGTGTTTCAAACAACGGCGTACTTTTCAAACATGCCTTCAGAAACGCCGTCAATCCGCTTGTCACTCTGTTTGGATACTCATTGGCCAGCCTACTCAGCGGTTCGCTTCTTGTTGAGATTGTGATGAATTGGCCTGGACTGGGTCGCCTCATTTTCGAAGCCATCAGTGCTAAAGATGAACCCTTGGTACTCGCTAGCGTATTGATCTCGACCTTGTTGCTGGTCTTCGGAAATTTGATCGCAGATCTATTGCTGGCGGTTGTTGACCCGAGGGTAAGGTTGTCCTAATGAATGACTCCAGCCAAAACCCCGACAACCAAAATACAGACAGCCAACACTCAGATATGCCTCCACCACGCGGACCTTGGGAAATACTCTGGCACCGTTTGCGTAAGAACAAATTAGCGATGGTAGGATTGTTTATCCTCGTCTCGCTTTACCTCATGTGCAGCTTTGGTGGTTTCATCGCTCCTTACGGAATGAACGAAACCAACAAATACACCGTCAAGTACGGTCCGATGCTGCTCGGAGGATACTCCGTCGCCAAAACGGGAGAACTGATCGGTGAAGACGAGAACTTCGAAGAGGTGATTCTTTCCACTTATGAAAAACGTTGGGACTGGTTCACCGGCGGGGTTCATTTTCATGATTCCTCAGGTTCCTTCACACTTCGCCCCCATGTCCATCCACTCAGAGAGTACGAATCCTGGGATGAATATGGAGAGATGGAGTACCTCCTCGCCGAAGACAGAAATATCTCGATCCCGATCCGTTTCTTTATTGGATCTGACGAAAGACACGAAGTTTTCAGCCTTTGTGGTTTCTTCAAAATTCACGGGAATTTCCAACTGATGGGTCTCAAGAACGAGGATTGTCCCAAAGTCGACAATCTTCACTACGGCCTCTTCATGATGGGTACAGATATTCTCGGACGAGATCTATGGACCCGTATTCTTTACGGCGGGCAGGTCTCTCTGTCAGTGGGACTCATAGGTATATTTATCAGTATCACGATCGGTCTCTTCATCGGCGGACTCGCCGGTTACTTTGGCGGAATCTGGGATTTCCTTCTGATGAGACTCGTCGAATTGCTTCTCGCCATTCCGGGTCTTTACTTAATCCTGACACTGCGATATGCGCTTCCTAACGATCTCAGTTCTCGACAGACATACATCATGATCGTGGCCATTCTGGCTATCGTCGGTTGGGCCAGCACAGGAAGAATGATTAGGGGTATGGTTCTCAGTCTCAGAGAAAGTGAGTATGCCTTAGCAGCACGCTCTCTTGGAGGGTCCTCACTGCGTGTCATCATTAGACACTTACTACCGAATACAGCCTCCATCGTGATCGTCACCGCCACCCTCTATGTTCCGTATTACATTCTTGGAGAGGTGGCTTTGTCTTACCTCGGATTCGGGATCACCGAGCCGGACTCTTCATGGGGTTTGCTTCTCAAGGATTGCCAAGTCACTGAAGTGATGAAATACAACCCATGGTTGATCACTCCAGGCTTCTTTATTTTCTTGGCTGTACTCGCATACAATTTCTTAGGTGACGGATTGCGAGATGCCGCCGACCCGAGAGCATTCCTAGGCGTGTCAAAAACCGACGAGAAGTAAAACGCTCAGCTTGGAGCCTATCGGCTGCGAGAGATTCCATCGAGGGCGTCAGGGTTTGCGATACTGCTGAGGTCTCCCATGTTCATATCGCCCAAGTGACGAGCGCGAATCAATCGACGTACGATCTTTGCACTTCTAGTTCTTGGTAGGTCGTCGACAAAGAAGATGGATTTGGGTCTATCGACTTTTCCGAGTGCCGAAGTGACTTGATCCTTCAATTCTTCCCGCAGTTCGTCACTCTCAATAGTCGCTTCATGTAAAACGACAAAGCAAATCAGCTCTGTGCCCTTCAAATCATCTGGTACACCAATAGCGGCGGCTTCACTCACACTAGCATGCTCCATCAATGCCGACTCGACTTCACCCGGGCCGACTCTGCGACCCGCAATATTTAGCGTGTCATCAGCACGACCAGAGAGGTACCACTGCCCATCCGCTTCAACTCGCGCCCAGTCACCATGATTCCAAATTCCTGGGAAACGTGACCAATAGGTTTCGATGTATTTCGTATCGGCTTTCCATAATGAACGAGTCATCGATGGCGCCGGGTTTTTACAAACGAGATACCCTACTTCTTCTCGGATAGGCTCGCCCTCATCGTTGAAGACGTCGATATCCATTCCTAAACCGGGAGACTGAAGAGACGTTTCCTTGATGGGGGGAACAGGTAAAGGTGCGAGGAAACACCCTACGATGTCCGTGCCTCCGGAGATATTGATCACAGGCAGCTGGGAATTGCCGATGTTTTCATAAAACCAACGATAACTATCGGGATCCCAAGGCTCACCCGTGGATCCCAGAATTCTTAAAGAAGAGAGATCGATTCCTTCGAGAACATCCGCCCCTGATCGCATCAGTAATCGAATCGCAGTGGGACTGATTCCAAGGTGTGTGACACGATGTTGCTCCACCATTTTCCAAAGTCGATCGGGAGCGGGGTAATCAGGAGCCCCCTCACAGACAAGAAAAGCAGTTCTGTTGAGCCAACAACCGATGATCTCCCAAGGTCCCATCATCCAGCCGATATCGGTGAACCACCAAAAAAGATCATCTGGCTTTCCAACGTCAAAATTAAACCGCAGTTCTTTGCCCATTTGTGCCATACAGCCGGCATGGGTATGGATTGTTCCTTTTGGTTTACCAGTGGTTCCACTGGTATAGATCATCAAGGCGGGATCCATAGCCCGCATCATTTCAGTGCTCGTATCAGCAAACTCCTGTTGAAGAGAATCATCCCACCAGAGATCTCGATCCGGCGTCATGGAACAACTTCCATCACCCCTCTTCAGGACAATCACGGAATCAACACATTCTAGGTTTTCTAAAGCAGCGTCAGCATGAGATTTCAGGTCGAAAGACTTTCCTCTACGAAAACCTACATCTGCCGTAAACAATAATTTCGCAGAAGCGTCTTCGAGCCTTTCTCGAACGGATGGGGCCGCGTATCCACTAAATATAGGGACAAACACGGCACCGACCTTCATAGTCGCCAGCATGGCAAATGCCACCTCTGCGACCATCGGCATCAGGCAACCAATACGATCACCGGGGCGAATTCCTCTCGAACGAAGCAAACCCGCGAGTTGATCGACATGATCCGCAGCTTCTGAAAAGGTCCAACGACGAACGGTGCCGTCCTCGGACTCTCCTACCAAAGCTAAATCGTCAGGGTTTTCGGAGGCTGGAAGATCCACACAATTCAAAGCGATACTGGTGCGACCGCCCACGAACCAGTCGGCCCATTCAGGTCCCTTGGAAAGATCTACTGTTTGTTCGTAACCTTGAGTCCATACCACACCAAGATCCAACATCAGTGCATCCCAAAAGTCAGCACTCGATTCTTGACTCCAGCGAATAAATTTATTGACCGCAACAGCAGGGTTTTCGGCATCCACCACATGACCCAGATCACGCATCCAGCGGACGATATTGCTCGCGTCGACGATTTCGGTTGTCGGTATCCAAGCCTTCACCATCAGAGAACACTCCTGCCAGCCATCGATTGACAACTTTCTTGATATAAAGATCGCAATTTACGGGTCATTGGACCGGGCGCATGGCTCCATGATTGATGATCGAGCTTCGAAACCGAAGCGAGACCTTGGATCGAAGAACTGAAAAATATTTCGTCTGCTAAGAAAAGTTCCTTCACCGAAAACAACCCTTCATGAACCTGAAATCCTTGCTTATGACATTGCTCGATGACCCATTGACGGGTGATCCCCGGAAGCACGTATTCGTGAGAACATGTATATACGTTTTGATCGCGACACCAGAAAATATTCGCGGTCGCGGATTCGGCAACATCACCATCTAGTGTCAACATCACAGCAGCATCGAACCCTGCTTTTCGCGCTTCCCTCTGAGCGATCAGATTGTTCAGGTAGTTTCCATGCTTAATGGAAGGGTCAAGGCACTCAGGGGGAATCTTCTTCACGTTGACTACTTTGGCGGAAATGCCGCTCGGATCTTCGTCAACTTTGAGAGGCGTTGCCGTGATGAAAACGTGCCCATCCGTTGACTTAAAATCGAGCCCATTCATTGAGACCGAATCACGAAACACGGTAACTCTAATTCTCCAAAGTATGTCTTTTTCCATTTCGACAGACAACTCCTGGATTCCTCTCTTCACTCGCTGAGAGCAATCATTCACCTCGATCTCTAATGACTCTAAGGAAGACTCCAGACGGGAGAGATGGTCCTCCAAGAACAATGGAACACCATTTTCAATCCGTATCGTTTCGAATGCGGATTCACCATACAACAATGCAGGTGTCATAAACGAAATGCGTGCATCTGTTAAAATAGATTTCACGCCGTCATGCCAAAACCATGAACGAGGGTTCTCTTGATCAGTGACCATTTCGTTACCCTTCAAGATCCTCTAGAAGTCCACCAGTACTGCCGGCAAGGACCTGCTCGACGGCCTCTTCTGCCATCACAGGAAAAAGTAACTCGCTGTGCTCGCCACAAGAGCCTGGCATGACTATTCGGCCTCCGGCACTCGCATAGAGAGTGCTAGATTCTGCCGAGAAAGAAACTCGATGCCGTGCTCTTGCTCGCTTTACAGCGGCGACTTCCAACGGTGGAAGCCAAGAGCACCATTTCTTTCGGAATTCAGAGAGAGCCTCCCAACAAACAGTGGGATCCGGCAGAGGGCCGGGTAGATCCGCATCCTCTAAATCTGCCTGGAGTATGATCTCCACTTCATCTTTCGATGATCGAAACAAGACCGCTTTTTCTTTGGGCCAATGAATCAAGGGTGGCACCTCGCCGTCCCAAGCCAGAGTGAACTCAGAAACTGTTTCAAGCCGATGGCCATGGCGCACACCAAAGCCTTCAAGAAGTTTGGTCGAATGAGCACCGATACAGAGAAAGACATGAGAAGCAAAACCTTCACGTCTCGAAGTGGAAAAATGGACTCCATCTGAAGCCTCTTCGAGAGAATGCAATGCGGCTCCTCCATGGAAACGGCCTCCACCTTTTCTCATGCGCCACATCAGAGCACTGGTCACCTCCATGGCATCCACAGTGGCTCCATGTCCCAGAAATGTGGCCCACGAATCGGTGTCACTCAATCCGGACCAGCGATGCTTCATTTTTTCGGAATCTAAAATTTCACCATCGGTCGCGGACTGTTCCCCCATGATCAACACTCCGCTTCTGCGAAGTCCGGGGTCGATCTCAAGCCAGCTGTCCCAGCCCTCATAGAGCTCTTGACCTCGACGACTCCACCGAGACCAACGATCACCTTCAGCGGGAATGAGAGGAGCTCTAGGGGCTCCTAAGCGAGATTGAGGGGTTTCATGGCTGTCGATCAGAAGCACTGAGCCCGCTTCTCTGCGGAGCAAATGATCCACGACAGCAAGACCGGTAGAACCGGCCCCAACAACAAGATGATCGCATTCCAGCGGCCCCATTAAAAACCCCAAATTCAATACCGTTTCCTGTGGTAACCCCAGCAGGCTATCACCTCCCATCGGTCACCTCCACCAACCCCGACCTTGACCCTCGTGTCAGAATTGCGAAAATAGGATCCTGAAAGGGGACAGCATGAAGAGACACCCCGTCAATGAGTATCTACTGCGGCCCTTACGCTGGGTATTACCGTTGTTGATCCTCTTCACAATATGTGGTCAGGGTTGCCAAACGTCCTCTCTCATCGTGAGCGATGGAGGAGGAACCTGGCCGGGGCTACTGAATCAGGATGCAGCCATACGAACGCAAACAATTCACCTGATTCAACAAACTGGGAATCGTGAATACGTTCCACTCCTGTTCCCCGTACTGACCGACGAAGATCGCTGGGTTCGGTACAATGCTCGGGCTGTGATATTGATTCTTTCGGGTTCACACGCTGAAACCGCGCCCCCTTTCGAATACCTCGGATCACGTAAAGAACGAATAGAGTCCCAATTGCAACATGTTGATTGGTGGCAAACGCTCTTTCCCGGATCTACCTCCTAAAGCACACCGAATTTCAGCTTTGGAAAAAGATATGAAGAACCCCCTGAATTGTGTCGATACTTCAGGATGGTAAAGATGAACTCGTTTCTCTTTGCCGGATCGATCATGGATCAACAGGGAGAATCAAAATGCCGAAGAATCAACAATCTTTCCACAAAAGATGGGGACTTCTCTTTTTCTTACTGATCACATTGACCCTCGTGTCGCAGTTGCCACTTCCTGATCTTGCGAATGCGTCTGAGGAACAGATCAGTTTCTCCCTAGAAGACGTCGGTCTCATCGAAACTGGGACGCTAGTGACCTTCCGGGGACACCCCATCGGAAAAGTTCATAGCATTGAATTTATTGAAAAACTTGAAGCTGAAGATTCCGCCTCCTCTCTACCTCTATTTGTTGCCCATGCCAATATCTCACGGAATGCCGAACACCGGATTACAGCGGGATCAAAGGTACAGTTGCGCCAATTGGCGAATCGAGGCAACACCATCGACATCACCCCTGGTCACACCGAATCGATACTAGAGACCGATATCTTGATGGTGGATCTCGGAAAAAAATATCATGACGAACAGCAATCCTCGATCGCCCTCAGTGCGCTACGAAGAGCGGCAGAGTCGGTGGGCAGACTGGGTGATTTCTTGAATCGATCAGGCGGGTTGTACGAGATGACCAGCACGCTTGTCACGGCGGGAGAAAGTCTCAACTCAGCCTCTCAAGAACTCCGGCAACTTGTGAGAGAAGGTCGCATTCCTATTCTTCAGTCGATCCAGAATGCTGAAGAACTACTACAAGAGCTGCGAAGCCATGCTCAAATCCTTCCCGATACGGCAGAATCCATTTCCATAGTTGGCCGAAAAACCGATCGAATACTCGACGACCTCCATGAAATTTTACAAGAGAACAGGGCTCCAATTCGCCATACTGTGGAAAACTTGAATGACACCAGCCAAGATCTACATGGCTTGGTCACTGAAATCAGAAGCCGTCCTTGGAGAATTCTGAACAGTCCTGGAGATCGAGAAGGAGCGTTCATCGCTCTGCACGAATGTGCGAATCGCTACGCTGAAGGAGCAGTCGAAGTTCGAAGAACGACTGAAATAGTTCGCGACCTCTTAGAATTCAGGGGCAAAGGTCAGAAAGCCTCCAGTGATCTGGAAGAAGCTCTCAGAGGCTTGGTCAACGGATTATCGAGACAGGCGCAGTTAGAGCAACAACTCCTAGAAAGAACACGAGATCTTGCGGCAGAGTGAACTAAAAACTACCCATGAGAAAGAACTGTGATTCGAACGCCCCCCCACGAGTGGCTACTTTCCACCTGAATTTGTTTTCGTAGACTTTTTTCGAGCAGACGTTTTTTTTGCAGCCTTGAATTTCTCTGACAAAGCTTTGCCCGTATAACTCTTCCGGCATTTGGCGACTTCTTCCGGTGTCCCCTCAGCGACGATGCCTCCGCCGGCACCTCCACCATCTGGTCCCAAATCGATGACATGGTCGGCACTCGCAACAAGGTCCATATCGTGTTCAATCACTACCACGGTATCGCCTCTGTCCACAAGTCTATGTAACATTTTCACCAACAGTTTTACGTCACCGAAATGAAGCCCCGTCGTAGGTTCGTCTAAAATGTATATTTTCCGTCCACGCGAACGACGACCCAATTCAGATGCCAACTTCACTCTCTGGGCTTCTCCACCTGAAAGTGTCGTCGCCGACTGTCCCAAACTTAAATATCCCAGACCCACATCTTCAAGAGCAGTCAACATTGATGAAATCGCAGGAATGCCGTCGAATACCTGGCGCGCTTGTCGAACGTCCATCTCGAGGACGTCTGCAATGCTGTGCCCTTTCCAACGGGCTTCCAAAGTTTCGGACTCATATCGCTTACCGTGGCAATCATCGCATTTGACCCAAACGTCGCTCAGGAAATGCATTTCAATCAATACACCTCCTTTACCTTCACAGGTTTCGCAACGACCACCGGCAACGTTGAATGAGAACCGGCCAGGTCCCCAACCCCTTAATCGAGCCAAGGCTGTTTTTGCATACAATCCGCGCATTGGAGACATCAGCCCTGTGTAAGTGGCGGCATTCGAAGAAGGAGTTCTGCCCAAGGGTTGTTGGTCAATCACTCCTAATCCATCGAAGCCTTCGACTCCTTCGAGCCGCTCATGTTCCGCACTCGCAGGTCTCGCACCGGCCAACTGAGTGGCCAATTCGCGAGCAAGGATATCCATGACTAGAGAAGATTTCCCAGATCCGGAAACACCTGTGACACAGGTCAAGACTCCCTTTGGAAACGACACCGTTAGATTTTTCAGATTATTTGCTCTGGCTCCAACAACGGTCAAATCGCCATTCTCGGGAGAGCGTCTTTCAGAAATTTCGTAGACCAGTTCACGACCCGCTAAAAAATCACCTGTCCGTGATTGGGTATTATTCCTCATCGATTCGGGTGTTCCTTCTGCAACAACTTCCCCTCCTTCGACTCCCGCTCCAGGTCCCATATCCACGATGTGATCCGCACGATTCATCGTTCTTTCATCATGCTCAACGACCACTAATGTGTTGCCTTGATCTTTAAGAGAGACCAACGAATCCAACAAACGATCGACGTCTCTGGGGTGCAGACCTATCGTAGGTTCGTCCAGGACATAAAGGACGCCCACCAATTGATTACCAATTTGAGTCGCCAATCGTATTCTTTGGGATTCTCCGCCTGAAAGTGATTCGGTCGCTCTGTCCAACCCAAGATATCCCAATCCGACTTGTTCTAAGAATCCTAGACGACTGGCCACTTCCGTATGTATCTGTTGAGCCACCTCTTTACGATAGCCGCTCAACGTCAAACTATTAAAAAATTCAAGAGCGGAGGACACCGTCAACTGGCAAAGGTCAGAGATATTCTTACCTTCAATCCTGACCGCCAATAATTCGGGTTTCAATCGCCCCCCGGAGCAGCCGGGACATGGACGAATCGCCAAGTGATCTTCGATGGCTCGTCTCCAACGAGGAGAACCGGCCCTTTGGTGCCAGGCGGAGACTCTCTGAATCAAACCCTCCCAGGTCGATCCCGTCACTTGTCGTAAACGACCGCTGCCTCGACGAGTTCTGTATCGAACCGGATAAGATTGATCACCGGTTCCGTGAAGAATCAGATTCCAACCATCCTCACCCAACTCCTGCACAGGGGATTTGGGGTCAAAGCCATGAGCTTCCAGTGCTGCATCGATGACTTTTCTGACACGAGAACTACGCCGACCGATCCAGGAACCGAGACGATGTTCCATCGCACCATTAAAGAGCGGTTTACTCTCATTCGTAATCAGTAATCGAGGATCGACCTGTTTCAGAACACCTAATCCAGAACACCCGGAACCAGCCCCTGAATGATGATTGAACGAAAACAACCGAGGAGACAGTTCTTCCGTCAACATCATGTGACCCGAAGGACATGAAAGATGACGCGTATATCTCGCCACCTCTTGCCCACTCGCATCGGCAACAATGAGCCGATCCAATCCCCTCCGATAACATTCCTCGACACTTTCAGCGACACGGGCGCGCCCTGACTTTCCAGGCTTCAATCGATCAACGACCACGTCGACCTGGTCAGCATTTTCAATCATGTCCGAATCGTCGATCTCGTCAAATCTAAGAACTTCCGATCCATTCAACCTCAAACGAGCAAAACCTTCCCTCTGCAAAGATCCTAGATCTGGGAAGGGAGCATTGAGAGGAGCCAAAAGTAGAGTAGGTTCCTCACCTCGTTCCTCAAGGATTCGGCGACTGGCGACGGCAGGAGTCGCGGATTCCAACGGAACGTCGCAGGTGGTACATGATGCCTCACCTGCCCGAGCAAACAGGATCCGTAAATAATCGTAAATCTCAGTAGAGGGTGCGACAGTGGACCGAGGATTGCTGCCACGATTCCTCTGATCGATAGCCACCGCCGGTGCAATCCCCTCGACTCGATCGACCAGAGCACGATCCATACGGCCTAAAAATCTTCTGGCGTATGTCGATAAGCTTTCTAAATACCTTCTCTGTCCCTCGGAGAACAAAATATCGAAGGCCAAAGTGCTCTTACCCGAACCACTCGGACCTGTAATCACAGTCATTTCTCCTGCTGGGATTTCGACTCTGACATCTTTAAGATTATTTTGACGAGCACCTTCAATGATAAATCGATCGGTGGGTTCCCCTTTTCCGGATCCCCTCTTTTTCCCTTTTTGGGTCACCTTTTTGTGGACACCCGTCATTTCCGGTTTCAAAGCTTGAGCGGTCAGACCTTTAGTCTTAATGATTTCCTCGGGGGTGCCACAAGCCACGATACGCCCACCCCCAGCTCCTCCCTCAGGACCCAGATCGATCACGTGATCCGCTTGCTTGATCACGTCCATGCAATGTTCGATCACGATGACGGAGTTGCCTCTTTCGACGAGGGCCTGAAGACAGTTGAGGAGATTTTGAACATCCGCAAAGTGCAATCCTGTAGTCGGCTCGTCGAGGATGTACAGAGTCTTCCCAGTGCTTCTTTTTCTCAATTCTGTGGCCAATTTGACCCGTTGGGCTTCACCCCCAGAAAGAGTGGTACTGGGCTGCCCCAAAGAGACGTACCCCAAACCCACTTTCTGTAAAGTGTCCAATGTCGAAAACACCTGTGGGACATCTTCAAAAAGACGAGCAGCATCGTCGATCGAAAGAGCGAGAACTTCGGAGACGTCATGGCCGCGCCACCTCACCGTCCGAGTCTCTTCATTAAATCGTGTCCCCTGACACTCGTCGCAGACCACCTGAATGTCTGCCATGAACTGCATTCCTATTGTTGTGACACCGGCACCTTCACACGCTTCACAGCGCCCCCCTTTGACGTTGAATGAAAAGCGACCCTTTTTCCATCCTCGCGCTCTGGCTTCTGGGGTTTTGGCGAAGAGATCCCGGATATCATCAAAGACTTTTGTGTAAGTTCCTGAATTGGATCGTGGAGTTCTACCGATCGGGCTCTGATCGATACGAATCATTTTGTCGATCTCGTCCAAGCCCTCGACCTTGTCATGGTCCCCAGGTGGCTCGGTTAACAACTCCAAATGATCGGCAACAGCAGGCTGTAAAATGCCTTGAACAAGAGTACTTTTCCCTGAACCGCTCACACCCGAAATGACAACAAGGCTCCCTAAAGGGATTTCAACATCGATATTGTTGAGATTGTGCATCCTTGCACCGCGCACCACCAAATGCCCCTGTGCTTTTCTTCTCTGTTGAGGAATAGCGATTTCAGATCTACCACTGAGATAATCCCCCGTGACAGAACGAGGACTCTTGCGCAACTGACTGACGGTGCCTTCGCCCGTGAGCTCCCCGCCATGGATTCCCGCACCAGGACCAATATCGATGACGTGATCGGCACTCTCGATCGTTTCCCGGTCATGCTCTACGACCAGTAGCGAATTCCCTTTGTCCCGGAGCCCTCTGAGCATTTCCAACATGGTGGCATTATCAGAGGCGTGTAGGCCAATCGAAGGTTCATCCAACACGTAGAGCACGCCTCGAAGTCCACTCCCCAATTGACTCGCCAATCGTATCCTTTGCGCTTCACCTCCGGAAAGTGTGTCTGCAGATCGGCCGATGGCTAAATATCCCAAACCCACTTTATCGAGGAATTCTAATCGAGCCCCAATCTCGGGGAATATAGATTGGCCGATCAATGCCTCTCGATCATCGAGGGTCAAATTCGCGAAAAATTGAGTGGCTTGCTCAACGGTCATTTCGCAAATCTCTTGAATACCACGATTCTTAAAGAGCACTGATCTCGCTGCTGGCTGCAGTCGACTTCCATGACAACTTCGACATGGAGAGTACGGCATCCAACGTTCCAGTTCCCGACCACCATGCAAATCATAGGAGACTTCGGATAACTGGATTAATCCGGGCCAGTTCGATTTATGCCCCACCGAGGCTGCCCCATCCAACAGAAACTGACGTGCTCGTTGAGTCAATTTCTTCCAAGGCCGGGAGCCATCAATACGAATCTCGGCCAAGGCATCGGTGAGTACCTTCCACGGAATACCCAGTCCACGGATCACCTTTCCTTGCTTACGCAATTGCAAAGCACCATCCTCGATGGACAAATCAGGATCTTTAACCATGCTTTCTTCAGAAGGCGATCTGCGTCGACCGAGGCCATCGCAACGATCACAAGCCCCTAGAGGGCTATTGAAAGAAAACAATCGGGGTTCGAGTTCAGGAATAGTGACGGAACATGAAGTGCATCCTAATCGGCTAGAAAAGAGAGTCGCTTCGTCACCGATGACAAGGTTCACAAGTCCATTGCCCAGAGAGAGGGCTTTCTCAACAGCCTCTGCAAAGCGTCCTCTTTTGCCATCGACCAACTTCACACGGTCTAGGACAATTTCGATAGTATGACGCTCATATCTGGCCAATACGATTTCTTCAGACAGTCTAAGAATTTCACCATCGATACGCACTCTCTGAAATCCTTGCTCGCGCAAGTCTTCCAGTTCTTTTCGATATTCCCCTTTTCGCTCCAGAACAATGGGAGCGCAAATCGTCACGTCTTTCGCCGAATGATGATGCCAGGCATGAAGAACGATTTGCTCCCGGCTTCGACCTTCGATCAACTCGCCACACTCCGGACAATGAGGAGTACCTAAACGCGCGTACAGCAACCTCAGTAAATCCAATATCTCAGTAATAGTGCCCACTGTTGAGCGCGGATTTCTTGAAATAGTTTTTTGATCGATAGCGATGGTGGGACTGAGACCTTCCACAGTCTCCACTTGCGGCCTATCCATGCGTCCTAGGTACTGTCGAGCATAAGGGCTTAAACTCTCAACAAATCGACGCTGCCCCTCTCGGCAAATGATGTCATGAGCCAAGGTCGATTTACCGGAGCCACTGACGCCAGTCACGACAACCAATCGCTCACGCGGGATTTCTACATCGATGTTTCTGAGATTATTTTCTCTTGCCCCACGAACAATAAGAGGGCGTCCATTATTTCTATTGCTCACGATGAACCTGAATTCTTTTTCAAAGCGATCGTCACCGGGGCCACACGTTTCAAGAGTTCTTCATGAAGGCTAGGCGCTGAAGCGATAATACTCTTGCCGAAAAGCCAATCGTCGCCACCTTCTCCATCGGTGACCATTCCCCCGGCCTCTCTCACTAGAAGTGCGCCCGCTGAAACATCGTGAGGAGCCAGTTCAAATTCCCAAAACCCAGCGAATATTCCCGCCGCTGTGAATGCAAGATCAAGACATGCACTTCCCCCTCGTCGAATCTCTCTCGCTTTCAACAACAAGTCTTCAAAGAGATCAACGGCCCCATGATCAACTTCTCTTCGGCGATAACTAAATCCAGTCGCTAACAACGAAGAGGCCAGATCAACAGGTGTTGCCACATGAAGAGCTCGAGGAGCTACCACGTCAGCTGAAGAAGAAGAGACTCGGCGAACCCAAGCTCCCCCTCCCCGAGTGGCCCACCAGGTTTCCCCGAGCACTGGGGCGTGAATAACAGCCGCTAATGGACCTTCAGAATCCACCAGCCCTGCTGAAACAGCAAAGAGAGGATGACCATGAGCAAAGTTCGTAGTGCCGTCTAGAGGATCCAAGATCCAATGTCTCGATCCTGTCGCTCGAACCTCTCCCGATTCTTCGCTGTAGATCGCATCCTCTGGGAACAAGGTCTTTATACCGGAGATCAGGGTCTCTTCTGAATTTCTGTCAGCAGAAGTCACCAGATCCCGAAAGCCCTTCATCTCGATCGACAATTTTCCCATGCGGAGTTGTTCACGATCTGACAACAGACCTTGTCCAGAGAGCTCAACTAGATTCAGCAACTTTAGGAATTCGTCACCGGAAAAGAGACCGTCTTGAAAGGGTCTCTTTTCAGGCAAAGGACCCCCCGGTCGCACGTCCCAAATGCTGAGAAATGGCAGCGTCCAGCATTCGGCGAATCAATTCAGGTCCTTCGAAGCCGCTCTCTTCTGCAGAGAGAGGAACCAAACTTCTATGGGTCATTCCCGGACAGGTATTCGTCTCAAGGAAGAAATATTCTTCACCACAAATAATCAAGTCGGTACGACTGAGCGTTCCTAAATCGAGTTCCAAGTGTATTTGACGAACCGCCCTAGAGAGATCAACGCTGACTTCAGCATCCACACTAGATGGACAATTGATTTGGAGGTCGCAGAGTTGGCGACTCTCTGGATCGACATACTTGCCGCTATCCTTGACCTTCCGATCAAAAGGAACTCCTTCTGGAAGGCAAATCTCAACCGATTGTAAAGTCTGAGGTAGCGCTCCTTGTCGAGAACCCAAGCAGGGGATCGACAATTCTTTTCCATACAAGAACTGCTCGACAAGAACCATCGGACAAGTCTCAAGGAGCCCGCCGATCGTATCGACGATTTCAGAGTCGCCAGAAACGACTGAGACACCATCGGAGGATCCGCCAAAAGGATCCTTAACGATGCACGGGAGTCCGATTTCTTCGACGATCCCACGAATCACTTCAGTAGACTTCAATCTCCATACTTCACGGTGAACGACAGCCGCTTTTGGAACATTGATCCCTAAGCCTTTGAGTCGTTGCCTAAAAGTAACTTTGCAGGCAGATATCGCAGAACCACTGACACCGGCTCCTGTATGAGCGATCCGGAACATTTGAAACAAGGCCGCAACCGTGCCATCTTCTCCGGCACCTCCATGAAGGCAATTGAAGGCAACTTCGACCCCTTCATTGACAAACTCCTGGAGTAATTCTGCGGGATGTTGAGCTTCGCTGACTTCTTCAAGATCCTGAGACTCACACTTCACCCAACCATCGTGGTCCCAACGAACCGGGCGAACAATAAATCCAGCATCGGAAATCCATTGCTGTACTTGCTGAGCACTCTTGATGGAAACATCTCTCTCGCTCCAAGTTCCACCAAAAATCAGCAGCACGTTTTTTTTCGAGTTCACCAAATTAACGATTCCTCTCGGTCAAATATTCACAGATGGATTCAAACTCAGCTTTGATCACGGGAGACAACTCATCGATGCCACTGAATATCCCAAGGCCCTGAGCAGACCTACTTCTGGCTTCCGACTTCGCAAACTCGATGGAGCCACACTTGTCGAAAATTTCCATACATTCTTGGATATCTGTTGTCGATGTTTCTTCTCTCGATCGATCCATGATCGACACCAACGAGGACTTATCAGCATCGGTCATGGCAGAAGATTGAAGAGAGTGCGCAAAAAGAATGGAAGGTTTGCCTTCCCGAATATCGTTCCCCATTTCACCCCCCCTCCCTTTGCCTTTGGTCAAATCTAAAAGATCATCCTGAATTTGAAAAGCCGGCCCTAACTGATCTCCGACATCCCAAAGAGTATCGACGACGCCGTCGTCCAAACCCTTGACGATGGCCACACACACCATACCCAGAGCGAGGTATCGACCTGTTTTGGATCGCACCAATTCTTCATACCTTTGTAATGAGAATGAGGGATCGGCACGTCCAGAAAGATCGAACTGCTGGCCTACGACAGTTCTTCGATGCACATCGCTGACAGCATCCAAGATTCGAATTCTGGAAGAAGGATCCAAGGAGATCGAAGAGATTTCCCGATACACCGCTGAAAGAAGCCAATCAGCAGCATTCAAAGCCGTAGGGATTCCATGGCTTTTCCACAGCGTCGGCCGATCTCTGCGCCAGATATCTCCGTCTTGAATATCGTCATGGATCAGAAATGCGCTGTGTAACCACTCCGTCAGGCATGCCACCGGCAGCAAACGTTCCATTTCCACACCTAGAGCTGAGCCAAACCACAGCGAAAGAAGAGGCCGAACCCTTTTCCCGCCTGAATTCGCCTCAATAAGTGCCAATTTGAGCGATTCCGGCTCAATTGTCCCCAAACGGCCCCGAACCCTCTCATCGAGAACTTGGGACCATTTTCCGAGGACAGCGGGCATTTCGGTATGCTGACTGACCATACATCTCCAACTTAACCTGTTTATTGAGAAGGACTTAGGTACATGTGCACTGACTTCAATTACAAGCGGCGATTCCAAGGCTACTTCCTCGTCGGTGGGCGAGGCTAGGAAGCCTTGGACACCCTGTCAAGGTCAGCGACCTCTAGAAACCTCAGAAACCTCTATAACGTCATACTTTACTCCCATTCGGGGCCGTATAGAATGAGGGATAAAGAAATGGAGTCAGATCAAGCCATCACTGGTTATTGATTCGATCAAGAGTTTAGGTCAGTCGCTGTTTGAGTCAGTGTCGTCGAGTCTTCTGCGTCATGGGTCCAGGAGATCACTCTTTACGACTACTGTGTATTGTCGTCAATAAACAGACTCGCGTCTGTCAACTCTTGCTTCAGTCAACTCATTCTTCAGTGATCTCTAGCTTCAGTGATCTCTAACTACAGTGATCTCTAGCTACAGTGATCTCTAGCTTCAGTGATCTCTAGCTTCAGTGATCTCTAACTACCAAGGATCCTTCGAGTCGAGAGGCTCGATCTTTCCAAGTAGGAGTGAACTCAATAGCTTTTGAAAACGATTTGAATCTTTGACATCAGCCGCTGACAAAGGACAAGGAATCATGTCCCCATTTATAATAATGGGGCCGCTAGAAGGAATTTTTCTTGAGTAAGGGAACAGAGAGCACTGCACCAACATCTGTCCATGATCCGAGACCGGGTCGTGCGGGAGATCATTGGGAATACAGTACCGCTGTCTCGGCATTATCCGCCTCTGCACAAGAAAATGGCTCTGACAGACTTCGATCTGCCTTGGTCTTTATGGGATTCTTACTCCTCCTTCTCTTTCCAACTTCGAGTCCGGCACAAACAAAATCCTTCGCAGCAGATTCCTATGGCATCACACTCGGCGATGCCGTCGTCCTCCCAGGAACCAATGAAACTCTCGTTCCAATTCTGATCACGAGTGAAGTTGAGATCGATTCTTGGCAGATGGGACTGGAGTACGACGAGCTCTTGCTCAATCTGGTTTCTGTGGACTTAACAGGGACAGCCAGCGAATCACTCACTCCGCTAGTGATCACGTCGACCAACTCCACCGGTGCTATTCAAGGCCTCCAGGTGATCTACACTGGATCGTCTCCATTCCCCGCAGGAAACAACGTTCTCGCGGCTTACCTTCGGTTTTCGCCCAATCCAGGAGTTCCCTTTTTCCCGGGTTCCAGCGTCACTATTCCTATTACTATCGTGGATCTCGAAACTCTTCCCATCTCGATGACGGATACTCTCGGAAACATCATCATTCCGATTTCACAGTCCGGATCGATCACGGTTCATGAGTACCCTCTCTACCTGCTGGAAGATGTCTCTTCAGACCTGATCACAGAAGTGATCTCGATACCGATTCGTGCCTGGAGCGAGAAATCCAGCGCGACCTTTACGATGGGACTGGAATACGACGAACTCCTGTTAACGCAGTTCACTATTGACGGAAGTGACTTCGACGCCCTGTCCTCCGGTCTTTCCACCGTGAATATCACGGCAACCGATACGGGCATCTTGATCGAACTGATCAGTTCCAACGCTTTGCCCGCCCTCGATGGCCAAACTCTGGGCTTCTTACAGGTGATACGCCCTGTCGGTGGAGCGACGACCCGTGATATCCACTTTGATCCCGACAGTTGCACCCTCGGAGGAGATAACGTCACTTCACTCGAATCCGGATCAGCGACGTGGTTGCCCCATTTCGTAAGAGGCGACACCAATCTAGACGGATCGATAGATATCGCCGACGCAGAATCACTTCTGGGTGCCACCTACTCGGGTGAAACGCTCTACTGTCAGGATGCGGGAGACGTCAATGACGACGGTGTTCTCGATATTTCCGACACGGTGAGCATTCTTCAATATCTGTTCTCGGGATCCCCTAATCCTTTGAGTCCATTCCCTGACCCCGGTCCGGACCCGACCAACGACGGCCTGACCTGTCAGTAATCTCGTCTGTCAGTAATCTCGTCTGTC
>JAACCY010000084.1 GCA_009937185.1 Planctomycetia bacterium
ACTGCGAATGGGTCAACTGCGAATGGGTCAACTGCGAATCGGTCAACTGCGAATCGGTCAATAGCTGAGGTGAGTAAGGAATCGCAAAAGTCGATCATGCCATATGGATGAACATAAGTCGAGCCTTGGGGCATGCTGTATTGACCGAAACTAAGGTGTAGACTGCACTTCCAGAAAACATTTCCGGAAATTGTAATATTTGAAGAGTTTGGGGGAATTATGAAACCCAGCGTCGGCTGGATTGGAACGGGAGTCATGGGAGAGTCCATGGCCCGTCACTTGTTATCCGAAGGTTACCCCATGGGTATTTATACACGCACTCCTGCAAAGGCAGAGCCTCTCTTGAAAGATGGCGCAGAGTGGTTTGAAAATCCAAGGGCTTTGGCACGCCACCATGACGTCATCATCTCTATTGTGGGATATCCCCATGATGTCGAAGAGATTTATAGAGGTGAAAGCGGTGTGCTGAGCTGTCCAGCCGAAGAAAGACAATGCCAAATTGCGATCGACATGACGACGAGTCGTCCTTCTCTTGCGGCATCGCTTTATCAAGAGGGGAGCCAGCAGGGACTTTCTTTTTTAGACGCACCTGTTTCTGGTGGAGATGTCGGTGCCAAAAATGGCTCCTTGAGCATCATGGTTGGAGGAGCTGAAGAAACTTTTCATAAGGTCGCTCCCATCTTTGAAGTGCTCGGTGGTCAGATCAAATTCCAAGGAGCAGCCGGATCGGGACAACACACCAAAATGGTCAACCAAACCATTATTGCGAGCACGATGATCGGAATGTGTGAGGGTTTGATTTACGCAAATCGATCAGGATTGAATCCGGAGGTCGTTCTTGAAAGTGTGTCAGGTGGAGCTGCCGGATCATGGTCTTTAACAAATCTTGCACCACGCATATTGCGTGGAGATATGGATCCAGGTTTTTTCGTTGAGCACTTTGTCAAAGATATGGAGATCGCGCTACAAGAGTGCGAGCGCATGGGAATCCAGCTTCAAGGACTGACATTGGCGAAAGAACTATACGAAGCAGTGATACAGTCTGGCGGAGGTAAGTTAGGAACTCAGGCGTTGTTTGATGCTGTGGATAGTATGAGTAGGAGAGATTCCGTTGAGTGAGCCCTCCTCTTGTATGACTGAGCTTGAATCTGAAGCGAAATTGATCTTTGACGAACTGTATGAGAAATTTCCTAAATACAGAAGTCGCTTGATCGGAACCGACATCAGGCTGAGTCGACGATTGACCAGCAGTGCTGGAAATGCCTGTCCTAAGCGTAAGCAGGTGGGGCTGAGTCTTCCCATTTTCAGCCTGGAGGAAAACCGGGACCAGTACCGAAACACTGTTCTCCATGAGTTAGCCCACATCATTGCGGGGTCGGATGTGAAATCTCATGGTGAGGAATGGAGAAGCATATTTCTCGCAATTGGCGGTAATGGGAAACGAACACATCAGATGCGTGCCCAAGGTCGACACAGAAGAGAAATGGTCTATTGCGAATCATGCCGCGAAGAGCTTGAAGTGGGCATTCGAGTGTCTCGACGTATTGCCAAAGGGCAGAGGGATTATCAACACGTAGGATGTGGGGGAATCCTTGTGGAGGTGATCGAAGATTCTGTCGATTCTATAAAAACTCCAAATTCGGAGCTCGGTTGGTTCAGTAAGATGTCGCGACGCTTGAAGCAGGGGATTCTCTTCGGAGATTCAGGGAAAGATTAAAAAGGCAGATCGTCGTCATCTTTATCGTCGCCTTCTTTTACCCTTTTCTTCGGGAGTCTTTTTGCAAGGTTATGAGTGGATTCATATTTCTTCCACCGTGGCGCGAGTTGCAAGATTTCGACAGCTTCCAGAGTTCTATTTTTTCGATCTGAATCATCGAGGTACCCACCAAGAAAAACTTTCTTTCGCTTTTTCAAGGTGTTTGCTTTTACCCTTTTAATTCGCAAGGTTTCTGTTCCGAGAGAGGTACCCAGTCTGTGTTCTGCAACTTCGCGCTCGGTACCGTTGTTGACAGACTTGAGAGTTCCACTGATCCAAGTCAGTCCATTTCCGCGGAGTTTTTCTGGAAGAGCCGGCGGTCTCAGGGAGCCTGATACGATGGCATGAATCTTAATAATCATGGGAGGGTAACGTGCACCGCCCGCTCCAAGCTGTTCGCCCTGCTTTTTGCCTAGCACATGAATCGAGGAGCCTGGTTCGAGCTCTTTGATCGACACGATTTCATGAAGTTCGATCACTGTTTTGCCAGTGATCTTGACCTCCACTTCACCTTTCTTCTCCTTCACCTTTAGAAGGGTCTCTGATTCAGGCCCCTTCTTGATCTCTTTGATGGTCACTGAACCCACGAAGGGGCGCTCTTCTCCATGGATGGAAGTAGTGGGGACCAGCAATAATCCTGAGAGCCATAAAAGAAAAAGGATGCCGTAACTCAGGTGAGGAAGGGGGCAACTGTAGGAGGTGGATCGGTGAACTTTCATTTTAGAAGAGACCTGCAGGAAGCCCTTGCTCATCCAGATCGATGTTGAGCAACGCAGGTTTTGAACCCAGACCCGGCATCGTCATGATGTCTCCCGTCAGTGCATATAGGAAACCAGCACCGGCAGAGAGACGAACATCCCTGACAGTCATTTGGAAGTTGTCAGGGGCACCAATCTTTTTGGGGTCGTCAGAAAATGAGTACTGAGTTTTTGCCATGCAGATCGGCAGATGACCCAAGCCCATTTTCTCAAATTTGCGTATGGATTTACGTGCCGCCGGAAGTAGTTTAACGCCATCCGCCCTGTATATCTCTTTACAGATCGTTGAGATCTTTTCTTTCACCGGCATGTCATCGGGGTACAGCAAAGAGAATTTTGAGGGTACTTCTTCACATGCTCTGACGACGGCTTCTGCAAGTTCAGCTCCACCTTCTCCTCCACGTGAATGAACGTCGGAGATCACGGCGTCGAACGCTCCAAAACTGCGAGCCATATTCAGTACAACTTCTACTTCGCCATCGCTATCAGTGGGGAATCTGTTCAAAGCGACAATAACTGGTACACCGAATTTACCGACGTTTTCGATATGACGCTTGAGATTCACAATCCCTTCTTCAACTGCAGGAATGTTCTCCTTCAGCATTTCTTCAGGCAGTGGCTTTCCTGGTGAAATCTTGAAGCGTCCACTATGGACCTTCAATGCTCGAATCGTTGCCACGACGACGGCGGCATCTGGTTTTAGTCCGCTCACGCGGCACTTGATGTTGAAGAACTTCTCGGCACCCATATCCGCGCCAAATCCGCTTTCTGTAACGACGTAGTCACAGAGTTTAAGAGCGATTTTATCGGCGACGATGGAGGAATTACCGTGAGCAATGTTTGCAAATGGCCCGGTGTGAACGAAGCAGCCCGTGCCTTCCAAGGTTTGCATGAATGTGGGATGAATGGCGTCTTTGAGAACGACAGCCATAGCACCTGCTGCGCCTATAGCTTCGGCTGTGACAGGCTGACCATCGGTATCCGTTGCGACTACGATGTCGCCCAAGCGCTTTCTGAGATCTTTGGCATCCAGCGAGAGCCCGAGAATCGCCATCACTTCGCTAGCACTAGTGATGTCAAATCCGGTTTCTCTGGGGACTCCATTTTTTGAGCCACCTAAACCGGATATGACCTGACGCAGAGTTCTGTCATTCACATCGATGCAGCGTCGCCAGGTGACAGTCGCAGGATCAATTTTCTGAGGATTGCCCAACAATATGGAAGTATCGACCCAGGCTGCGAGAAGGTTATTGGCCAGCCCGATGGCATGAGTGTCCCCAGTGAGGTGAAGATTGAAGTCTTCCATAGGGATCACTTGGCTATTTCCACCTCCAGCTGCTCCTCCTTTTATACCAAACACTGGACCCATCGATGGTTGGCGGATCGTTGAGACTGCTTTTTTACCGATGTGATTGAGTCCCAATCCTAGTCCTATCGTCGTTACCGTTTTTCCTTCACCCAGAGGGGTAGGATTGATGGCGGTAACATCGATGTACTTTCCATCTGGTTTATCTTGGAGTCGGTCGAGGATGGAGAGTGGGACTTTTGCCATGTGGCGACCATGAGGAGTTAATTCAGACTCATGAATACCGTATTTCTCAGCGATCTCACGGATCTCTTTGAGTGGTACCGAGCGTGCAATGTCCAGATCGGAGGAGGGTTTATTATCAGCCACGAAGTGCTCCTTAAATTAGTAGATGTCGATCTGAGAAATTAGCCGAGAGGCGATTCAGTATCAACTTTGGCCTTATATGAAGCCCATTGAGGGAT
>JAACCY010000085.1 GCA_009937185.1 Planctomycetia bacterium
ATCATCAAAGCGCCCAATATTCGGGTACTGACAAATAACCATTGGGACCATGAAGCAGTGGTGATCTCTATCAATTCTTCCAATGATTACCCCCCCGACAAAAACCATGTCGAGGACGAGATAGATTCCCGCGTGAAGTTCACTATCCAATCAAGGAGCGTAGGAAAAACCAATCCCATGATGACTGCAGCGGCTAAAAGTCGAGGAACTATTGAAAGACTTTGATCTTGGATCTGGAAGATCGACTGAATGAGGTTCGTAATAACCCCAACAACGACGACCGCTATGAGTACTGGTACCGACATCTGAATCGCCAGCAACAAACCTGATCCTAGGAATTCGACAACTCTGTCAAAGTCGATCATCCTGCCACCGCCGACCCTGAAGAAATCAACAGTTGTTGAACAACAAGACTCCAGCCGTCAACGAGAACAAAAACCAAAATCTTGAATGGCAGCGAAACAAGAATGGGTGGCAACATGAACATTCCCATAGATACGAGAATGGCAGACACCACCAGATCGATGATCAAGAATGGGATGAATATCATCACTCCCATCTCGAATGCTCTTTTCAACTCACTTAATACAAATGCAGGAACCACTACCGTCGCTGGCAATGCATCTACGAAATTCTTCGTGATGATTCCGTTACCATCGTAAAGCGTAGCGAACTTTTGTGGAGCTCCGACTTTTGCCATCAGAAGTAGATCTGATTCATAAATTGCAGGATACATAAACTCCCGCATTCGCGTCTCTGCGTAGGCCATCGTTTGTTGGCCATCTGGGACAACCCCCGTTACAGGGGAAGGTACTTGTTCGGAGTAGGGCTGAATCGCATTTGTGTAAATATCATTCCAGGTGGGCCCCATCACAGCCATCGTCAACAACAACGACAAGCCTACGAGTACCGTATTTGGCGGAGCATCTTGTGTACCGATCGCACGCCTGACGAATCCTAGAACTACAATGATCCTCGTAAAACTCGTCGTCAGCAGAAGCAGAGCGGGAGCAATGGCAACGACTGTTGTTACCAGTAACAAACGCAATGATACTCCGACATTCTCAGGCTCTCCCCCGAGAACACGATCTACGATATCAGTTGTAGCTTCTCCAGCATGTACGATCGGTGCATTGATCACCAAAATGATCAATGTAGACAACATGCAGAGAAGGATTCGCCTTTTAAGATTCATCAACTTCGTACTTCTTCTTCCACCCGATCACCGTAGCCATCGAGACGATCTCTGAGCCATTGGATTTCATCCCGTACGTCCGAATCGTTCTCATCTGAATCTGATTGCTCAGGAAACGCTTCGCTCTGTGTCTCTACGTGAACGCGCTCGATCTCTCTCGAAAAATCAGTCCCATAACTGAGGGCTTGTACCTCTTCGGGATCAGAAATCTCGGTTAACAAATCAACTCTATTGGAAGACTGAGCAACCACGAGGACACGATCTCCGACTCGGAACACAACAAGGTTTTGACGATTACCAATCGCCAATCGAGTCAGCACCTTCATCCGAGCGTCAGTACCAGGAATGACACCAGGGAAAAACTTTCTCGCCAGAAGTACAACACCGACACTGATTCCAGAAATTATCAGAATGAACCCGATGGCTTCGAGAAGCCCCTCGAGCGAAGCCGGATTTACTCCTACATTTTCTCCAACAATGCCGCCATTAAAGGTACGTGTATCAGGCTGCGTGCCTGATTCTCCACCAAATGGGATCTGTTGTGCCATGAGATTCCCAGTGCACAGAAATGCGACAAGCAACACTGCCACGACTGATCTGATTCCCCTGTTTTTCATTTCCTCGACTCCATTTCCCCTACTCAACACTGCTTCGATTGTTGCTCCAACAATTCTCAAAAAATGTCCCTGCTTGCGTTTCTTCCTGAAAATCTTTGACAAGAATCGCCATCTATTTGTCGCTGCTCTTCAAGGACTTGTTCTTTTATTTCTCTCTCAACTCTTTGATCTCTCAGCAACTCAACAGACCCATGAATTCCAAAGGCTGCTTTCACTTCGTTCATCGCTTGCTCTACGTGTTCCTGAAGACCCGTTACTTCTCGAGACAACTGGGTTAACTCTTTACGCACTCGGGAGAGATATCTGCCATAAAGGATTAAGACGTCATCTCCCTGATCCGTCAGGTCTGAACCTCGAAGCTCATTCGTAACTCTTCGCTGTTCTTCCTTCTTCTCGTCTAGTTTTTTAATGCCTATCTCTAGGCCTGCTTTTTTTTCGCTGAGAGCATTAATGGCTTTATCTAATTTTTTTTTCTTTAGAGATAAAAGCGTGCTCAATCTGTCTGAAGATGATTTCATAGCGTGCTCTCCGAACTATCTTCCGCGACAAGCGCCTCAAGTGCGGATACCGTGACATGGAAATCAGACTTTTCCTCGGGTGTCTGTTTGAGAAAACTCTCAATCAATGGTCGAAGTTCTACCGACCTGTCAGATCGAAGATCATGTCCCTTTTTGTAAGCACCCAGACGAATCATGTCTTCAATCTCAGAGTAAACAGAAATTGAAGCGGTCATGGCACGTGCAGCCTTTAAGTGTTCTTCAGTTGTCACTGCTGGCATGGTTCTGCTTCGACTTGCACACGGATCTATAGGTGGGAACCAGCCCTTACTGGCGAGATCTCTTGAAAGCCATATTTGGCCATCTAGGATTCCTCTCACCGCATCTCCAATAGGATCATTTTGATCGTCTGCCTCTACCAAGACTGAGTAGAACGCAGTGATACTGCCAACAGTTCCAGGCCCTGTTCTCTCCAACAATTTTGGAAGCATGGCAAAAACACTGGGTGTGTAGCCTTCTGTAGTTGGAGGTTCTCCTGCACTGAGCCCTACTTCTCTTTGAGCGAGGGCAACTCTGGTCAGAGAGTCGACCATGAGAAGGACATCTTTTCGCTGATCCCTAAACCACTCCGCAATCGCTGTTGCGACTCTTGCGGCACGCAAGCGTAATACGGCAGCCTCATCACTGGTTGCAACGACCACGACGCTGTTGGCAAGGCCTTCTGGCCCAAGATCACGTTCTACAAATTCACGAACTTCTCTTCCTCGTTCACCAATTAATGCAATCACTCGAATAGGAAGCTCGGTATTTCTGGCAATCATTCCCAGCAATGTTGATTTCCCAACACCACTTCCCGAAAAGATTCCCATTCTCTGACCCCTACCGGCGGTCAAGACTCCATCGATCGCTCTCACACCTGTCGCCACTGAATCCTCAATGAGTTGCCGCTTCAGGGCATGAATAGGCTCGTTATTGATAGGAACCCGTACGGTTCCTGGAATTGGACCGAGACCGTCGATGGGGTTCCCCCGCGCATCGATTACCCGACCCAACAAATGCTGAGATACCGGAATGTTTGGGACTTCTCCATCATGAACAACTACGTCCCGAGGCCCGATGCCGTCGATTCCCGACTCTGGCAAGATGTGAGTTCTATCACCGGAGAAACCGACAACTTCAGCGAGCACTTTCTCGCCCGATCGCATTTCTATCGTGCACTCTGCACCCACTGGCAGTGACAGCCCCTCTGCCTCAACGAGGACACCTGTCACGGCAACAACTCTTCCCTGTACTCTAACAAGATTGTTTGAGTCTAGAGATTCCAGTGCAGAGATCAGGCTCATCCAGCCACCTGAGAATTCTTCACCAGTGCAGATTCGATAAGGTCCAGTTGCGTGTCGATACTCATATCGACAAAACCGGTTTCGCTTCGACCTCTGCAACCGCCTCTGCGGATTGAATCTTCACCTACGACTTCAGCAGCTTCAGCACCCTTAATTTTTCTATTCAAGTCCGGAAGGAATTGAACAACAAGTGCAAGGTCTGCCGGGTGGACTTCGATTCTAAGCTGTCGCTGGTCAGAGATTCTCTGAACAGCAATATCAATGTTTTCAATGACCAGATTTGGCAACTCAGGAAGTTCTCTTCGTAGAATTCGTTCTGCGATTCCACGAGACAGCGCGACCGTATCTCGGCGCATTTCGCCCACAGTTTCGTGCCAGCAACGTTCAAAATCTTCAATACACCGTTCCAAAAGACCTGGGAACTTTTCACAAGCAGACTCAAGGAGGCCTCTCGCTAATAACTCAGCTTTTTCTTGAGCAAGACGACGACTCTCTTCGAGACCTCTTTGACGGCCTTCTTCTATTCCATTTTTCAAGCCCTGCTCGTAACCATCCTTCATCGCTCGCTGTCTCAACTCATCCAAATCTTTGGTGGCAGAGATTTTCGATTCCTGAATCTCTTTAGTCACCATTTCGTATTTTGCTGAAAGTTCGGCCTTCAGTTTTCTCCGGCGCTCTTCACCTTCTGTGACCAACCTCTCCCTGAGGTCGCCATAGGCTTCACGAAGAGCTTCGAGCTCCATACGGGCCTCGACAATTTCTTCCATGCGTTCCTCCGTCCCAGGTCCAGATCGATCAATGGTCATTTCAGGAAACCTCTCCTGAGTTATTGCTACTGCGATTCTTTTTGATCAGGTCAGCGAGGGCAGGATTCGTCGAACGAATATCTTCCATGATTCGATCATCAATCTCGGGTCGTGTTTCTACTGTCGTGACGAGAACCGGAGATTCTGATTCGACAAAAGAAGCGGCACTTAATAACTCAAATGCTGCAAAAGCATCCTCGATGTCATCTTCGCCAATTCTTGTTTCAATTTTGTCTACGAGAGAAAAGAGAACTTCACATTCCGATTCCTCAAGTTCTTGAAAGATTTCTTGACGACTTTCCGCTAGATCAAAAATCATCAACGCCAAAACACCTGTACCTGGAAGCTCGTCGATGTTCTTTGCAATCGCCTTCAGAATTTCAATGCGCTCGAAGAACGATTTTTTCAATATCTGCTGAATCACTGGGGGTTCTTCATCAGAGCTCAGTTGGCTTACGAAACCGGCGAAGCTTCCAGACGAAGAGAAATCGTCTTTTTCAATGTACCCACCGTGAAATCCTGCAACTGAGAATCGTTTTTCTTTATTCTTGGGTCCTTCTCTAAACATCAAAACGACCATGAGAATTGAGAAAACTGTGAAGAAGAATATTGTTGAGTTCTTATTATTTTCGACCGGAACGGTAGCAGCGAAATTCGTATCAGCAAATTGGAACGAAGAGCCTACCCATTTCCCTTGTGCACCGATCAGATTGACCGGGATCAACTTCGCTGTCACATGAGCGGATTCAGCGAACGTTGCATTCAAGTGCTCTTCCAAGTTCACCGAGATATCCTGCATTACAGACTGAAAACTATCTGCATGAGGCACTGCTATGACAGGGCTAAAGCTCAAGGGGTCATCGTATTGACCAGGATCCAAAATCGATTTGGTGATTTCTCTATCGACAAAAACGGTGACTGCGATATCACCCATTTGCCGATTTCTTTGATTCACCAGTTG
>JAACCY010000086.1 GCA_009937185.1 Planctomycetia bacterium
ATCGAAAGTTTGCTGATCGAGTCCTGGAATTGCATCTCCAATGGTGCAACTGGCGTAACTCAGACAAGTCAGGGAGTCATTGGTCGGGTCAGGCCCACACAGGGTGAAGGGAGCCGCAGGCTCCGAAGCTCCACTAAAAAGGTAACCAAACAGATTGACGGCATCTGCGACATTGATCGTGCCGTCATCATTGATGTCATTGGAATCTTCGCAATATGTGAACCCGCCAGAAAACATGTACGAGAGCATATTGACGCCGTCAGCAATATTGACAGAGCCGTCCTCATTCACATCCCCACGGAGAAAATCTCTAGCTTCCACCTGTGTCGGCAGAGCCAAGCACAGTGAACTGATCAGCATCAGTCCTACTAGATATTTTTGCATTAAGGCCTCCAACTAAGGCGAAGCACCTTGAAAACGAAATCTCAACAGTCGACGACTGTGGGTGCCATATGCCACTTCGAATCTCAAAGAGTCGATAGCGACGATCCAATATCTACAACTCATGAGTCAATTTGCGCCTGAAAGAGCAAGGACTCTAATTCACTAAACCACAATATAGGGCCGTTAGAGACAACTCTCTCGTACATATGGACTCTTTACCTATAGTACTCCTGATCCATAGGTCTACATAGCCCAAAAGCGAGGAGTGCTGGATCAACTATTATGCTGTAATCAACCCCTGAAGAGCATCATCAGGGCTAATGACGTGCTGATCACGCCTACAGCGGGCCTCAGCCACTTCTCACCCCCCTTCACAATCCATAAACCGCCGAGATAACCTCCGATGGAGTAAGCCACCAACAGCGGAAATGCCAATGACAGGGAAAAATACCCTTCATAAGCGTAATAAATCCCTGCGACTGCGGAGAGAAACAAGACCGTCGTCACCTTCCAGCGGACTGCCGTTTCAAGAGGGATTCCCGAACGGGTAAACATCAAAATGATGAATGCGCCTATGCCTGCACCAATAAATCCTCCGTAGAGGCCGCAAGCCACACATCCCAATATCATGGGGACCCCCAACGGCGTTGGCGAATCTCCAGTCTTAAATTCCTGACCCGTCTTCGCTTCATTCCTTGATCCCGAGAGCATGAAGAAACCCACAGCAAAGAGCACGAGGATACCGAGGGACTTACGGAATATTTCAGGATCCAATATTCCTGCAAGCCATGCCCCAGGCAAAGCGAACAATCCAATGATCAGAGTGGGTAGCCCCGAATGAGAGACATTCCTGAATCCAATTCCGGCCTGAGATCCCTTCTCGGGCTTTCGAGAAAAAGCCCAGACCGCCACCGCAGCTTGAAAGGCCACGCAGAGTCTGTTGGTACCATTTGCGGTATGAGGATCGATCCCCACCACTTCTATGAGCATGGGTAACACGAGAAGCGTTCCACCCCCAACGAGGGTGTTGATCACGCCGGCAAGAATACCTACAGGAACAATCAGTGCCCAAAACGAGGGCTCCATCATGAGCGGCTTCAGAATTTCGGTCAGCATATCCGATTCCAACTCACACTCCCCTTGATCCTTGATGGTCGTGAACTCCCCAGCAAGGTCTCACAGGATGGGCTCCACAGCCAGTCGTGCTTGACACTCCTACGGGAAGACTTGATTCGAAGCTCTCAGGAGTCGATCCTCTAAGCATCAACGAGGGCCCATGGCGGGTACCCGACCGACAGGAGGCCAGCATGGATCCGATCGTGAATGATTTTTCCATCCGCATTGCCACACCCAATGGTACCGGCAGTCAAACATCAAATATCGTGATCCATCGCGCCCTATTGCGAATGGGTCTCGCTGCAAATGCAAAAAACCTGTTCCCATCCAACATCGCAGGACTCCCGACCTGGTATCAAATCAGGGTCAGCCCTGGAGGTTGGCAAACGATGGCTGAGTCATGGAACGTGCTTCTTCCGCTCAATCAAGCCACGATTGGTAAAGACCTTCGGGAGAGTCGTCCGGGAACTGTTGTCATCGATAATAGTGACTGGAAAACAGCCGATAGTGCTTTTGAAGGACTGGTGCGATATCCAGTACCTTTCGACAAACTGGCGAGAACCATCGACAATGCAAAACTGAGACCCCGACTCAAGAACCTTATCTACGTTGGAGTCGTTGCGTGGCTCTTCGACATTCCGATCGCGTCCGTAAAGGAAGCCCTCGAAACAGTATTCCCAGGTAAACCTGAAGTCGTCGATCTCAACGTACAAGCCGCAATGATCGGTTTTGATTACGCTTTAGAAAACTTTTCTAAACAAGATCCATTCCGAGTCGAGGCTGCTGATCAAGTTGGAGATAAAATCCTCATCGATGGAAATGAAGCGGCAGCATTGGGAGCGATCTGGGGCGGTGTTTCACTCGTCTCTTGGTATCCCATTACGCCGGCCTCTTCACTTGCGGAAGCTTTAGAAAAACACATTGGCAAAGTTCGAGAAAAAGATCCTGAAAAAGGGAATCGTTTTGTCATTGTTCAAGCTGAAGATGAACTCGCAGCAGTCGGAATGGCTTTGGGGGCAGGCTGGGCTGGAGTCCGATCCATGACCTCCACGAGTGGTCCGGGAATCTCATTGATGGCAGAGAATTGAGGCCTGGGATACTTTACGGAAATCCCGACAGTCATCTATGACGTTCAGAGAGTAGGCCCTTCCACCGGTCTCCCAACTCGAACCCAACAAAGCGATCTCTTGCAGGTCGTATTTCATTCTCATGGAGATACCCGATTCCCATTACTATTGCCTGCAACCCCAAAAGAGGCGTTTGATATGTCCTGCCAATCCTATGATCTGGCAGAGAAGTACCAAACTCCTGTGATCTTCATGTCCGATCTAGATCTTGGGATGAATAACTGGGTTTGTGATCCACTCGAAGAACCCGAGGAAGATTTCGACAGAGGCAAGATTGCCACCGATGAAGTGATCGGTCGTCTCGAAAATTGGGGCCGCTATCGTGACGTGGATGGCGACGGAATCCCTTAGAGAACTATTCCCGGAGTGACCTTACATCCGGACGCGGCGCATTTGACTCGTGGCTCCGGACACGATGAAGATGCAAACTACAGTGAAGACCCTTCCGTCTATTCCAACAACCTCGATCGAATCGCCCGCAAGATTGCTGGAATGGTGGTCGATCTTCCCAAGCCCATCATTGAATTGGGTTCGGGACCTATGGGCGTGATCGCCTTCGGAACGACAGAGTGGTCTCTGAGAGAAGCTTTCGCAGAAATGGAAAATGTCCCCAGTTACATGCGACTCAGAAGTTTTCCGTTCCATGAATCCGTCCGTGAGTTCATTCAAGACTGCGAAACAGTCGTGGTCATCGAACAGAATCAACAGGGCCAAATGGCCAGCCTGCTGCGTATGGAATTCCCTGATCTAGCACCGAGAATCGAATCCCGAACCTATTACGGTGGTCTTCCGTTGTCTGCAAAATTTGTCAGCGACGCCATTCTTAATTGCCGAGAAGTGGAGGCACGATGAGCGAGGAAAAAGCACCCGCAGTCAACTCTTTGGGTTTGACTAAAACAGAATACAAGGCCGGAGCCTCCACCATGTGTAAGGGGTGCGGTCACGACCGCATCTCAGAAGCCATCATACAGGCCTGTTATGACCTTGGCGTAGACGGACGCAACGTGCTCAAAATGAGTGGTATCGGATGCAGCTCAAAGACACCCGCATACTTTTTGGGACAATCCATGGGCCTAAATTCGACTCATGGTCGTATGCCCAGTTTTGCAACCGGAGCACATCTTGCCAATTCATCGATGATGCCAATCGGAGTCAGTGGAGACGGTGACTCTGCCAGTATCGGGATGGGGCAATTGGTTCATATGATCAGACGTAATCCCAAAATCGTCTACATCATTGAGAACAACGGAGTCTACGGACTTACCAAAGGTCAATTCTCGGCTACGGCTGATCGTAAAAGCCCATCCAAACGAGGTAAGTTTCCTCGCGAAGACTCTATCGACCTGTGTGGCCTTGCGCTCGAACTGGGTGCGCCATTCGTCGCACGATCCTTCAGTGGTGATAAGAAACAATTGGTACCTATCCTTAAGGCAGCATTTGCATTCGATGGATTGGCTTTCATTGACGTCATCTCACCCTGCGTCACCTTCAATAATCACGAAGGTTCGACGAAGTCTTACACCCATCAAAAAGAGCATGGTGTCAGTTACCACGACCCCTACTTTGTTGCTCCGAGAGAGCAAATCGACATCGAGTACGAAGAGGGGCATCTGCAAGAAGTCACTCTGCATGACGGATCAAAACTGGTCTTGAGAAAACTGAACGAGGACCATAACCCTGCTGAGATCGAATCTGCAACGAATCTATTACACGAAACAAGATCGCGAGGAGAAATCCTCACTGGATTAATTCATGTGGATGTCGACCAACCCTCACTCGTTGAAGCGACGGGTATGACACGGGAACCATTGGTGGATCAAGTCCAGGGAGACTTGAGACCTGTAAATGGAGTCCTCCAGAAAATGAACGACAGTTTCAGAATCTAGCCTGACTTAGGCGACGACTCTCAGACCATCGACAAGGATACCGGGTAATGAGCTTCCTTTAGGATGACGACTGACGTATGAATGCGTATCAGCAAGGATCTCCGATTGATCTCCGATTTGTAGCAGCCCCTCTCCGAGGAGCCTCAGCACTGAATCGTCGATACGAACCGTGCCCACGGGGCCGACCGGCTTTCCATCCCGAACCCTTAGAGCAATCCAACGGGTGACTCCGGTAACGCGTGCGCCTTCGCGAGCAGCCATATTGCAATAATGCACATGAGATAACCACAGGCCATCCCCCACCGCTTCAAAGGTTTGATCCGACGAAAGATCACCTGTCGACATCTCCATGGCTGAAACCTGTTCGTCGATATTAACGCCATTGGTTTCAAGTCCCAATTCCATCGCTGTTCTTGGACTGATCAGTCGACCTGTCCCCACTCCTGAATCAATTAACGGAATGGTATCCGGTAAAGAAAATCCAAGATCTCCAAATGAAGGCGCGCCGACAGAAAGAGGACGTTCATGAATACTCACTCGAGAGTCGAGCACTCGACCGTTATGTAGTGCTGAAAATGGACTAGAACCTTTCGCAAGAGCTCTTGCTGAAAAAGCACCGTTCCATAGCAACGGCCCCAACAGATCACGCAGCGCTGCAGGTTCAAGCCATGTTCGATATTCACCTGCGGCTGGAGTATCCACAGGACGGGAGAGAAGTTCCAACGAGCTGAGTGCTCTATCTTTTCGCAGTTGCGCTTCTTCAGGATTCCAATCTCTTCCAGACCATGTCCACTTTGCCGCTCCAGAGTGCTGCGTCAGGTGCATGGACCCATCAATTAAAGTAAGAGGAGCTTCGTACCATCTCCTCACAGCATTGGAGGTGGCCATACCTCTGTACATGATTCCCGTCATGGCAATACCGCACGATTCAGCGAGAGGTATCTCTCCCGCCAATGTTTGAATCATTTCACTCTTGCTCGGGAGCTCTCCCTCGAACCGTGATTCACTACTCCCGGAATCAGGGAGTGGCGGAAGATGAGGATCCTCTGACAACGATTCGAGAGTACGAGAGAGTTTGTCCAATGCCGCACGGAGTGGAGATCGGTCATTAGACAGATCTCCAGAAAGCATCAGGCTCATCCGTACTTCTCGCCCTGAAGAGCGGAGTGCCAACTCTAAATTACGCTGCTCGATGGATCCCGCTTGGCGAATCTTACCTGCTGAAATTCTGGAGAACCCAGTTCTCTCTCCCTTGAGGTGTAGAGAGATTTCCTCGCCAGGAGATAAAAGCGATTCGGAATAGTTTGCAATCTCATAAAACCAGGACTGCATTATCCCTCCCTTCCGAAGACTTCGAGGTCCCTGAATCGGCAAGCCGGCATGGCATGACCCACGAACACCATTTGGTTCGGCTCACCCTTGCCACAATTAGGAGTACCCCGCACTTGCCAAGTGTCTGCATCACCGACAGCATCGAGAGAATTCCAGAAGGGAATCGTCGTGCTGCGGTAACCCGCATCTTTGACTCGAGTTGTCAGTTCACCATTTTCGATTAATCGAGCATCCTCCACACCAAACTGGAATTTCCAACGCCGATCGTCGATAGACCAAGAAGAATTGACGTCGAGCCAAATTCCGTTTTCGACTCCTCCAATAAGATCTTTCATGGGAGTTTTTCCCGGCTCGATATTCAGATTTGCCATTCGATCGATGGGAGGCCTATTCCATGAACATGCTCGGGTTACAGCGATCGCCTCATCCTCAATATTCAATCTTTGTGCGCTGAGAGATCCTCCGATCCCTCGAACAAGACGTCCCTTATCGATAAGGCTGACCTTTTCTGCTTCAAGGCCTTCGTCATCAAATCCGGTGCTACAAACTTCACCTTCCACCCCAGGATCGATCACAACATCCAGTATTCCTGGACCCCATCTGAGTGATCCCAAATCCTCGGTTTTTACAAAGCTAGTCCCCGCATAGTTTCGTTCATCGCCAAGAATACGATCTAATTCCAACGCATGACCGATGGATTCATGGACTTGAAGAACCATTTGGGCAGGGCCAATGACCGCATCCATGATTCCACTTGGACATATCGGAGCGAGAAGAGTTTCGAGAGCGTCTTCCCTAATTTGAGAACCCAGCCCATCAAAATTCACCTTGTCTAATACTTCCAAACCACCCAACTGGGCATCGCTTCGTCCCCCATTGGTTCGAGTTTGAACATCAGATCCATCAGAGGCGAGGACCTGCAACCATGGAATGATACGATCATGCTTTTGCCTTATGACGACCTCATCCGTCGTCACCAAAGTTGTCTCTGAACAAGATCGTGAAAGAGAAGCGACGCGTTGCACAACTCTTTCATCTCCCGCCATAGAGAGGCAGGAAGATCTCAGTCTGTCGACAATTTCTTTGGGAGTACTTTCTTCCCATGGTTTCTCAACGGGATGGCTCCAAGTTCCAGATCTCTGCGGACGCGGTGCCTTGGAAAAGTCCACCACTCCTTGATCCGAAGCAGTGTGAGCCCAATCGAGAGCGACTCGGGCAGCCTGGTAAAGTCCGCCAGGAGAAAGATCACTCGTAGCAGCAATGCCTTGCCCGTTGCCAGACACAACCGTGATCATGGCTCCTCGATCAGTGGTCGACCTCGGCGGAAGAAGAGCATCGTCGCGAACCGTATAGGACTCATTATGAGTTTCTACGATTCTCAGGGAACACCACGTTCCCCGGGGAGCCACTCTTCCTAGTAATTCCTGAATCTCCTGAGGTGTCATAGAAATCCCTCCAGATCAAAGTACGCGTTGCACGACAGCGGGTAGTCGAGGTCCGTCAGAATCTTCTACCGATAGTCCTCCACGTAATACAGCATCTACCCCGTCAGCTCCATGTATGACAAGGTCCGCACGGTAATCCGTACGAATACTGCCACGTCTAGGTAGCCCAATATCTTCAGCCGCATTGAGTGAACCCATCGCTTGAAGCTCAACTCCACTCAAACCCAATTCTTTTTCTGTTCTCAACAGTGCCTCAGGTAGAAGAGTCACACTCCCGGCGAGAGTCCCATCTACCAAAGTCGCCCTGTGGCCATCTGAGCAAACTTCTTGACCACAAAATACTCCTGTTGAAACTCCCATTCCAGCAAGTGGCATGGCATCACTTACGGCGATTAATCCATGCGCACCTTTCAATTTTAGAGCAAGTTTTACGAGATCATTCGAAAGATGATGCCCATCAAGAATCACTTCACAACGAACTCGCTCGTCAAGAAGCAAGACTCCAACAGGACCAGGATCCCTATGATGCATCGCTGGCATGGCATTACACAGATGGGTGCAGCGTCTCGCGCCGGATTCAATTGCTAATCGCGTTTCTTCTGCTGTAGCACACGTATGCCCAATAGATCCTTCCACTCCCACCATCGAAAACTTTTTCTGGGAAGCGAATGGAACTTCTTCGGGTGCAAATGTCATGATCCGTAATTTGCCTCCAGCAGCTTCCAGCAATCTGTTCATCAACTCGTCATCCCAAGAGAGTACACCTGATTCAGGCAATGCCCCACGGCGGCCCGCAGAAACAAAGGGACCTTCAAGGTGAATCCCCATGATGGAAGGACTCAGCTCTGCTGCTCTGGCGCAGTTGGCAAGTGCATCTTTCATCGCGTCTTCGGGTCCTGGAACAATTGTGGGATAGATACTCGTGATCCCTGTTCTTGCAAGATCCTCTGCACAAGATGCCAAGGTTTCGGCATCGGCTTGATTAAAGTTCACACCATTTGCTCCATGAATATGGGTATCGATGAAGCCAGGAGTGACTCTGCGTCCACCGAGGTCCCAGACTTCATCCCCATTTGCCGTCCCCACAGGAGCCAGTCCCACAATCACAGCACCTTCGAGAACCATGTCCGCATTGACGACACGGTCCGGTAGGGCCAATTGGCCATCCCTTAGCACTACTCGAATATCGGATACTTCTGGGTTGCTCAACTTATCTCCTCAAGATCCTGATCTAAAAAAATGTTCTGCACGGAGCGCGGCACCGATCCAGCCCGCCTGGTTTCCCTTTTCAGCTTTGACCACTCTCAGGTCTGCTAAGGCTTTTGGTAGAAGTCGATCTCGTAAGGAAGATTCAATCAATCCCAGATGTTGAGGTCTGGCATCCACGATACCTCCTCCCACGACGATGACATCCGGATTAAGAAGGTGAACAGCACTCATCATTCCTTCACCTAGAATACGCGCGCCCTCATCTAAGACCTCATTTGCAAGTTCATCGCCTTTTAATCCGGCTTTTACTAAATCGGAAACTCCGGGTGCAATTTGTGCTCCGCTTCGCCTGCCCCATTCGGCAGCCATTCCCCAACCTCCGGAGTACGATTCCACACAACCGATCAATCCGCAGTTACAGGGTCGACCTTCGGGTTGATAAGTAATGTGCCCCAACTCCATAGATCCACCCGTCGCACCTTTTAGCAACTCTCCCTCGATGATGGCACCACCACCAATGCCTGTTCCCACTGTTGCCGCCAATAAACTGTGCGCACCCCGACCTGCTCCGACTCGATACTCACCCCAAGCAGCGGCATTCGCATCATTTTCGACAACTGCGGGAATATCGAATCGGTCTTGAAAAAATCCGATGATATCGGTGCCGTGCCACCCTCCCAGATTCGCTACGGGAAAACGAATCTTTCCTTTTTTTGGATCCACCACTCCTGGGGTCCCTAATCCGAGAGCTTTTACTTCTCCACCATGTTCTGAGGCGAGATCGATGGCAGTTTCTCCAGCTTTCCCCAAAGCATCCAAGATAGCGTCCTGGCCTTGATCAGCGTAACTGGGAAAACGGTCTGACCAGATCTCCTGACCACCGGAACCACAGATACCCACCTTGACCTCGGTCCCCCCAAGATCCAGTCCTGCGAATAACTCTCTGGTCAAAGAGACCTCCCTGTAACAACACGCGTACTATAACAGCGCTCCCACCGAAGAAGTCGCGGGAGAGGTAACAGCATCGACTGCCAATCGCTCCGAGGCAAGGGCGACAGAGCAGAATCAGTTTAGTCACAGGGAAAGTGATACTGGAACAGTATCCGGTTATGATAGAGACCACTCAGAGGAGGCTTGGATGAATGAAACACCACAGGACGTTTCGTCCCCTGAATCCGGAGATGCTCCTGAAGCAGAAAACGCCCCTACAGAGAATCAGGGACCTGTTCAAAATTGGATTGATCGCTATCACGCGGACCACAAACATCCCTTGAATCATGTTACCCACTTCATAGGAATACCTGCGATTGTGATCTCCCTCTTTGTCTTCTTTATCGATTGGCGCTGGGGAGTGGGACTCTTTGTCGGCGGCTGGATACTTCAGTTCATCGGACATGGAATAGAGGGAAACAAACCCTCCTTCATGAAAGATCCACGATTCCTTCTGGTAGGCCCACTCTTCATTCTTCAACAGGGGTTTCAAAAACTCACTGGAAGATCCAAGAGGCCGGATTCCCATTCATGAATCGTGCCAGACTTTCCCTCGCTATTATTAGCTTTCTAATTTTCCTTCTCACCCCTTCTTCATCTTGGGCACAAAAGGGTGATCGTCAGGGTGAAGTTCAAAAAGAAAACTGGCGCAAATGGAATATTCCTGAAGCTCCTGTTCTATCACCGAGTGAGGCTCTCCAAGCTTTTGAAATAGCGCCAGGCTTCCGAATAGAACTGGTTGCCTGCGAACCCGAGATCGTCGATCCCGTCGCCATGGCTTGGGATGAAAAAGGCCGCCTTTGGGTTGTCGAACTTCGGGGATACATGAGGACAGTCGATGGCGATGGAGAGATGGACCCTGTTGGTCAAGTCGTTGTTCTTGAAGACAAAGACGACGACGGGGTTTTTGAAAAAAGTACCGTCTTTTTAGATGGCCTGATCAACCCTCGCGCCATCGCTATCGTTGAAGGCGGCGTCCTGATAGGAGAACCTCCTCACCTCTGGTACTGTCAGGATCTGGATATGGACCTGAAATGTGATCGCAGATCTGAAGTCTCTCATTATGGAACTGATAACCCTGATCACGTTGAGCATACAGACAATGGCCTGATTCACTTTCTTGATAACTGGATCTACAACGCCAAAAGTTCTCGTAGATTCAAATTCGATGTTGTCGAAGGCAAACCTCAGCTGAAGGAGAGCAATACCGCTTTCAGAGGACAATGGGGGCTGGTCCAGGACGACCTCGGACGAAAATACTACAATTATAATTCAACTTGGATCCACGCGGATCCACTCCCGGCAGATCTTCTGCTAAGAAACCCACACTGTGGAAAAGTGATCGGACAGCCGGCACGATCAGGTCACCGAGTTATCCCTGATGAATCCACCTACCCCATCAGGATCAACTCCGGCATCAACAGAGGATATCACTCTCATATGCTTCATGCCGACGGACGCCTGAAGAGAAATACTGCTGCCTCAGGTATCGCCATTTTGCGCAGTCAAACATGGGGTGAAGAATGGAATGGGACCGCCTTTGTTCCTGAAGCCGCAGGAAATCTTGTCGCAGCATTTCGTTTTGAAGAAAATGGCACGCGACTTTTGGGAGAACAGCTCACTTGGCCTCATTCAAAATTCATTCAGCAAGCGTTTCTGGCTTCTCGTGACGAACGCTTTCGCCCCGTCGATGCAAAGTTAGGTCCAGATGGAAATCTTTACATCATCGATATGTACAGGGGCATCATCCAACACCGCCAGTTTGTAACGAGCTATCTTCGAAAACAAATTGAGGAACGAAAACTCGCAACACCTATTGGTCTCGGAAGCATCTGGAGAGTCGTCAAAGATTCAGATCAGACATTTTCACAAACCCCTTTCAAAAAGCTCTTCGCAACACCCGAAGATCAGGTTCAATCTCTCGCTCACAGCGTCGGCTGGGTTCGAGATACCAGTCAAAGATTGCTCGTCGAATCAGGGACAAAAAAAATAGCTCCAGATCTCAAAAAGTTACTGAGAGATTCTTCGACGGGACTCGGGCGCCTACATGCCATGTGGACTCTACAAGGTTTATCTGCGCTCGATGTCCAAGATCACCTCGTCGCTCTTAGTTCAGACGACGAGTATTTACGAAGGGTCTCCTGCCAAATTCTGACGACCGACCCTCTGAAAGAGGAACAAGACATTCAGCAAATCGTCTCCCATTTGAAAAAGACATCAGCGACACCTGAAACGATCGTGGGCATCGTTCACCGGGTATTGGCATTGTCTGCATTCCCTGAGAACGACGAAGCCATCGAAGCTCTTTTCTTGATGCTTCGCGAACATGGGAGAAATGTCGATGTACGGATGGCAGCCATCAGTGGCTGGGATGACTATCAAGTGGAAAGGATATCCCGCCTGATTCGCTCAGACGTGAACATCCAAGGATTCTCTGGTCTTGGAAAACTATTGAGAGAACTCACTCTATCAGCACTGCGAAAAGATTCATTAGCACTCGGTTTGCTCCTCGACATGATGGACTCTTTGGACTCATCCGACCCTCGGCTGGCTGCGATTCTCTCAGGTATCAACATCGCCATCACCGATAAGCGTTGGAAGTGGCATGCTCTCCCAAGAACACCATTGATTCTTCAGCGAAAAGATCTTGTCGGAACAACACTAGGAGAAGCGCAGGCCATATTGGCACGTATAGAAGTGGATCCTCAACTTCAGATTTCAGTCAAAGAGTGGACTGAGATAGAGAGACGCCTCGCAAGAAAAGGGGCGATGGCTTTCGCCTCTTCGTGCGCTTCTTGCCATGGCTCGAGTGGATCTGGACTGTCAGGTTTGGGGCCCTCCTTGATCGACAGTCCCTGGCTATTAGATGAAGCCCAAGTCCCTGTTCGTATCGTATTAGATGGCCTGACCGGTCCCCTCGAAGTCGATGGCGAAACCTGGGACTTGACGATGCCTGGGCATCGAGAAAATCCACGATTGGCTGATGAAGATATTGCGGGATTGCTCACCTGGGCTCGAAGACAATGGGGCCATAAGGCAGATCCTATCTCACCTCAGCAAGTGCTCACGATTCGTGAAGCGACACAAGGTCGAAAGCTACCTTGGACAATTCATAGCCTCCAGAAAGGTCCTTTTTGAAGATCCAAATGGCGATACTCATTAACTTGATTTCGATTTTTATCTTATCGACCTTTTCCAGCGGATCTCTTTCTAACGATTCTGCTTGGGAAAACATTACCCCCACAGAAAAACTCGACGGCTGGAAAATCGTCTGTGGACCAGCCACATATTCTGTCGAAGCAGAAGTTGTGACGGGCACTTCGGTCGCAGGAAGTCCCAATACCTTCCTCATCACTGAGAAATCATATGGAGATTTTGAACTCGAATACGAATTCAAGGTCGATGGAAAACTCGACTCCGGAGTTCAAATCCGAAGTGAAGTCAATAATGGCGCGCTGAAGGGCTGCCAAATCGAAATCGATATGGATAAAAACCGTCAGCGATTTTGGAGCGCAGGAATTTTCGAAGAAGGAGATCGTGGCTGGCTCTGCGATCTGAAAGAAAATCCCCAGGCTCGCGCAGCCCACAAATTTGAAGAATGGAACCATGTTCGGGTCATCGCCCGAGGTGCCTTGATTAAAACCTGGCTCAACGGAGTCCCCGCCGCAGGCACCTATTGTGGTCAAAGACTCGAGGGAGTCATTGGCCTTCAGGTTCACGGTGTAGGTTCAGGACAAGTAGAACCTCTTCAGGTCCAATGGCGTGACATGAGATTAAGAGACCTCGGTAGACATCAATGGTTGACGATTATCGAAAAAAATCATCGGGATGATGAGAACCCTGACGCTGAGAAAAGCGGCGTTGAAATCACTGATACCTCCCAAGAAAATCTGCTGACGAATCTCAAACTCCCCTCTGGAGTGGAGTCTCTCAGAGTCACACTTGATCTTCAGGACTCAGAAAAATGGCGTTGTGAGCAAGGAGACTTCTCTTTTTCCATGATTTCCCCTGGAGAGTATCAATACACATTTCCGCCCGTCACAGTGGAGGGTGACCCTCTGACAATGGGGCCAGGTGGCATAGGATTCTCCCCCCAAGAAGGAGAGACCCAGATCTATCTCCACAACGGACCTTGGGGGTCTGGATTCGAAATTATCGGAAGGCAAAGTCGGAGATCGACTCGCCAAATGTACATTGCCGCGGCATTACAACCCTCACCCGGCCAGAACATGACAATTCTCCCTCCAGAGCTCTCTTTTTGGAGACTTGAGGCTCTCGTGCCACAAATAGCAGAAAAAGCCGCTCAGGAGGTCGGAGAAGGCCCTGAATCCCGCTCCGATTCTTCGGAAACTATTGCACCCCCGGAGCGAGACAGATAGACTTCCCGTTCGGTTGAAAATACTCGGAGGACAATATGAAGGTCAGGATCAGAAAAAGCGGCATTAAGCGCAAGCGTCAGAGTTTTCGTGCTCGCATGAAGACCAAGGCAGGCCGTAAGCAGATCAACGCCCGTCGCCGTAAAGGCACCACTCGTCTCACTTCTTGGAGTTAGCTCTAAGCACCGTATCGTTAAGTGTTGGCGAATTCTCAGACAACTTGATGAGCCGGCCTTCATGGTCGGCTTTTTTCGTGTCGACTCACTGCTCAATTCTCTCCGCTGACGACGACTCTATGCTCACCAGCCAACTGGGTCATTCCACCTCATGGAGCAATTCTAAAAGTCGAGTGCCTCGTTAATAATCTCACCAAACCCAGCACCGCTACCATCTCCGAAAGGAGACTCCTCCAGCATGGTTTTGGCAATCTCTCGAAGATCGATAGAAGCCTTCGATCCAGGCTCCCTCAGATTGAATATTTCTCCCGCTCTCGTCGCTTCCATCAGTCTCTCATCATTCCGAATCGCACCTGCCCAACGTAAAGGAGCATCCTCCATTTTTTCTTTCAGATGAACGAAAAGAGCATTCCCTTCAAGTTCGTCTTTGACCGAGTTGGGAACGAGCCAGCAAATGGGAGGAGAATCCAATTCTTGAACCGAAAACCATAACCGAAGCGCATCCGCACGACTCGCAGGCTCCACATCTGTGATGAGAATCATCTCTTCGCAAAATGCGCTGAACTTCAATAAGTTCTCGTCAATACCTGCGCCTGAATCAAACACGAAAATATCAGCTTCATTTTTCAGTTGGTTGAGTGAATCCTGTAACTTGAGTTGCTCTTTCGCTGAAAAATCTTCCATGACAAACCGATTGATAGATCCTGGCAGAAAGTGAAGGGATCCCCCCTCTGTATCACTTTCTCCCCTCCAGTAATCATGTGGGATTTCGCAGAGGGCTTTCTCCAGCGAACAACGTCCCTGTATCACCTCTTTAAGAGTGTTTTCTCTCTTTTTGATATCGAGATAGATATGAGAGTTGGGAGTACCGTAGTCGACATCTACCAGAATGACCCTTTGGCCCATTCTCGCCCATTCAATACTTGCGGAGACGGAGAAATGTGTCTTACCCACACCACCTTTACCGCTAGTAACCAGCATGCTTCTGGGATTTGTCATGAACGGACCTCGATTCGGATAGATAACGGAGACTCTTCAAGTCTCCTTATGGGCGCAGGAAATATCATGAAGTCATCAAGGACGAACTTCCACCCACCATTCCAGTTCCTGAGTCAGCAACCCTTCATCATCTCGAATTACCCAAGGGGTAGGATCATGAACTGTGCAGCGAACACGGTGCCAACCTGGCTCGAGGTCTTTTGAACGTAACTGTGCCGCTCGAACGGTTTTACCTTCAGGATCAAGCCCGCTCTGGGATCGTCTCCAGACTTCACCAAGCCTTTCATCTTTGACCGATGTTAATCCACCCCCCGAATCACCTCCCGCAGCAGCAGGTTTCTGTAATCCGTATGACAAGACTCGCCAGGTGACATCCAGATCATGAGTTCTCGGCTGAAGTGTCCAAACTTTCAGGATGACTTCTTCCTCATCCTTCTTTTCAAGGACCCATTCCCCGGGTTCAGGCTCGACCTTATCGACCGGACGCACACGTCGATAGATTTGTTTCACCATGTGCTCCATGCATACCACGCAGAATCCGCTCAGATCTCTCATCATGCATGAAAGTTGTGGTCTCCAGACATGGAACGGCTTCCTATCACCACCTTCAAAGAGACCTACAGTGCTGTTGTTCCACCACAGTTCTTCGGCATCGATCCACTCTTGCCAGATCACTTTGGAAGCCACATCAGCTTTGTCGCTGCCATGCATCAAGTTGGGGGGAGCCTCTCTTGTTGCTACGACTGCGTCTCTGGGTGGAGGTGGAGCCTTCTCTGGATCGGATCCTGGCTCATTGTCATATTCGTCATTCAATCCGCCGAAGGAGTGCCCCACTTCGTGATTCACAAGACCGATGGCACCTTTTGGAAGACTGGCAACTCCACCGCCCCCTGTCGCCACGCCTGCGGCATCATTGGCGATCACAACCGTTTGACGATCCTGACCACTGATACCCAATCGGTCAGTGATCGAGAAAACTTTTCCAGCATTTGAGGTCAAAACGTCATACCGAACTGTACAACCCAAAGCAGTATCCCGAACAATATCCCCAGGCTCACGGGTCACTCCTTGGTCTACGCTTTGGACGTGGATTGCCGAGAAGTTAAAGTACTGTTCGTATTCTCTGTAGGGATCGACGGCGAAGAGTAATCGTTCACATGTTTTTGCGTGATTCAGAAATTGAGACTGTTGGGCATCGTCCACCTGGTAGCCATCCCCAAGAACAAACATATCGATTCGATTCGCCGGATCTCCATGATCTCTCAACTTGACCTGTGCTAGGTAAGGATCAGCCAAGAGTTTCCGCGCTTCTGCAGATTGTTCCGCATCGTCCGACTTCGCAATCACTTCCCTGAGCATCTGATCCGCAAGGCTGAATGAGCCTTGCTCCCTCAGAAGTCGGACATAATCGACAATCACATCGATCTTGTTAGATTTCTGAAGTCTGCGAGCTTGTGCGATAGCCTCTTTTTCTCGATCTCGCTTGAGTTGGCGATCTTCAAGGATTTGCTCCTGCTCCAACTTTGTCACGAGTCGGCCATCAAATTCGACGAACTCAGATCCAGCAGGGATCCCTCCACGGGTTTTTTCCAAGATGGACTCTGCGAGAGCATCTCCGTTTTTTCGCCGATGGAGATTCACGAGTGATCTATGAAATTCTTCATCATTACCCGCAATCTCCGCGAGAAAGATAAGGCCCATCACTCCTTCAATGGAATGTGGAACAGATCGGAACAGCTTGGATTTGTCTGTTGAGGTCACCTCTAGCCACGTTTTTTTGACCACTTGTTTTCCGCCAGCAATCTCTCTCTCGAGCTCGACTCCCTCTAGAGTCGCTCGAAGAATACGTCGCTGTTCTCCCAACAAGGTCACGCTGAGATCACCTCCGGAAGCACCCTCGATGAACTCGTCAAACATGACCGCAAGGGCTCCCGCTTTCACAAGCATCTCTAAAGCTTCGATATGATCAGAAGAAGGAAGGTCCAGAGAAAGTGCCCGGTAAATAACCGGTGACAAATCTGAGTAACGACATTCCTCAATATACAATCTCGCCTTGGAGAGTAATTCATTCCATTCTCTAGGTGGTGTTCGTCGACGAGGAGGTTCTTTCAATTTGAGATCTGCAAGTCCTTCGACTAGATCAGAAAGCATTCCTTCAAACTCGTCGAAACCCGAAAATCGCATCCTTGCGGCTGCCACGACTCTCAGCGCTTCACCGGGCCTGCGCAGGTTTAAGAGCCCTGAAACTTCTTCATCGAGTTGACGGATCTCTTTTCTCGCCAAGATTCCTATTTGGTCAGACCTGCTCACCCAATACTTCTGGCTTGCAGATGTAGAATCCACCCTCGATAAGAATCGAGAAACAACTGCAGCTTCACCAAGTCTTTGCTCAAGAATCATCGGCGTCAAAACTTCTTCAAGTACTAGAGTACGTTCTTCGAGAGTCGCCTTTCGGACTCCCTCCAAAGCGTTTGCGAGGTCTAAGCAAGTTTCCGCAACCCTACTATCGGGTTCGAGCTGCGAAATCGATCTTAATGACTCAATGGCATCCCAGGTGAGCTCGCCATCGGCCATCTCCTGCTCCAGTAATTTGAGTGAAACTTCGCCGTCATCGAGAGGTCGCGGTAAGGCCTCCTCTTCATTAGTAACACCTGTCTCCACTCCTGGAGAAGGAGCGTTGATGACTACTTTTTTTGGCCCACCCGAATATTCCTTCACCACTAAAGCAACGAGAACAAAGAGAAGAATGAAAAGCGAAACATCCGCAATCTTGGAAGTCAAAGTTGCAGAACTTGACCGGGAAGTACGAGGCGCCTTCTCAGAGGACTCTTCTCCACGTGAAACAGCTTTATCATTCGGCTTTTTTGTTCCCGCAGTTGCTCCAGCCTTCTTTTGTGATCTCTGTCGAGAGCGGCTTGAAGCGGTCGCAGTTCGATCCTTTACCTCGATGAC
>JAACCY010000087.1 GCA_009937185.1 Planctomycetia bacterium
AAATCTGAGTTGCCGAAGCAGGGGTGTTCCCTTGAACCTTATACCCCCCCAGTTGAGTTGCGTTTTGAGGGGGGAGACCGAGGTGCCCCATCGTGGGTATCCCAGCGTCAACGATGCGTCGAATTGTTCCAACTCGAGCTCCGCCACCCTCTATTTTGACGGCATCCGCCATTCCTTCTTGAATCAAGCGGCCCGCATTACGAATCGCTTCCTCGTCACTGATTTGAGCCGCAAGAAACGGCATATCGCAGACCACAAAAGTGTTCTCTGCTCCACGGCGCACCGCCGCTGAATGATGCACCATGTCATCCATGGTGACGGGCACGGTACTGTCATGACCCAGGATCACATTTCCAAGGGAGTCACCCACAAGGATCACAGGAACTGAAGCTGATTCTAAAACGCGTGCAGTGGGCGCATCGTATGCGGTCAGGCACACCCAGCGGTGTCCCTGTTTTTTCCAGTCGTAAAGCTGATCGATACAAATACGCGCCATCGGCTTCCTGCCTCTATTTCTAGATATCGAGTTCGCGGGCCTCTAGGGCATGCTTCTCGATATACTCCCTACGGGGAGCCACTTCGGTTCCCATCAACTTCACGAAAAGATCATCTGTGGCTTGGCTATCATCGATAGTGACCTCAAAGAGAGTTCTTCGCGAAGGATCCATGGTTGTTTCCCATAGCTGATCCGGGTTCATCTCGCCCAGACCCTTAAATCTCGTCAGGGCTACCTTGCTCTTCATAAGAAGGAACAACTCGTCGATCATTTCGGCAGCTGTAGAAGATCCTTCTTCCACTGAATCCACTCCAAAACGATAGGGTTTCAGGTGCTCAAATCCCTCTCTGGAGAAATCGAAAGTTGGAACCCCGAAGCGATCCAATTCCATCTCAGGGAGCAACGTGGCGGCCTCAAAACCGAGGGTCACAAGTGACTGGATCAGCTCTGAAACTTCTTCTGCCTTAGTCAGTTCAACACCCCGGAACCCCTCACCCTCACCCTCAACAGCGGCGGTAAGCTCTTCTAAGGAGTTCATTGATTTTTGGGAACCCCCTCCAACAAGAACGTTGGAAGGAACTTTTCCTTCGGTACCCCATGAGTTAAGAAGCCAATGATGGAGAGAGAAGCCACGACTGTGATATCTCTCATTAAACTTAGAGAGTTTTTGGATCCCTAAAATAGCCTCGCGAATCTCTTCGCCCGTCAATTCTTTCTTCTCCCCTGAACCTCCGAGGCGAATTGTTCCGTGCTCACAGGCCAGGTCGATCAAAATCTCTTCGAGGCCTTCTTCGGTAACAATATATTCATCGCGCGACTTCCACTTCACTCTGTATAGAGGTGGCTGCGCTACATAGATGTACCCATTCTTAACAATCTCATTGAGGTGTCGGTAGAAAAACGTGAGCAACAATGTGCGAATGTGAGAACCATCAACGTCCGCGTCAGTCATGATGATGATGCGCGAATATCTAATTTTCTCCAGATCGAATTCATCTCCAAAACCCGCACCCACAGCAGTGATGATCGCCTGGATCTCTTCATGCTGAAGAGCTTTATCTACGCGAGCTTTCTCTGTGTTGAGAATCTTACCCTTGATGGGAAGAATGGCTTGGATCATTGAATCCCGTCCGCCTTTGGCGGACCCGCCTGCAGAGTCTCCCTCAACGATGAATAGTTCCGTTTCGTCTTTGTTTCGACTTCGGCAATCATGCAGTTTTCCAGGAAGACTTCCGCTACTGAGCAAGCCCTTCCTGCGGGTTAAGTCCCGCGCTTTACGAGCCGCATCTCGGGCACGCGCCGCGTCGAGCGCTTTATTAACGATCTTTTTACCCACTGCTGGGTTCATATCGATCCAGTGCCCCAAAGCCTCATTCACAAGAGACTGAACAATGCCCTCGATCTCTGTGTTTCCAAGTTTCTCTTTTGTTTGACCCTCGAACTGCGGATCGGGGAGCTTCACACTCACCACGGCCGCCAACCCCTCCTGATAATCTTTTCCATCAGGAGTGCTGTCGTTTTTCAACATCTTCATATCGCGCGAGAATTTATTCAGCGTTCTTGTCAATGCGCTACGAAATCCACTGAGGTGAGTTCCTCCGTGATGCGTATTGATGTTGTTGGCGAATGTAAAGATCTGCTCTTGGGAGTAACCATCGTTATGCTGCATCGCGACATCAACAACAACGTCATCGATCTGGGTTTCAAACCGAATCACTTCATCATAGATCGCTGATCGCTTCGCATTAATTTCACGGATAAACGCCTCAAGGCCGTCGGGGAAGAAATACTCTTCGGCTCTTTTCTCGTCGTCACGTCTCTCGTCTGTGAAGTGAATCCGAATACCCGCATTAAGGTAGGAAAGCTCCTTCAACCTCTTCGCTAAGACATCGCGGTCATAAACAACTGTTTCAAAGATTTCCGGATCTGCTGTAAAGGTAATCTTTGTGCCGGTGTCTTCCGCTTTTCCGAGCTTCACTAGGTCACTGCTTGGAACTCCCCGCGCGAACGTTTGTTTCCAAAAAGATCCAGCGCGACGAACTTCGGCGATCAGTTCTGTCGATAGAGCGTTCACCACTGAAACACCCACGCCATGGAGTCCACCTGAAACCTTGTAGGTATCGTTATCGAACTTACCTCCTGCGTGGAGTTTCGTCATAACGACCTCAAGGGAAGACATCCCCTGGTCTTCGTGGAAATCGACAGGGATACCCCGCCCATCATCCTCGACGCTTAGAGATCCATCTTCGTGGATTATTACATCGATGCGTGTGGCATGCCCCGCCATCGCTTCATCGATGCAGTTATCGACCACTTCATAAACAAGGTGGTGAAGGCCTGCTGGGCCAGTGCTACCAATGTACATTCCTGGTCTTTTTCGGACCGCGTCTACGCCTTCAAGAACTTTAATATTCGATCCGGAGTAGTTTTCTTTTTTCTCTTCACTCAACTCTCGTGTCCCTTTCCTAAGGAGAGCTCCTGAATTAGGAGTTCAGGTCGCTCGATCCGTTCCGGAAGTGAATGGTGTGAACATTATCAAGTCCCTGTTCTCGCAGGTTCTCAATAATGGCTCGCTCTCCGAAAGATTTTAATTCAGTGGCTAAGGGGTTGGAGTCAACATTGACTGTCAAAACCCCTTCTTTCCAACGTACCGGCAATGTGTGTTGAGATATCTCTACCCCGACCACTTGTCGCCATAGTTTCCTCACGCCCTGTATTCCATCTACTGCGTCACTTGAATGACTCGGGGCGTATTTCTTGAGTAATTTTTTCACTGTCTCAGAGAGAGGGCGAAGACTCGTTCGCTCCCTTTCTAGACGGCGCTCTTCTTGTTCTAGTTCGAGGTAACGAACCCTGGCTTCAGGTTTACGGGTCAAGCGTTCTGCATCTCTGTAATCACGAGAGGCATAACGATATGACGATAAGCCAGTGGGTAGTCAGGGATACTAAACAGCCCGGCAGTTTTACTGTCTTTAAATGAACACTCCACCTGACTAGAGTCGACCACCCGGAGGAGGTCTATCAAGTAGACGGGGTTAAAGACAACAACGAACTCACCTTCAGCTCCTGAGATTTTCTCAACAGGAAACTTCACTTTCGATTCCCCGACATTACTCGCAGAACTTGAAAGGGTCGCTTCCTGGTCATTAAAGGAGAAGCGAACTGTATTAGTTTCTTTAGTTGTCATGAGAGAGCACTGCTTTAAGGCCACAAGGAACTCATCGCTATTGATGCGATAAACAGATTCAAGTTCTTGCGGAACAGCTCGTTCGTATTCCGGGAACTTTCCTTCAACTAAGCGGCAGCTTAAAGAGACGAACTCAGAGATATACGTGGCTTCGTTTTGATCTAAACGAAAGACCACATTCTCTTCTGTTTCGGAGGTTAAAATTCTCGTAAGCAAGTCAACAGCCTTCAGTGGGATAATGAACTGACCTTGAGGCGCACCAGAACTTGTTCCAGCTTCAGAAGGCATCACGCTCATCGCCATGCGTTTACCATCGGTCCCCACGATTCTGATTTCACCCTCGTGGCAATCAAGAAGGACACTATGCATATTAAATCGAGTCGCGTCTCTTGCAGAAGCAACACTGACTCTTTGAAAGTTCCGAATCAGATCTTCCCTGTTCACCTGGATAGAAGGTGCTTCAGTTGAAAATTGAACAGCAGGAAATTCATCGACTGAACCTGACGGCACTTTAAAATTTGCACTTCCTGAAGAAATACAAACCTGACCACTCGCATCGAGTTCGACACAAAGATCAGCGCCTTGAAGTTCCCGAAGAATTTTAACCAACCGACCACACGGGATCAGGCAGCTTCCTTCTTTCTCAACCATCACTTCATCCACTTGAGCTTGAAGCCCAACCTCAAGATCGGTACCAATCACCTGTAAACCGTTTTGATCCGCCTTGAGTAATGCAGACTGCAATACAGGTCTCGTAGGGTTTGCAGGAACAACCCCAGCGACTAAACCCATCGCTTCTAGGAAATCACGGGTATGACATTGAAACTTCATTTCGCCTCTTTCTCACGTCGTCGTGTTTACTTTACGGTTTCAGCTCCAAAGAATCCCATTCTGAAGAAAGGAAACAGCTCTGGGAGCCAAGAAGGGGGGGCTGTACGTGATCACGGTCGAAGAATAAACACACACCCGTTTCAGCCCAGTCTATGCCCCTCCTCGTGGACATGCCTTATTCTAGGTGACTCCATCCATAGGAGCAACGAGATGTATGAATAAAATCGATGACATAAGTGCTTTAAAATCAGTGACTTACAAATCGATTTTTGAACAATAAATAGGCCTCCTGGAGAAGGATGAATTGTAATAATAATTGAAAAATTCTCAGTCTTGCTCATCTAAGGCCCTTTAAGTGTGGATAAAGTTCGCTGCGTTTCTGTAAGTCTTTTATTTTATATCCTTTATGTGCTGATGGAATCGCCGGCGGCTGTGGATAACTTGAAGGGAGTTGGTGCGGCTTCTGGTGGTGTCCCTAGAGATATCCCCACCGCTCTTTGACCAGGGTCTCATAGCGAATGTTTCCTCCCCTAGAGATGGTCAGACGTTCCTGATCTTACGTTCACGTTTTCCACCATCTGTCTTCGGGGCCGATGGGGTCTTTGTCGTATCGTCTTAAGGAGATATCAAAGCGAAGCGTGCTTACGTGAGTGTTTCAGTGAGGACTCAAAAAGATACCCATAAGAAGATACTCATTCTGTGATCTTAGGAAGAAAAAAACAAGTCGCGCTTCAGGCGATGTTTCTTGCCACACATAGAGAGGGTCTATTGGATCGGTCGGGATAGCGGTCGATGTGTCACGACGGTATTCGCTGTCTCGCAGAGGAAAGATGTAAATTTATATTTGGCGAAGAGCCGCTTCGAGGGATTCTATATCTCTTCGAAGCGTAGTGTTTTCACTGACGTTCGTCCTGATCTTATCGATAGAGTGCATGACCGTGGTGTGGTCTCTGCCGCCGAAGTGTTGGCCGATTTCCCCCAACGAGCAGTCGGTCCAAATGCGGCCAAGGAACATGCAGACCTGGCGTGGCAATACGATCGACCGAGTTCTTCGCGAGGAGCTGAGTTGCTCGGGCGTCACGGAATAGTATTCACACACCGTCTTTTCAATGGTTGTGAGATCCATTCGCCGAGTTTCAGTCCCGAATAGTTCATCTAGCGCAGAGCTCACATGATCAGGGCTCGCTGAGACACCTTCATGTCGAATCATGCTTTCTATTCTCAAGACAGCGCCTTCAAGTTCGCGGACGTTATCGATGATGGGCACGGCTATTTGCTCCACGACTTCTTGGGGAAGTTCGAGGTTTCTGCTCACCATTTTTCGCTGAACGATGGCCATCCGGGTCTCTAGGTCAGGTGCTTCTAGTTGAACGACAAGGCCGAGCCGAAAACGAGACACTAAGCGCTCTGAAAGGCCTTCAATCGCCATAGGCGGGGCGTCTGAGGTGAGTACGATCTGCTGCTCTCGATTGTAGATGTCGTTGAAAGTATGAAAGAATTCTTCTTGGGTTCGCTCTTTGTCGCAGAGGAATTGAATGTCGTCGATCAATAAGGCATCGGCGCTGCGGTAGTGCTCTCGGAAGCGGTCAATCTTTTGTGTTGAAAGAGCAGAGATGAACTCATTTGTGAAAGAGGCGCATGAGATCACGACCACTTTTTTTAGGCCACGCTCAGCAAGGCGATGAGCGATGGCTTGTAAGAGGTGGGTTTTGCCAAGCCCTACGGACCCATGTATGAAAAATGGATTGTAGGCGTTGCCTGGATTTTCCGCACACGCAATAGCCGCGGCATGGGCCAGTTGGTTGGATGGTCCCGTGATAAAGTGATCAAAGGTTAATCCAGGGCGAAGTTTCTCAGGTTGCGCGGGTTGTCCCGATTCGGGATAGGTTTCAGTGTCAGCGACCCTTGATTTAGAGCTGCGACTTTCCAGAAAGTGATATTGAACTCGCCCCTGACAATCGGGGTGGATTTCAATAGCCGCTTTACGGACGATTTCAGACCAACGCGTTTCAATCACTTGAATTTGAGGTTTGCTGGGAGCTGTGATTTGAACGGTATCTTCTGAGATGTGGAATTCGACACCATCGAGCCAGATAGATCGTTCACTTTGGGGGATTTCCCGCCTCAGAACCGTGAGGAACTGTTCCTCGTGCGATCTGTCTGCGGCGGAAGTGCTCATGGTTACCTCGCGTGTTGATTTTACATAACGTTCCCGGAGAGATGGTGGAGAGTAACGAGAATCTCTGCCCTGATGCAAGGGGTCGTTCTGATATCGGGTTCGCTTGTCAGGATCAGCTAGGGTGGCTAACATACTCTCTCTGTCATGAAAGAATACGCTTCTTGTCAGTTAGCAGTGATGAAGGGCGACATTTTTGTCGCCTGGCCTTGAAGGCCCGTTTCTGTTGATCCCGATCTGATAGTGTGCGGAGAGGTGGCAGAGTGGTCGATTGCACCGGCTTGCTAAGCCGGCGTACCGTTCGCGGTACCGAGGGTTCGAATCCCTCCCTCTCCGCCAGTCATATTTTCTGAGTTGTGTTGGGTTTAACGAGCTGCTTTTTATGCCTGCGGTTGGTTGGTGCGTGCGCAGCAGTGCGGCTTGTATCGATATACCGAGCCGGCAGATGAAAGAATGGGATTGTCGACGATGCGGGCCCCCCCACGGGGAGTGTAGATTTCTTCTTGCCTCAAGGGGGTCGATGTCCTCTTCAATACAAATTCTTGCCTATGAAGAGACTCCTCTCGGGGTTTTGTGCTTACGTAAGCGGGAACTCCTCTCTCGACCCGGCACTTTTGTCACTGAGATCACCCTGAATCACGAGTTCTTGATGTCGAGCTACCACACGGATTCTGAGAGAGCTCTGTCACGAATTGGAATCGAGATGCACGGCGGCACTGATCTCGATGTGATGGTCGGCGGACTAGGGCTTGGTTACACCGCGAAGGCGGCACTAGATACGGGGCAAGTTCAGTCACTCGAAGTGGTAGAAATGTTGCCTCAGGTGATCGATTGGTTGCAGGACGGCCTCGTCCCCTTGTCAGGGGAGCTCAATAAAGACGATCGATTCGCAGCGGGCGAGGGCGATGCCTATCAGCGCCTAGCCGGCCCCCCAGCCACTCGACATGACGTGATTCTTATCGACATCGATCATTCTCCGGATGATCGATTAGGTACGGTTGATGCGAGCTTCTACAGCGAAGCGGCTCTTCGAAGTGCTAGCCAACATCTGCAAGTGGGCGGGGTTCTAGGGGTCTGGTCTTACGAAGAGAGTGATTCTCTGACGGCCGCGATGAATCAGGTTTTCGATGAGGTCCAAGTGGAACCGGTACGACACGAGAATGAACTGATCGACCAGGTCCAGACCGATTGGCTCTACTTCGGGAAACGTGGATCTATCCGCCAGTGAGTGCTTTTTATTCACGGTTGTTCTGGCAGGTTCCGGTCTTATTTCTGCAACAGCGTTTGCTACAACGTCGATTCCCCCAGTGAGCCGCGATGAGAAAGCCACTTCCGGCAACAGTGGCGACCCCTGCTGGGGGCCAGTGCAGTTTCGTGGCACCGTCTGTATCGGTCAGGATGGAGGGGCAGCATTCACACGGTTCGTTGGCAGCCACCGCATCAAGTGGGTCGGAGTCGTTTGCTTCTGCGGTTTCCGGGATATACGGCAGGGCGCTGCCAAAAAGAATAAACAAGATTCCAACGAGGGCAGAAAAAAGCACCCATTTGCGGCGGTGTTTTTGGTATCCGAAGATCACAACAGTGAGCGCCAATGGAACAACGCCGATGGCCATCAAGGCATGAGATGCGGGGTGCGCCCAAATCTCTGCGAATGCGGGAATAGAAAGAAAGAGGAGAGGTGAAATCAGGCAATGGACAGCACAGGCGGATGAAGCCCAGCCGCCGATTTTGTCCCAACGCTCTTCTGTATCTGAAGAATTTGTAGACTCAGTGAGGTTCAGGTTTTCCATTATGCCACTCGACATTCAGCACACCTGCCATAGAGCAGGATCTCATGTTTCGTCATTTCAAAGCCAGAGGGCAGAAGCTTTTCCAGATTGCGGACACAACCTTCGACATCAAAGGCACGGCTACAGTCGGAACAGAGGAAATGGTGATGGTGATCGAGGTTTGCCATCTCGTATCGGATCGACCCCGATTCGAGTTCAACCGAAATCAGTTGTCCTTCTTCTACTCCGCGGCTAAGGGATCGGTAAACAGTCGCGATACCGATGTTCTGGCGATCGTTGATAGATCTCAATCGTTCCCAAATCTCATTGGCAGACATGGGGCCCGAAGAAGCGGTGAGGGTCTGAAGGACCAGTTCGTGTTTTTTGCTGGATCTGCTCATCCTGTTTACGATATTCAATTCCTATTCAGTTATTCAAACGGAAAGTACGGTTATTTAAACGACTCTCGTATTTCTTTCCCTAATCTTCCTTGTTCGAGAAAGCCAACCGGTCGCAGGATTCCTTTGCTCAGAAGAGATCGAGGACTTCATCAGTCCTGTAGTACCCTCATCGGCGACCTTGCGAACCAGCATCGACAGTTCGTGACTGGCATGGGGATCCAATCCCGAAGTTGGCTCATCGAGCACGAGTGCTTTGGCATTTATTGAGGTGGCGACGCGTCGGTTGATCGCTTCAGGGGCGAGCCCAGAGGCGACTATTTTCTTCGTCAGAGCATCTTTTTGGAACTTCAGCCCCACCAGAGCTGCGTTTTTTGGAACGTATCTCAGGCGGCTACGGGCACCGTCAGGATTCTTGACGATATCGATCCCTTCGATCATCGCCGACCTCGAATCCGGCTTTAAAAAGCCTACACGCCGGTGAATCGTCGTAGTTTTGCCAGCGCCATTGGGGCCCAATAGACCCAAAACCTCTCCCGGATTCACGGTCAGGGTGAGCGCACGGAGGGCCTGGCTGGTCCCGTATGATTTACTGACTTCCTGGGTCTCAATCATGCCAAAGCCTCTACAGAAGGGTTTTATCGGAAGAATTAGAACTGATATAAGAAATGATAATCATTTATCACTAAGGGTCAACGAGTTCTGTGGGATAGGCGAAAAGATAGGGAGGTGACTACCGTATTTTTTTGAGAGACATCAATTTTGGACGCGCCGTGGAGGCTTGAATTCGACCGATGCTTTCACGAACGACCCGGGCTTTTCCTTGGCTCAAGGTGAGCGGAAAGTCGGGTTGGCCCTCATCGAAAAACTGGGCGTGTTCTTCCAGTTGAGGAATGACCCGTTGGGCATGAGCGCCATACTTTTCCAGCATCTCCATCACCTTGATAATGCGATGCTCACTGGCGTGAGGCTTCATGTCGAGTGCGTAGTCCGCCAACAACTCGATGCCTTCAGAGATTCTATGAGTGGCAAACAACTCCAGGCCGGCCATTCGGATTTCATGAGCAAACATGATGCCACTAGGAGCCCGCACAGTGATGGCTTCGAGGATCGCGGGGAGCAGAGGTTTTAACTGCTTAAAGGAGAGGTTCTTGTAGACGGTAGCGATCGCGCCGCGGGCACGACCATCTTGATTGAGCAGGCTGGCGCGCACTGCTTTGACCAGCATCTTTGAATCTACCGACTCCAAGGATTTACCGATCAATCCGTTCCGCTGACTGAAAAGAGCTATCGTTAAATAACGCTGCTCCATGTTGCGCGGATCTTTAGAAGAAGCTTTGAGAGAGAGGCGCGAAAGTAATTCAGGGACGACTTTCCGCGCGGGTTCGCCAATAGCGGCGAGGGCTTCTGCTGACATCCCTCGCAACCAAAGATCAGAAGAGCGAAATGCTTTCCGTAAGGCGGCGATCGCGGGCTCCGCTCGTCCCCGTTGAAATTTAAGGGCCTGGCACGCACCGATCTGGCCGTCTAGATCTCTAGATGAGAGTAACTGAATGAGGCTTGGGACGATCGCAGGTTCGTTTCTGCGACCGAGTTCCATCGCGGCTCGCTCTCTGACGACGGGCGACCAACTTTTCAGTCGCTGGATTAAGGTCGTAGTATCCATCGCTTGATAAAAACTATTGCGGTCTTTGTTGGTCCATCCTTGTCCGTCTTTGACGAGGCTTTCGGCGGTCGATCGATCGATCTGGGGAGCTGGACTTTTACGACGTCCAGTGAGGTAGGTTTTCTTCAGAGGCATGCAGTAGGCGAGCAGGTAAGCCCCGGTTGAATCCCACTGGTGATAAGATTCAGGCTTCGGAGTGGGTGCACCTTG
>JAACCY010000088.1 GCA_009937185.1 Planctomycetia bacterium
CCGGGGATCACTTGGTCGCCGATGTTTCGCGGGACAAAAGAAAAAGAGCAGGGCTTTGACAGGATCGATCGATTGTATCTGCACGAGAACAGTCCTTCGTGGAAGCTCGAACCCGTATCGACGATTGTTTACCCAGAGGTGTGGGAAGATGACCTGATCGCTGTCCGGGATCGAGTATTCCCATCGGACCATAGTGCTGTTTTGCTGGAGATGAAGTTTGTTGAATAACTGTGAAAGCGTGCAGGTCCATCACGGGTTTTTCTTGAGATCGATTTTGTCGTTGATGAAACAGAACAGGTGCTGCTCAATCTAGCAGAGTGATACTTATCGATCGAAGGAGCGAAAAATGCTCAATTTATTGTGGAAGATTTTTTGTTGTGTTGTGGGTGCGATCATTGGAGCAATACTCATCTCCGATTTCGAATCACTCCTACTCTCTGTGGCGGGAGCGGGCCTCGGTGGCGTGGTGGGCTGGCTGATGGGGAAGTACATCCCATTTTACGAGTGGTTTGCCTAAAGAGCCCTCGAGGGATTCTCTACAAATATTGCTCATAATTGCGATTTAAGAGTGTTTGGGGCCTGATTTCTCCCTGAGGATCGGGCCTTTCTTTCGGTCTGCTTGTCAGATCGGGGTGCAGGGATAGGATAGGCTCGAATCTCTGGGTACGAGAATGAGCGGAAGGAAAACACTCATGGCATCTCAAATCGATAAAGTGCTCGTCGTTGGACTGGGCAAAGTAGGTAGTCTCGTCGGAACCCTCTTACAAAGAGCGGGCTTTGAAGTCATCGGTCGAGATGCACGTCCTGTTGAGGGCCTTTCGTTCCCTTCAGAGGTGTTGAACGTTACTGATTCGGCGGCTCTGGCTGTTGCCCTTGAGGGGTGTCAGGGCGTGGTCTCTTGCCTTCCGTACCAGTTTAACTTGCCTGTAGCCGAGGCCGCAGTCCGTCAAGGTGTGCACTACTTTGATCTGACAGAAGATGTCCCCACTACCAATGCAATTCAGGAGATGGCCGGAGAAGCCAAATCAGTGCTGGCTCCCCAGTGTGGATTGGCGCCTGGTTTCATCGGAATTGTTGGAGCAGATCTTGCCCGTCAGTTCGATGATGTTCGATCCATCGAACTTCGCGTGGGAGCTCTTCCAGAGCATCCCCGTGGAAGCATGGGCTACTCATTCACGTGGTCTTCCGCCGGCGTGATTAACGAATACCTGAATGAGTGCGAAGTGATCAGTATGGGCCAAAGATCATTAGTCCCATCTTTAGAAGCTGTCGAGACGATTCATATCAACGGTCTTCGACTCGAAGCCTTCACCACATCTGGTGGGCTTGGAACCATGTGCGAGACATGGGATGGAAAACTGGAAACACTCAACTACAAAACAATGCGTTATCCCGGACATTGTGATCGGATGCGTTTCTTCCTTCATGAGTTGGGAATGAACCGTAATCGCGAGGAAGCAGCAAAAATCCTGACAGAGGCATGCCCTCCCGTGCAAGATGATGTTGTTTATGTCCATGCTGCCGTAGAGGGACATCAGTCCGGAAGTCTTCAGCGCGAAGAGTTCGTCGGTGAGTATCGCCCGATCGACGTTAACGGTACAGAGTGGCGTGCTATCAGCTGGACGACTGCCTGTTCGGTCGCCGCTGTCGTCGAAATGGTTCGCGATGGATCACTGCCAGAAAAAGGCTTTATTAAGCAGGAAGAGATTCCTTTAGAGCCTTATCTTTCAACGAAGAGCGGCAGTCTCTATCTCGGAATTGATGACGACGACTCAGAAGAGTAAGTCTTCTGTAGCACTTCTCATTTTAAGAAGAGGTTTCTTTCGTTTTTGATTTCGGGCCGGAAGGCCTCGTGATCACGAAGACCCAGCCAATTCCTGCAAGTATCGCAGTCGCCCAGCGGGCTTCGACGGGGACGCTTTCCCTGTTGATCCATAAGGGAAAAGAGATAGCGACCGCGATCATGATCGAGGCAAAAAGTTTTGCCTGAAGTGGGATCGATCCGTGCAGCTCCCAGTTTGTGACCAGTGGCCCAAAGAACTTATGAGTTCGCAGCCAATGGTGATACCGGGGAGATCCCTTCGCAAAAAAGTAAGCCGCCAACAACACGAATGGTGTTGTTGGCAGAACAGGTAGCGGAATCCCGGCAACGCCTAATCCAAGAGCTATAAAGCCGAGAGCATTCCAAAAAAACCGCACTGGAGATTTTTTGGTGCTCAAGAGTTACTCGACCGTAGCCAACCCAGAAGTTCTAAAATCTTGGGCGGTTGTCCTGTGCGAAGAACTCCGACCCTGAAGACTCTAGAAGAAATCCAGAAGACCATAATTACTGAAACTATCATCATGACGCCTGTCCCCACTATGTCTGACATGGGAGGGTTTGCGGCCATTCGATTCATCATGATGAACGGCGACCAGGGCGGAATCCATGACATGGCTGTAGCGATGGTTCCGTTAGGATCATTGGGAATAAACATCATGGTGCCTAATGGAACCATCAAGATGAGCATGATCGGGCCCATGAAGTTTTGAGCGTCCTTGATGGTATTGCAGACGCTTCCGATACCGGCAAATAAGAAGGCGTAAAATAGATACCCTGTGACGAAGTAAAATATGAATCCTATGAGAAGCTCAGGAGAGATGACTGCGGCCATCAAGTCGACGACCCATTCTGCGCCAGGACCCGCTTTAAGCCGGAGAATGGTGATCATTGATCCGATCCAGGCCAGTTGCATCGTGACGCCTACAGCTGCGACCCCGAACACTTTTCCAAGGAGAAGCTCGTTAGTTGTTACTGAAGAAAGAAGCACCTCAATGATTCTGTTCGATTTCTCTTCGATGGTGTTGTTGAGCAACATTTGCGCGACAGAGAAGATGGCGATCCAAAGCAGGTAGACAAATCCTATCGGTGCGTATTGACGAATTTTGTCGCGAATGCCTACTTTTTCTTCCCCGGCTTCTTTGTTGGGATTGAAGTTGTTGGAACGAATACGGAGTGCTGCGATTTCAGTGACATCTGCTGTTGAGATTTCTCGCTTTTCGTATTCGAGATTTCTAGCGTGTTCCGACAATGAGTTTGTGATGGCGTCTAGTAAATCGGTGTCTGCTAGATTTGTAGACCAGAACCGAATTTGGCTTTCTCCATCGAAGACATTTTCTGGAATGATGACGAGGGCGAATAGGTCCACGTTTTCATCGTTGCTTGGGAATAGTTTTTCGCTTCTAAGGTAAGGCCGTAGGGCGTTTTCGATCTCTTCGTTAGTACTCTCACTGGTGAGGTCACCTGGGAGAGAGACCTCTTTGAATCGGAGCTCCGGCTCAACAAACGCTGCAGATCCTTCAGGGAGTTGCGATAGGAGAAGATTCTTTAGCGCTTTCCAGCGAAAGTCATTCAGCAGCAGTTCATCGGGAACCAAGTCCCCTATTTCCACCAATTGCTCCGGGTTAAACGGATTGATGGCGCCTGCGTCAGGGGAAATCTGGCTGAGCCCTTCTTCCAATTTTTCGAGGAGCTCTGCTGCGTCGAACTCAGTATTTTCAAGCATCTCGGCGCGTTGATCCGCTGTTTCTTTCGCGAGGTGCTGTTGTAGTGATGAGAGTGACTTCTGTCGATTGAGCAGGGTCAGTCTTTGTCGGGAGATATCTCCGGCGGCGTCATCTTTCGCCACGATGATGACGTGACGAGTGGGGATTCCCTTTTCTTCGAGAAAACGAGGGACCTCCAGCATTAGCCAGATCATCAAGGGGAATAAAAGTATACCGATCCAGAACCCTTTGGTTTTGGCGTTTTCCATGTACTCTCTGAGCGCGACACGATAAATACGGATCATCGGTGGGCTGCCTCTCTGGCATCTTCTCCAACGAGGTGGACAAAGATTTCATGAAGGTCGGGTTTGACGACTTCGAAGATGTCGAGGGCGATTCCAGCGTCGAAAAAGGATTTGAGCAAGTTGCGGGAATCGGTCGTCTCTTCGACGATGAGCTCGAGAACGCCTTCGCGGCCGTCTTGCAGGGGCGTACAGGAAACGATACCGTCGAGAGACGGGATCACCTCTTCTATGGATTCGCCCCCCACTCGAACACGTCTTGGCAGAATCGCTTTCGCTTGCTGCACGGTGCCATTAAAGGCGAGTTTTCCAGCGGCAATGACGACGATGTCTTCGCAGATTCTTTCTGCATGTGACATGACATGAGTCGAGAAAAGCACAGTTTTTCCTTGGCTTTTCAAGTCTCGAATCACTTCTTCCATCACTTCTTGATTAACCGGGTCTAAGCCACTGAAGGGCTCATCTAGAATCACGAGATCGGGGCTGTGTGCTATCGAAGCCAAGACTTGCACTTTTTGCCCCATGCCTTTTGAAAGTGCTTCACATTTATGATCCATGAAGGACCCTAGGCCGTACTTTTGTAGCAACTCTCTGGCGATGCTTCGAGCTTCCTTCTTTGGCATACCCTTCAGCGTTGCGAAGTAAGCGATGATTCCTGCCGCGGTCATTTTTTTGTAGAGGCCTTTTTCCTCGGGAAGATAACCAATGCGGTCTCTGACCAGAGAAGCATTTTTTTCCCCGAGTATCGAAATGCTCCCAGATGTGGGCCGAAGGATATCGAGAATCATGCGGATGGATGTGGTTTTTCCGGCGCCATTGGGGCCGAGGAATCCACAGATAGCGCCTTCCTTCACAGAGAAGGAGACGTCATCGACGGCATTAAATTCACCGAATCGCTTAATGACATTTTTGAGTTCTATCGCGGTGGCCATCTGTGTTTCTCCAGAGGTTGAAGTGTGACGGTAGTGTCATATTCAGTGTAAGTGCAAAAAGTTACCCCTAGGAGTCTAAATTATTTCTTTCACCCCAGCCTCCGCCTCCTGGAGTTTCAATTCTTAGTTTTTCTCCTTCGAGGAAGGAGCCTTGCCATTTACCGGGAAGGGTTTCTTGTTTTTCACCTGAGATTTTCAGATTCACTCCTGATAGACCTGGGCTTCCCCCATTTGTTCCCAGTGGAGATATTCGCCTTCTTTCAGTCAAAAGAGAGATTTCCATGGGCTTCATAAATTCAACTTCGCGAATGATGCCGTCGCCACCTTTGTTTACTCCTGCTCCTCCAGAGTCTTTTCTAAGGCTGTAGTGTGTGACTTTCAGAGGAAGGGTGTGCTCTAGTCTTTCGATGGGAGTGTTGCGTGTGTTTGTCATGTGCACCTGAAGCCCACTGGCTCCTGCCCGAGAAGGGCCTGCGCCACAGCCGCCACCGATCGTCTCGTAGTGCGTTCCTTGTGCACAGGAGAAGACGAGGTTGTTCATGGTGCCTTGCGATTGAGCGGGGATCTGAAGAGGTAATGCGCGTTGAAGTGCGGACAGGATGACATCGACAAGTCGCTGAGAGGTTTCTACATTCCCCCCCGCGACGGGACTTTCTTCGGGCGGATCAAGAAGAGAGCCTTTGGGTATAACCATACGGATCGGTCGTAACACCCCTCCGCTCGCGGGGATCTCGTCTCTGGATAAACAGCGAAGGACATATTGAATCGCGGAATGCGTGACGGGGGTGCTGCAATTCATAGGGCCCGTGCAGGCTTCCGATGTGCCTGTGAAATCAAAACAGGCGAAGGTTCCGTCGATGGTCAGTGTGAGCCGAATCATGATGGGGGCGTCGGAGAAACCATCATCGTCAAGTTGCTCCAGAGCTTCATATTTTCCGTCTGGGATTTTGCTCAGCAGGTGTTGGACATGTTTTTCTGAAGCATCCTGCAACGCAGAAAATCCTGAAAATAATTCTTTCTCCCCTGCGCGGTCTAAGATTCTTTGCAATCCATGGATTCCTACATTAAGAGCCGCTCGTTGAGCCCACAGATCGCCTCTTCTCTCTTCTTTGAATCGCATGTGTCGAATGAGTTCTTCTTCTGTTTTTGCGTCGACGATCCCCCCTCGGATCCATGTTGTTGGGGGAATAACGACTCCTTCATCGGAGAGCCGTGTCGTGAGGCCCATGGAGCCCGGTATTTTTCCGCCGACGTCGGCGTGGTGAGCACGATTGGCGACAAATGCGAAAGGCTGTTGATCGTTGGGGTTTTTGCGAAAGGCCTGAATGGCGGTGATGTCGGGGAGGTGGGTCCCCCCCATTGCAGGATCGTTCACCAAGACAACATCGCCCTCATTGAGGGGTTGGTGCTGGAGTGCGCATTTGACAGCCATGGGCATTGCCCCGAGGTGCACGGGGATGTGTGCGGCTTGAGCGACCAGCTCCCCTGTTCCATCAAATATGGCGCAGGAATGATCGAGCCTCTCTTTGATATTGGGTGAAATCCCGGATCTCTCGAGAGCGACCCCCATATCTTCGGCGACAGAGTCGAGAAGACTGCCAATGATTCTTAGCCGAACAGGGTCAAAGTTTGGCATGGCAACGATCCGCTCTTGATTCAGGAGAAGTCAGCCCGACCTCTTCTTTGAAATCGTTCATAGTTTAGAGAAGAGGCTCTTCAAACGATCACATTTATCAGGGTGATAGTGTAGCATAGATTCATTAACTAATAGTTCCCTTGGAGTGCTGATGAATCTTCCATTTATTCTATTTATAGCCATTCAATTCCCGCTTGGGGCCCACGCATTTGATTCCAAGACTTGGGATTCTGAGACTTGGAAGCCCTTTGAACATCCGACAGTTTCTGAAAGATCGTTCACTGCTTTTTCGCTTCCCGGGGAATCTCTTACTTTAATTTCTGGAGCAATGGGATTTTTCAAGGTCGAGTCAGTTCACTATTACCAAGGTGATCGTATTCCTGGAATCGAAGGTGAATGGGTTCCGGCAGTAGTGGTCAATGCTTCGATTGAAAGAGCTCAGAGGAAAACTCTTGAACTTCGATTGGTGTTGGCTCAGAACGGAATAGAACGAGCACTGTTGTCAAAAGAACGTGCAAATTCTGCGGCCGAGTTGGCAAGCATTGAATTGGAGAGAGTTCGAGTTCTCGAGGAGAAGGGTGATGCTTCGAAGAGTCTTCTCGATCAATGGGTGCAGAAAGAACAAGAATTAAGAGTCGCTGCAGCGGAATTGAAGTTAGCTGTAGAGGATGCCCGCATTTCGGCGCAGCTCGTCGAATCTGAAATAGACGTTTTAGATGAAAAGATTAAACAATCCTCGTTGCTGGATCCCGCTGGTTGGTATGTGGAGAGAGTAGACGTAGTTCCAGGATCTGGATTGACGATGGGTAATAAGATTATGACCTTAGTGAATCGGTCATATTTCAAAGTCATCGTTCCGATGTCGGAGGATGAGATTCAAGCCCTGTCGAACGGCTCCATGAAGGTCACCCGGGTTCTTGATGGACAGCGAGTAAAGCCGAAGTCTTTATTGGTGGACTCTGTTCCAGATCTTCAAACCAATAGAAGACGTGTGACAATTGCGATTCCCGCTGAGGAGTTCACCTTACTTCCCGAAGAGACTGGTGGTGGCCTAGAGTTGCGGATCTCTTTGGAGGTCAAAGATGCGAAGGGCGGAGTGAGAATACCGACGAACTTTCTTCGACAGCGTTTGGAGCAGTGGATCGTGCAAGATACCTCCGGGAAGGTGTATCCGGTCATCCCCGTCCGTAAGGATGGTTCGAGCTGGATCGTTCTCCCAGGGCAACTTCCTGTGGGAGTTGAGCTGGTCGCTCCGGCAGGTTCATAACGATGCGATCCTTTTTCCAACTGGCTATTCGCTCAACGGTACCTCTCAACCTCGTTTTCTTTGGACTGATCGCTTATGCATTGCTGGTTGCGATTCCAAGTTTGCCTGTTGAGGTATTTCCGAATATGTCTTTTCGGCAAGTTCAGGTCGCTATCCGGTATCCCGGTGCTTCAGCGGATGAAGTTGAGAGACTGGTTACAAAACCTATAGAAAATGTGATCAGGGGCCTAGAGACCGCGGAATATGTCGCGAGTACATCTGTGCCCGGCCGAAGTGAAGTCTTGGTCAAGATCGATGACGGCGCTGATACCGTGAGTGAATATAGGGAGTTTAGACTCAGAGTCTTATCTGCGCTGAACACACTACCCCAGGTGAACGGAAAGCCTCTACAGCCACTCTTTATGGAGCTGGATGTAGATATGTGGGTTCCCGTGGTTCAAGTGATGATTGTCAATCGCAAGGACTCCAACTTAAACAAAAGGGCATTGACGCTTCTTGCCAAAGAACTGCGTGACGAATTAGAAAATATCGATGGTGTTAAACGAATTGATTTCGCAGGAGAAGAGTTCGATCAATTTCAAGTAGCGATCGATCCAGACCGTTTGGAAAGATACGGGGTCAGTTTCCAAGAAGTTCTTCGTGCTCTCAATGTACAGGGCGGTTTTCTTCCTGCCGGTCAGATCGAGACGGGCCTTGGAGAGAAATCGATCCGGATAGATACCCGGCCGAGAAGCCCTGAAGGCCTTCTTGGGGTCATCGTTAGAAATGACGGGAATGGCTCACCGGTCCAGGTGGCTGATCTTGTTGTCGCTGGGAAAACAGGGGTTCTTCCCATTAGGGAGGCTGTCGGCAACAGCCTCGACGGAGAAGATTCTATAGGCTGTCGTGTTCTTAAGGATCGGGATAGCAGCGCGTCTTCTATTCGAGATGAAGTGTTGCTGGTGATGGAACGATTCAGGGCAGAAAACAGCGACTTGCCCTTCGATATGTATCCTATCCTTGACTCGACCCGCAAGATCCACAACTCCATGTCAGTGTTGCACGATAGTCTGATGCTGGCGATGTGTCTTGTGATCACGGCTTTGTTTTTCTTTCTCAGTAAGCGATCACGAGCAGTATCCGGCATGGTTTTACTGTTAGGAATCATCGCTGTTGTAGTGATCGCATCGAGCAAAAGCCTTTCTCTGGAGTTGGTCGCGCTCGGGTCGCTTTCAATGTTTGTGTTCTTTACGTGTCGATCGGCAGTACTCACGGTGGGCGGTATCGCCTTTGCATTTCTCGGTACCTTGGTCGCTTTCAAAATCATGGGCCAAAGCATTAACGAGGTGAGCCTTATCGGTTTTGTGCTGACTGTCGGAATCATGGTTGACGATGCCATCATTGTCCTCGAAAACATTCGGCGTCAGAGAGAGTTGGGTGAAGAACCGGTAGAAGCGGTGATCAAGGGTGTGAGCGAAGTGTTCGTTCCGATTGTTTCCGCAACTCTGACAACAGTGGCAGCATTCCTGCCTATGTTGCTCATGACAGGAACAGTGGGAGACTTCTTCTCGATATTGCCTATCAGCGTAGCCACCGCACTCGGTGTGAGCATTTTTGAATGCTTAGTAATACTTCCCGTCCATGTTCGCGATCTCGATCACATTGTTGGGCCTGAAGATGTTCCCTCGAATACTGAACTGACGGGCGTTGATGCATATCTCGCCCGAGAAGGTGTGGCAGGCTCCCTGTCTCGTTTCTACGATCGCGTCTTTATGTGGAATCTGAAAAACGGAGGCAAGGTCGTCATTTTGGCGTTCATGTTGTTCCTGGGTTCGATCGGCATCGTGGTCCAAAGCATGGTGGGTCCCGGGTTAGGGATGCGGCCACTGCTGAAACTGGTTTTCTTCCCAGAGGATACTTCAATCCTCAATATTGCAGTGAATACCGCGCCCGGTACAGGTTTGAAAGAAACCGACGTAGTGGTCAGAGAGCTCTCTGTTGATTTAAGAAAAACCGGATTTGTAGAAGCCGCTGTGGGACTGTCTGGAATGAAACTAGACACAACATATCGACCTCAGTTTGGACATCAGTTTGGTCTGATTCTCGCAGAATTTCCCATTCGGGAAAAACGGACGTTTGATAATCCTAATGACGCCATCAAGAAGATACGCGAAGAGTTGAGTCCTAAGTGGGCTGAGAGAGGCGTGCGTATCGAGGTGACTGCCCAGAAGGATGGCCCCCCATTGGGTGCGCCCGTAACGGTACGTATTCATGGTACCGATGCTGACAGGATTACCGAACTTGCGAATGAGGCCTATAATTTTCTCAAAGAGGAATCAAAGGTCGGCGGAAAATTAGAAGGTGTTGTCGACCTTGCCAGCGATCTCGATCAAAAATCCAGAGGTTTGAATTTCATTCCAGATGATGCAGCCCTGTCTCGGATGGGAGTCGACCCTCAGCAAGTAAGATTTTTCGTAGCATCTCTCTACGAGGGTGTTTATGTCGGAGACTACCTGCGAACAGATGATGAAATTCCAGTAAAGGTACGTATTGCCAAATCAGGTGGCGAAGTAGAGCCTGCAGAAGCGATGCAGTTTCCTGTGACGCGTTCGCAGGATGGCGGAGTCGTGCGGTTCAGTCAGATTGGAAGCATAGAAGAGACGGACGAACCGGGTATCTTGCGCCGCAGAAGACATCAGCGGTCGATCAACATTACAGCGAATTTGTCCTCGGATGCCGTCGTGAACTCCAGCACTGTTGAGAATCTTCTCCTAGATAAATTTGGCACCACCATCAGTGCTAACCCCGGAGCAAAATGCAGTTTTGAAGGCGAAGCGGAATCGACGCAGCGTTCATTTGAAAGCTTGTTTTTGGCCTTTTGGATTTCGCTCTTCATTATATACCTTGTGCTTTCGACACAGTTTAGATCTCTGTTTCATCCGTTAGTGATCTTGTCGAACGTTGCGTTTTCTTTTACAGGCGTTGTCATTGTCATGATGGTTCTTGCCCTCTTGGGAGACATTCTGCCTGAAGGAATGGTGCGGCCAGAAAGATCCTGGATCACAGTGTTGGCTTTCATATCACTGGTCGGATTGACGGGCATCGTTGTTAACGATGCGATTATTCTCGTCGACTTTATTCAAAGACGGAAATCAGAAGGCGCTTCTATTGAAGAGGCTCTTCGACTTGCGGGACATGAGAGAATGAGACCGATTCTGATGACCACGATCTCCACAATAGCTGGATTGCTGCCCATGGCGATTGGCATACCCAATTTCGATGTCCGCTGGAGCCCATTTGCGACCGTCTTTGTTGCCGGACTATTAGTGGCGACGACGATGACTTTGTTGGTTGTTCCTGGGTTATATCGTTACACGCATCAAATTGAGGAATACGTCTTCAGCAAGGTTCGCCATAATAATTCCGTTGGGAAAAAAGAATCCTGATTTCTCTTCGCTCAACCTTTTGGAGCAACCTCGAGCAACACACATGGACTCTTGAATTGATCCAGAGATCGATCTTCGAACGCTTGAATCCAATCCTCTCTGGTAGATCCCGGTCGACTGAAGCGCGTGAAGGTTTTCCTCGAACGTAATACGCCAAAGGTGCTGTAGACCTTTCCGTCTCTTCGAGTGGTTTTCAGTGTGGCCATGACGTCGGTTAGATCAGCTTGAGATATCACCAGATAACATTTTTCACTCGGGAGAGAGTTGCCGATTGAGGCGGTACTGATCACAGGTACGGGGCTTTGTAATCTCAAATCTAACAGGGGTAAATGTTGGGACCCGACTTGAAGAATTGTTTTCGAAGTGACGTCTGTGGGCAGGTTCGGGTTTGCGCCGATTCCTAGTGCGGGGAGCAGGAGTCCTAAAAGAATGGCGTTGACGATAGTGATCGTGAGTGCCGTGTTGATCGCGTCGGCCCGCCTAGCGACTCTCCATAGCCAAAAAAGAACCAGTGCCGTTAAGATTCCCATCCAGGGAGTGAAGAACCATCCGACAACAAATCCGAGCACGATTGCGGGCAGCGAAATTAAGAAAGCAGAGATGAGAAGTTGGCTTTGTCGTTTATTCGTAGATACCGAATCCAGATAACTGGAAACGAGAATAGCCATCGCAGGCAAGATGGGTATCAGGTACCGCTCGAATGTTTTCATGAACAGAAATGGAAGGGCAGACAGAATTACCCAGACGACAAGCCAGCGCTCTGGGCGTAGCAAACCTTCCTCTGGTCTTTTAATGAAGTGGAATAAAGCTGCTAATGCTGCGATGGACCAGGGCGCGATCAATCCAAAGAGGCCGCCTAAAAGAGAAGGGATAGATTCTGTTTTTATCCCTGAAAATTCGCGGCGTTCAACTTGTTCGTCTAAGCGTGACAAGAGTAACTCGCGATGCTCGGAAAGCGCATGAAGCCACCAGGGAAGAAAAATGGCAAGAAATACGACGACTCCTAGAAGAGCCCCTTGAATCATTCGCATGAATCCGGGACGAAGATCATCTTCTTGGCGCTGAAAGAGGAAAAGCGTCGCTATGCCAGTTGCCGCAAAATACGGGGCTGTGGGTTTGATCAGAGAGGCGATGGCTAAAAACGCAGCTCCTTTGATGATCGGTGCGAGTTGTCCTGTTTGTTTCCATTCATAAATTTGCTTCATTGAGATCAGCAAGAATAATGTCATGGGAATGTCGAGCATGGCGCGCCGGGACTCGGTCGCGAGACCTATCGTTGACAGCATGATCAGAAAGGTGAGTAGTGGATCTGCTCCGCAGATTCTTTGGCCCCACCGCGCGACGAGTACTGCCAGCAGGGCTCCACAGAGGACACCCCATATTCTTAGCGAAAATGGTGTTGCGCCGAACCACTCCGTTGTGGCTGCAAGAACCCAGTAGTAGAGCGGTGGCTTGCGGAGGCGGGGCTCTCCGTTATATGTGGGAATCGTCCAGTCTTCGCTGTCGGCGGTTTCCAGGGCCGTCCTGAATGAGATACGATGTTCGTCACCTCCGGTCAGGCTACTTTCGAGCCAGATCGAAGGAATCAGGGCTGCCAGGGCAACGAGAAGGAGCCAAAATCCTCCGGGATCTTCACGATTCATGGACGTGTATCCTCTTTCCTCTCCGGAGGATATTCCAATGAGGCCTTTGGGGGTACTACCGATTGAGCTGGAGTCTGGAAAACTTGTCAGGAGGCGAAATGTTCGCGTGGATGATATTCATGGTCACATTGTTACAGGCATCTCAACCTTCGATCGAAGAGCCTGCTCTCACTTCGGGTCCAGTTGTTGGCAGGGTCACGACCGACGAGGTTCGTGTTTGGTGCCGGGTGGATCAACCGAATCGCGTCATCGAGGGTATCCTCCTCGACTCAGAAGGTGTAGAGGTCTGTCGGTCGAGTCGAACCTCTTCCGGGCTTTCTGATTTGACGGTCGAATTGGTATTCTCTCAGGGGATTCGCCCTCAGAGCCTTTACAACTATCAAATTATTGTGGACGGGATTGTTCTTGAAGATGGGAAAGATCTCACGATCAGCACCCCTCCTGTACACGGGGGAATGACTCGGTTCGTTTTTGGATCGTGCGGAAAAGCTAAATATCTGGAGACTTCGTCGATCTGGAATCCTGTTAAAAAGATGAATCCGCACATGATCTTTTTATTGGGAGATACTCCGTACATCGATAGCACGGATCTAGCGATTCAACGAAAGGCTTACCGCGAATTTTGGAGATCTCAAGGATTGAGCGACCTGGCAAGAAGTACATCATTTGCGGCGACCTGGGATGATCATGACTATGGAAAAAACGATACTGTAGGCGACCTGAAAGGGCGCCATCTCTCAAGAAAGGCGTTCCGCGAGTATCATGCGATGGGCCCTATTGGAGACAAGTTTAAGGGTGGCATCTTTAGCAGTTTTCGCTGGGGCGAAGTCGAAGTCTTTTTGATAGATGCTCGCTGGTTCGGAAATACTGAGCCATCTCCTATGGATCCAGAAAAGCCGACTCTATTGGGCAAGACTCAGTGGGAATGGCTTCAAAAATCACTGAAGGAATCTAAGGCTACATTTAAAGTGATTTCATCAGGGATGGTCTTCAATGGGTCCGTGCGGCCGGGAAAGAAAGACCATTGGATGAACTGGCCACACGAGAGAAACGGGCTGCTTAAGTTTATTGGAGATAACAAAATTTCGGGAGTGCTTATCGTCACGGGTGATATTCATAGATGCAGGCACTTGTCGTATCCCCCCAGTGAAGGTGCAGGATATGCAATAGATGAATGGATCACCTCTCCTTTAGCAAGCACAGTGATCTCGACTGCAAAGGTGGACCATCCCGCTCTCGTATTCGATGGCGGAGAACCTGGAGTCTTTCTGGGCCTCGAGGTGGATGCGACGACAGGAATCCCAAAGATGAAGTGCCAGTTGATTACCGATGAGGGCTTGGTGATTCATCAGAAAACATACACCATCAATGATCTGAGTGTTTCAGCAGGAGATTAGTTTGGAATAGGTTTCTCAAACTGCGTTTGGTGAACAATGCCTTTGCCCATGACCCATTTATGATAAGAGCCAGCGGTCAGAATGGTTGTTTCTGAAGCCCCTCCGGGCCATTGCACAGTTACCTCGGCCTCGTCCATTGTTGGGGCAAGAGTTAGCAATAGACGCGGATCATGACTGGATAGATATGATGACTGAACCCTATGTTCGCGGGTGATAGTTTTTCCCTGAACCTTATATTTAATTACCGCTCCGATAGCATCGCGATGGCAACTTACCCCATCTCCGATGAGATGTATCCCGATGACAGGTGCGATTCCTGCAGAGGTGGACCTGAGAACACGCGGGGAACTTTCCCAACTAGTTGAGATCAGATCGAGATCGCCATCATTGTCAATGTCGCCGCTGATCAAGGCTCGCCCCACTTTCAACTCTGCAGGAAGGTGAGGGCTCACTTCTTTGAAAGTACCCCCTTCGTTGATAAAGAGCTGATCTTTTTGAGCGAATAATGTTTGCCCATTAGTGAAGTTTTCAATGTTGTCGATGACGTGACCATTGGCGATAAAAATATCTGGGAGCATATCTAGATTGACGTCTAGAACTCGGATCCCAAATGCGACATTAGGAATTGAGGGAGGCCCAATGCCGTTGACGAAACTCGTCTCTAGGAACATCCCCCCGCCGTCATTTCGATAACAGGAGTTGGTTTGGGCCTCGAAATTGGTGACAAGAATTTCCTCGTCGCCATCGCCATCGAGGTCGGCTGCTTCAACACCCATTCCAGCCTCTTCTTTCGCCCCTTCGCCTAGAGCGACCCCGGCAACGTAAGCGTCGTCGATGAATTTGATCTCTCCTGTTTCTTTCCATTGGTTAAGAAGTAGAAAATTTGCTTCACCATCATTTGCGACATACAAATCTTGATCACCGTCATTGTCAACGTCGCTCGTCAATACGCCGAGGGCTTTACCGAGATATGCGGAAAGCCCAGAAGATGCGGAAGCGTCTGAGAAAAAGCCGTTTCCGTCGTTAATGAGGAGGCTGCAGGGTATTCCTGAGTAGTTCTTTGGGGCGCAATATACTTCCAGGTGTTCTCGCATGCATGGCTGAAAAGAATCGATGGAAAACTCTACGTAGTGGCCGACAAATATATCGAGGTCACCATCGAGCTCGACGTCTATGAAGCAGATTGAGCTTCCAAAAAGAGGCATGTTAATACCTCGTTCTTTTGTGACGTCTGTGAAGTGCCCCGTTCCATCATTTAAGAAAAGACGGTCTGGTCCATTATTGACTACGTAGAGATCAATATCTCCGTCATTGTCGATGTCGCCAGCAGCACAAGACATCCCATTTTCGGAGTCTTCTGCTCCGCAAGGTTTTTCGCTTTTTGAAAACTTTCCGTCATGCTGATAGAGAAGTACGTTTCCTTGAAGGGCGCTGCCATCGATAGCTGCACCTTGAATCAAATACAGGTCCAGATCACCGTCGCCATCTGCATCAAAGAGTGCGCCGCCAGACCCCACAGATTCTCCAATATGCCGAAGCCCTCGCGCTCCAGATTCATGAGTAAAGTCGATCAGATCATCTTCGACAACAAAGGGATAACTTACGACTTCAGAAGTAGGCTTATGTTCAGACTGAGGTGTGCAGCTGGCAATAATAATCATTAGTGAAATGATGCAGGAAATTTTCATTCACGAGGGTCCGCATGATTCGCATTAATTTTCTTTATGAGCTCTTTGGCTTTTTCGTTTTGACCCGTGCGACGCAAAGCCGCCACGATCGCGAACCCAGTAGACCGATCTTGTGGATTGAAGCGATATGACTTTTCCAGAAAATTGAGTGCCTCTTGATATTTGCCTTCATGAGAAAGTAACTGTCCCAAGATTCGTAAGCATATTGCTTTTGGCTTCGTTTTTAGGTGACTGTATCCGAGTGCTTTTTCCGCCCACAATTTTGAATCTTCAGATCGTCCCAATCGATATAGATTTAGTGCCATTTCGGGAGCAAATTTCGCTTCTTTTGGATTTAATGTGATCGCTTTGGTGATCGCGATTTGAGCATTTTCTATGTCGTTTAATGAAATATATGCTGTGTAAAGAGTATTGTAAAACTGTGATTTTAGTTGAGCGCTTTGAGGAAGATTGTCTTGTTGTTTCAGCAAGAAACTCAATCCCTCGGCATACTTTCGTAAAGTGTGATATTCCCCCTGAATTAAATGCATAATGGAAGTGTCTCTTGGAGAAAAAGCGAGTGCCTTCTTGAGTGTTTGTAGCGCTTTCTCATGCTGTTGATTTCCAGTAAGTGCTTCACCCAAAATTCGGTGTGCCATCGAAGAGCTTGGAGACAATTGGATTGATTTGTCTGCATGCTGTATTGCGTTCTTCCAGTCTTTGCGAATCAAGCAACAGCGTGCTAATGATTGCTCAACTTTAGAGTTATTATGATTCGGGTGAACTAAAGAAAATCTCTGAAAAAGATTTTCTGCTTCAGCGTATGCTTGATGTTTAGCATTAGTATCTTTGATGGTTCTTGCGAGCTCGATGCAGGCGGCACCTGTAAGCATTAATGATTGAGGTTGATTTGGTTGATCATGTAATATTGCGCGCCCTTTATTAAGGACTTTGAGGAACTGCCCCTTTTGCATTAATGCATTCAGTTCCGTTATGCGTGGATCGGTTGTTGACGCGTCCTGTAGAGCAGGCGCGATTCCGATAAAAACGACAAGTAGTATTTGTACAAATGAAGAACCCACACCTCCAATTTAACCCTACATGGCTGATATTCAATAATGATATTGAGAGGCGATATTGTTATCGGCAGATAAGGGAGTCGGAACTTCTGTCAGGGCCTTCAGATGGGAATGGTGCTGCAGGTGAAGCGCCCGCTGAAAATAGATACCCTAATAGCGAGATAGCGTCTGCGATGTTGACCTGGCCACCGTCATCGATATCCATAGTGTCGAGGCAAGAAGAAGCGTTCGCGCCTTGAAATAGATACGAAAGAATCGTGATGGCATCCCCGATATTGACGGAGTTATCTCTGTCTGCGTCCCCTCGGATAAAACGACTTTGAACGATAACTTCGCCAGTCATTCCGAAGTTGACATGAGGAATGCAAAAGTACGGAAGGTCCATTGGTGTATCAAAAGTGAATTGGAAAATAGGGTTCGTATCGGAGGACTCTTCATTAAAAAGTAATCCGGGCTCGTATATCGTTCCTGGATCCCCACCAATAATTCCGCTCGTCACTGTGTGGAGCATTTCCATAGGTTCGTGAACCCAACGAACGCTATCTCCCTCAAAAATTTCTATAGTGACGGGAATGTATGCGTTGTCGACGACGCCAACATCAAAAATGAGTGTGTCGTCGAGGACAGTGATCGATCCGATTTGGGCAGGATTGTTCGCGTCGAAGAATCCATAGGTCTGTCCCATTTGGTCACAGGTGTAAGTGAATGTGGGGTTTTGTGTATCGATGGGGGCTTGAAACAGCGCGCCAGGTTCTTCAGTAGTTCCAGGAGCTCCACCGGGGATACCACTGGTCAATACGTGAGATCCAGCGACGTGATTCCATGTGATGGTATCGCCGACTTCTAGTGTGACGCTTGTGGGTAGAAATGCTGCATCGAAGAAATTGATGACATAGTCTTCTGCGCGAAGAACGCCGCAAACCGAAGCAAGCGTCAAGATCGCGACTGGAATGATGTGGCACTTCCGCATGGTTATTCCTATCCGAGGAATCCCAACGGAGTGAACAGGCCTGGGTTAGCAGCAGCGGCTGCGTTATATCCGGGCATGAACTGTTCCATCATCGACGGATCATCGCCGAACACCTGTTGGAAAATCTCAGAGAAGACTACCCTGAAGTCGGTGTTTGCGGCCAGATAGCGACTGTTCTCCGAGTACATGGACCCCGGGCCCCAAGTCGCCGCATCGCAGTTGTAGACCCCTCCTAGGACTCCTCCGCCGGCAACAAACATCGCCGATGAAGCTCCATGATCGGTTCCTCTGGATCCGTTCTCATCGGAAGTTCTGCCAAATTCAGAGACGGTCACTATGACGACGTCTTCCCATTGGGATTGAAGGTCTCTCGATAGAGCCTGAATGCCCGATGCGAGTTCTCCCAGAATGTTGGGGTGTCCTCCGACCAGTGTTCCCTGAGCGGTATGAGTATCCCAGCCTCCAATATTTACACCCAACAGTTGGGCAGGTGTTCTCTTGAGGAGCATGGCGATTTCACTGAGTTGTGTACCGAAAGTTGTGGTTGGGTAAATGGCGCCATTTTCCGGAGTGTAAGGTCCTTGTGCCAATGCTTGCTGGACAACGCTCACCGATTCTCCAAGTTTGACTCCCGTGGGCATCTGTAGATCTCGGTAGGCTCCACCTTCGATATCCGGCTTGCCGCCGTATGCGCCGTAAAGACCTTTTCCATCTGTTCCGCCTGGAGTAGATGGAAGTAGGCCGAGAAACTTTTCGACCTCCGCAAAATTTCCAGAGAACGAATAGTCTGCGGTACCGGGGAATGCCGGTAGAGGAGTCGCACCCCTGAGTGCGGTGGGTAAGCTGTCATTCAAGTATGCTCCGGCGAAGGGCATGTCGCTAAATCCTGGCGAGCTAGCAAAGCGACGATATAGGAGTCCCTCGTCAAGTTGTTCGTCGCCGGGGACCCCGTTCTCCCAAAAATGCTGCGCACTGAAGTGGCTTCTCGATTGAGATGGATACCCCACTCTGTGAAGCACTGCCAGATTTCCGGGCCCGGCCACACCATTCAAAGACGTGTGATTAAAGACTTCCATCATTGGCTGCATTGCAGGATGAAGTTGGGCAAACCCATTACCGAGGTCGATGGCTTGTGTGTCATTGATGAACAGTGTGGGTCGGCTGTTGGCGCTGTAATCCAAATCTCCCCGAGGAATGACCGTATTCAACGCGTCGTTTCCACCTCGCTGGAAAATGAAAATCATCTTCTTGTTGCCGGTTCCTGCGGATCCCGCCAATAGTTTGCGTTTGAGAAATTCGGGCCCATATATGGGAGGAAGCAGCAGTCCTAGCGCGGCTAAGCTTCCGGATTTGAGCAGATCTCTACGATTCATCATGGTCGTTCTCCTTATTACTGAAACTGGAATCTGGGGAGGCTGAAGAGGAAACCCACTACTTCGCGTATGCGATTGGTATAGTCTCCGGCCGCTGGATCCAGCGGCATAAATACACCATTCAAATCAGTTTCCAGATATTCTAAAGCGAGGCATCTTTCAGCCTCGGTCATCGCTCCCTGAAACAGGACTTCGTCGAAGATGTCAACAACGCCAATGGCGTCGGGTGCGTCGTTGCCAATGAAGTCGGCGATGTCCCATGGGAAATCGTTGTCGACGTTGGAGGCAAACCTGCGAGCGAAGTTGATACGCTGCAATAAAGTTGTTGTTCCGATCCAGTCTGATCCGATTTCTGAAAACCCGTCGGGTTCATCTCGCTCGAACAGTTTCATGCCCATGTCTTCGGACCACTCCACAAGATTATCGCTGCTGGCAGGTGATCCCAGAGTACGCAATGTTGAGTTGATGAACTCTAAGGGGGTCTTCACCTTTATTTTTTGGTTTGAAGTGCTCCAGAATGGACCGGATCTTTCGACGGGATCTAGTAATGTTTCCATGAGCACAGAGATGTTGCCTGGTTTTGGTGTTGAGTACCAGGCTGAGAGCATGCTGGCGAGAAGGCTTTGTAGTTCTATCGGCGCTGATCCGTCACCAATGTTGGCTAGAGTGATGTCGTCAGAAACAAACTTTTGAATCAGTTTAATGCAGATGAACTGGGCGGTTCCCGGGTGAGCTTCCAGAGCCGCAAACAAGTCCATCGCGTCGAGGATGCCCTGAGTTCCTGTTCGCCCAGCCGGAATGTTCAGTTGATAAGGCGTACCCTCGAAGATGATCTTCGCTTCAGTATCGTGTTGGCTCGGATTGAAGCGGAATGTGAATTTTCCCTGACGATCATTGAGGTGAGTGAATCGGCTTGTTGGAGTTCCCAAGGTTAATCGTGGGAGAAAAGAACAATCGTTATTCGTGATCGTTAGATTATGGATTTGGAACGCCAATACGTTTTCTCCTGTAACCAAGAGATGTCGGTAATGGTTTAAGTTGATCAAATCCGGTCGTCCTTGAGCTTCGTGCCCACCACTCGTCCCTGAGGTATGTGGTGGAGGTGTCCCTGCACCGTTCATGGTGGAGCTTCGGGCAATCTCTATTCCGTTAAGGTAGCAAACGTAGCCGTCGTCGAAATCGACACTTAATTCAAGGTAGTTTGGAATCGCGGGGTCTGTGATGGTGAACTGGGTCCTGGCATAGAAGCTCGCGTAGTTATTGTCCATGTCGTCGAGGACAGTCGCGTCGTCGCCATCTCCCATTCCGATGCCTGTGGCTCCTGTTAACCAGCTCGTGTCATCGAAGCCCGGCATCGTCCATTGGGTCGTCGCTTCTCCTGCAGTCCCAGGAGAAGGTTCCGTGGTCCCTTTGAAGTATTGCCAGTTATCACCGATTTCTATCAGAGGGGTGTTTGCTAAATCATAGTGGGTCGTGGTGATAGGATCTGTTAGGTATTCCGGGAATGGCCTGATCAGATTGTTAGGAATTTTAGTGACGGTCCAACCGGTGAAGACGCGAGCGACCGCTTCGATGTCTGCTTGGGTATATCCGTTGTCGACACCAAGAGTATGTAGCTCAAGAATTTCTCGTGCATAGTTTTCATTGGGTTGCGCAGAGAAGTTTAGAATGTTGTCGAGGTAAATCAACATCGGAACACTACTAGCGCTATACGCGAGTAAGTCGCCGAAGTGCCCCAAAGCATTTTCACAAAAGAAATCGTACTCTTCGAATTCGAGAGTGTTCGAAATCTTTGCTGAGCCGGAGTTTGTACCTAGGACTCTATGTCCATATCTATTTCTGAGGCCATCGAAGAAATCGTTCACTTTATCTTCGTCGGTTGTGAAATGGTTTTCCCAAAATTCTGCGAGCACTTTTTGTAGTTGCTGTTCACCGTAGATGCCTCGAATGAATGGCACTCGTTGAAGATTACTTGAAGTAGAAAAGAACCTTCGGGTTTCTCCATTCGTGTCTGGCACCATTGAAACAATGGTAGGCCTGAGAGTGAAGTCTCCATTGTTGGCCGCATTGTGGCACTGAATCGCCAATACGTTGTTTCCGGGAACCAGCAAGGAGGCTGGGATAGGGAAGTATTCTGCGTAGGTGGCTTCATGAGCCTGACTGGCAAATTGGTTATGTGGAGGTGGGGTTCCTGTCAGGTGGGGAAGTCCATTTGTTCTCAGGCTTCGTGCGATCTCTGTTCCATTCAGATAGGCGACAAACCCATCGTCGTAGAGCATTTTGAGATAGAGATCTGAGGGGTTCGTTGACGACGGCGACAAGAAGATCGTTCGTGTGTATACGGATGGAAGCCCGAGAGCGATCTCTAGTATTTCAGTGACGTCGTCGCTGTCTCCTCGACCGAACCCTGAAGTTCCTGTGAGCCAGGTCGAATCATCGAATCCGGGCTGTGCCCAATCCGCGGGAGGTTCTTCTGTTCCGAGGAAGTATTGATGTTGCCCATTGGGATGAAGAATAAATCGCTCTTCGGCCCATGGAATAGAAATAGAGTAGAGATCTTCCAGTGGACCGATGAAGGGGCTGGGATCAGGTCCGGGTGGCGGGCTGAGTTGTTGTTGAATTGTTTCGGTGACACCATTGGCGATCACGGCATCGATTTGTCCCGGGAGTGGTCCGTAAGCGATGCGTTGAAGGAGATGGCCAACGGCGATGCGTTCTGGGTCGCCTCCACTATCACAGCTATTTAAGATGCATCCGAGAGTGTCATCGGTGATGTCGGGCCCGCATGTGAAAGGACCCGGTGCCGGAGGAGGTGTGCCATTACTGAAGATGTACCCAAGAAGATGAATGGCATCTCCAACGTTGACCTGTGCATCGTCGTTGGAGTCGCTCGCGTCCATGCACGTGGGTGTGGATGCTCCTGAAAACAGATAACCCAATATCACGATGGGGTCTGAAATATCGACCGATCCGTCGTCGTTGACATCGCCACGTCGAAAGGGGGCGTCTGCCCCATTGGCGATGGAACTCGTTAGAAGGATTGCGATTGCCAGAAATGGAACAAGTAGCAATAAATGGTCTCTTGAATTCATCTTCTTCCCTTCTGGAAGCAGATAACGAAATTGAACTTTTGGCAATTGAGGTTCGACGCTCCAAAGAAGAGTACTGAACATCGTCCTTAAAATTGCGTGATTAAACTAGCGGGGTTCTCCCAGATTAAGCTCAGTGGGTCTCAATCTCAAGGAAGAAGGAAGCTTGTGCAATCTAGTCTCTATTTAAGCACTGAGACCTTTTCGTGCATAGTATTGGCTTCCGTAGATCAGGAGGGAGGTCGCAACGGAAAGGAGAGTCAGGAAGTAAAATGAGGGAGTTCTCCCTTTTTGCTCACGTGGTGTGCCAGAAGCACCCTTGCTCGCCAACATGATGAGGCTTCCGGGGGCTGTTGGATATCGAAGGGCGACGTCAATAATTTCAACATCTTGCTGTTTTGCGAGTTCTTGAATTCTCTGTTCGTCGTCCGCGATGAGATAGAGGGGTTGGTCAGATTCGAGAATGCTTGAGAGATCTTTGGCGGAGGTAAACTTTTTATGTTGAGAGAGATGGACTTGCAGTCCGGCATGGACTTCAAAGAACTCAAATTGTGCATTGCTTCCCGCTTCTTTCATCGCTGCAGAAGTGAACGCTCTCGATTTTTCAGTCAGGACAATTTCTTTTGAACCGACATCGATAATGTTCAGGTATACCCCGACAAGAGGCAGCACCAAGGATAGGCAAACAGTGGCCCACATCATCGATTTCCTTTCGTCTTGCCACCACGTGGCGATTTGGCGAGAGGCAAGGATGGCTGTCGGAGGCAAGATCGCCAATAAGTGGACGAATCGATGATGTGTACCGAGGCAGAGTAGGGCTAGTCCGCCGAGCAGCCAGGTGGCGACGAAGAGTTCTGATCTTCGTTCGCGACCTTCTGGGCGGGGATTTTTGAAAACTCTTTTGAGTGCGGATATAGCGAACAAACTGGCCGGCGCCAATTTGGTGAGAAACCACGCGATGGGTAAGAGGTGGTGCCACCACACTTGCTGATTATCTTCTTCTCGCTCCCCAATCGCGTGTTCGATTAATTCATCATGAATCAATTTGGCAACGGCACGTCCATCGCTATCGAGGTTCGCTGGGGTCAGCCAAAGGGCCGGCAGTATGGAAGCGAGTAACAGTGCGATGACGATTTTTTTCCAAGGCAATCGTCGGATATTGGCAGGGTTTTCTTTGTTGCGGAATACGCAGGAGAGTAATCCAAGAAGGCCCAGAAGAATGCCGAGCGGCCCTTTCGTCATCAGTGCTGCAAGTGAGCCTATAGCCACCCACCACGCCTTATCGCCATCCATCCAAGCGTGCCAAGATCCAAGAGCGATCACGACGATGGTGCATTGGAACAAGGTATCACTGCGCGCTAAGAGTATTTCTCTGATACCCATATTGTTTGCCAGAAAAAGAAGCGGTAACCATAGCGCAGCTCCCCTGCCAAACTCCCGAGCGGTCCAGCCCATCAACAGAAGAATTGTGACCAAGGTTGCTAGCCAAGATGGAAAGGTAAGTGTGAGACGATGGAATTCGCCGTACGCTTGCGTCGCCGCCGCTCCGAGCCATTGCGTGAGGGGAGGCTTTGAGGCGAAATTGCCTGGGTGATCTTCCTGCCACAGCCAAGCGTCATTTTCTATGATGTCGAGAACATAAGCCGCAACTTTGATTTGGTCACGGGAGTATATGTCATCGGGCCCGGTGGCTCTAACGAAGAGAAAGCCTGCCCAAACTGCGACAGCAAAGAGAATGAAAGATCGGTCGTTGATTCGCTGGCTCATCAGGTGTTCTTCATATCCTTGGTATTATTGCTGGTTGAGGTTTCATGGTCGATGAGGTTTTCATCTTCCCGGAGTAAAATCGGCAGAGTCCAACCTGTAACGAGTGCTCCTATGAAAGAGATGGTTATGGCAAGAGTAGACCAGGTTTTACCAAGAAGTATGGCACCCAAGCCTAGGGTTAAACCCCAAACCAGTGCTAGGCCTCCGATGATTCCAGCGACGATCAATAAACCTTCATGGCGTACGGGAGTCTCTGGCGAAAGCGCGCGAACGGGTCCCCAAAATCCTGCGGGACGAACCCGCTGATAGAAGGGAACGAGTTTAGCCGGGTCTCGCGGCCGTTTGATAAGAGTGACGGCAAGAGCGGCCAATGTTGAGAGACTGACAACGATCAGAATGCGCCCCTCTGCAGAGATGATTCCATCTTTAGAGAGTGGGCCGAGTGACCAATTTTCGTTCGCTGCAAAGGTGATGTAGGTCGTACTTACACTGGAGGTCACCATCGCTGTAATTTCACTCCATGCGGTGATTCTCCACCACAGCCAACGCATCATGTAGATTGGGCCGACCCCGCCTAGGAAAGCGAGGAAAAAAGTGAACAGATCACTGATGGAGGTCGAGATGGAAGCGAGCAGAGCTCCTTCAAGAAGAATAAATATGCTGGCGATTCGTGCGACCCAAACGTAGTACTCTGCTTTTCGATTCGATACAAAAAAGCGACGGTGTAAATCATTAACGTAGTAACTGGCGGCAAGATTAACGTGAGTATCAATCGTTGACATGAATGCGGCTAATAGACTTGCGACAACGATGCCTAAAAGACCCGCTGGTAAATAGCGAAACATCACGACATATGCCTTCTCTGAATCAGTTTCCGCGATGACTGAATCTGTTTTGACGATGTCCTTCTCTTTGACCCGTATGGTGGGAAGCACGCCGGCCCAACCCTCGGGTGAAGTGATGGCTATTTCCGTGAGAACACCGCTGGCGTCGGCGATGGAGACTCGGTCTTTGTTGTCACTGATGGAGACAACGGTTCCTTCAACGGGACTGACCAGTGGCTCACCCGTAGGCACCACCAACAGCGACGCTAGTGCGACAGCAATCCATAGCCAGGGTCTCAGGGCATAATGGGCAATGTTGTACCAGAGAGCCCCTATGGAGCCGTGTGCGGGTGATTTACTCGCCGCAATTCTCTGGACGACGACGGGGCCTCCATCGACGCCATAAGTGGCCCACCACGAGATGCCGAGATAGACCGCTACGGCCGCCAAGGGCACTGTCCAATACGTAGGATCTAGCCACGAGCCTGCTCCTGGCGATGGGAGGAAGCCTATGATTTCTGTGCCTCGATCGCCCAATTGAGCCATATGGCCGAGGATCGCTTCTTGTCCACCTACGGCGTCCCACGCAATGGTCGCTAGGGCGATGGCGCCGATCATCGCCAACAGGAACTGAACTAGATCGGTGATGGCGACTCCCCAAAATCCAGACATCAGGGAATAGGAAAGGCAGATGACGCAGGAGATTCCCAGAGAGGTCACTTTATCGATATCGAAAAGGACGTCGCTGATCTTGGCCGCTGCCAGCATCACCCAACAGAGGACGATGGGATTGGTCAGGAATGAGTGGAAGAAGCCGAGAGAAGCTCTCAGAGCCGTGGCCTCTCGTCCCCCATAGCGGAGTTCTGCAAATTCCGCCTGTGTCATGACACCGAGGCGTCGCCAATATCTAGCAAAGAGGAAAACGGTGAGCATTCCGCCGACAGCGAAGCACCACCATAGCCAATTTCTCCAGATGCCCCCGTCCCTGACCCAACCGGTGACGACCAGTGGAGTGTCGGCTGCAAATGAGGTGGCGATCATGGAGGTTCCTACGACCCACCAAGGGAGTTTACGTCCAGCAAGAAAGAAGGAATCGGTATCCCCGCTAGCCCGCTTGCGCATGAAAAAACCGACCCCGATCGCAAAGGTCACATATAGACCAATGATCAAGAAGTCGATGGTATTGAATTCGATGGTGTTCATTTGCATGACGGGAGTTTACAACCTCCCGGAGTTTTTTGGCAGGGACTTGCTTCCATTCAATATTCGGGGCAGTGTACGGACTTGCAGGGGGGAGCGAGGGAGTTTCCGAGCCTCTCTGGTCATGATCGGTGTGGCAACGGCAAAATCGTCGAGGTCACACCGGTTAGGCCGGTTTGGAACAATCGAGTGTGGAAACAAATCGAGTGTGGGAACAAATCGGGTGTGGGAACAAATCGGGTGAATCTGTACTTCACCTGCAAGTTCCAGGTTTTAGTTCATATTAGACTCGGAAAATAAAATGGCCCCTGACGATCATGTCGCCAGGGGCCATTTTTTTCGAATGATTCTGAACGGCTATCCGCCAAACATCTCTTTACGAGCTTCGGCGAGTTTCTTGTCCGCCTCTTCTCGGGTCATGCGTCCTGCTGCGACTTCACCATCTAGTTTCTTTTGAAGCCGTGAGTAGCGGCCGCGAAGTTCTCTCTGGGTTTTTTCTGCTCGGGGTTTTTCTGTCCGGTCTTTGTTTGCTTCGTTGACTTTGCTCTTTCTGAAAATACGAGCCTTGGCGTCGTTGAGGGTTTGCTCTGCTTCTTGTCGAGTCATCTTCCCTTCTTTGACAGCTGTTTTGACTCGCATTTCAATTTCAGCGTACTCCGCTCGTTGTGCTTTTTGTTTTTCTGTGACAACCGGAGTCGGCTTTTTTGCCACAGGCTTCTTCTTTGATTCCTCGGTCATTTTACGCAGCGCATCTTCGAGCATTTGGCTGGCTTCTTTTTCAGTCATCCGCCCCTCGGCCACTTCAATCTTTAGTTTATCCTGAAGTAAGGCGTAGCGTGTACGAATGATCTTTTGACGAGCGTCCTCTGCTTTGCGGTCGCGAGCAGTTTGCTCTTCGCTTTTTTCTCCGCCACGCATTTGGTTCCGCGCATTGGAGAGGGCGATTTCCATTTCCTTTGTCGTCATTTCACCAGCGGCGACTTTTTCCCGAAGCACATTTTGGAGTTCTTCGTATCGCGCTCTTAAGGCGGCGGCATTTGGATCTTTGGGTTTGGAGGAATCTTTGCCAAACATTTCTATACGCGCGGCGACGAGTTTGGCCTCGGCTTCCTCTGCGGTCATCTCGCCAGCCTTCACCGCTATTTTGATACTCTTCTCGTATTCTGAGTATCGAGCTCGAAGTGCGCGTTGATTCTCTTGTCGTTTCTTTTCGTCGTCCGTCGTTATTTTATCGTCTTTAGGGTCACCCAACATTTCGCCAGCTTCAACGGCGACCTTCAGGCCCTTTTCGTCCTCGCTGTTGCGAATACTGGCATCTTGAGCTTCAGTAATTCCCATCAGGAGCGATGAAAGGGCGACAGCTAAAAAGAGCTGTTTGAATCTTCCTGCAAGAACTTGTGGATTTTGATCGGAGAGGATCATGTGAACCCTTCTTTCAATAGGGGTTATTCCCGCCATGGTGCTAACCCAGCGGGGCGTTGTTGATTCTTGGAATGAGAGCACTTCTAAAACGTCCACGAGTGTGTGGGCGTAGGACTTTGCGACGATTCCGAGTGCATTAAATGCTTCATTGTCGCAACAGATTTCTTCGTTGTGGCGCAGTTCTTTTCGGGCATACCAGGCTAACGGATTCCACCACATCAATAGACAGGAGAACCATTCTACCCAGCGCAACAGATGGTCTTTGCGCACGATGTGAGCGAATTCATGCGCCAGAACATGGCGACGTTGTTCGGGAGATAACGTTGTGAGGAGAGTTGTTGAAAGAAAAATCTTTGCGGACCCTCCAGTCCACCAAATGATAGGAGTGATGTTATTTTTAACTTCATACACTTTTGGGTACTTCTTCAAGCCTATTGAATCGGCGACCTCTTGAACCCAGCGTTCTTCTTGGAGATCTGTATTCACAATTGATAAAGACCTTCGAAAGGCCATGAGTTGCAGAATTGAAATGATGAACAAGACAACGCTGCCCATTCCCCAAACAACGAAGAAGGCATTTTTGATCTGTGGGGCAAAGTGAAGAAGATCAAATTGAGCGTGTTCTTCATGGTTAGGAAAAGGCACTTCTTCAGTGTCGGCAACCTTCAATTCCGAATCGTCGAGAGTGCTGAAAGACATCTCGGGCTGAAGGTCAGGAAGTGTGTAGGTGGGTATTGTGAATAAGGGCGGAGTGATCAGCTTGATCAAAACCAAAGCCCAAAGCATATGAGAAATGGCAAACATTCCCTTTTTTGATTGAAGGAATAAAGCCAATAAAGCGATAGGGATGGCTAAGACAAGATTGCTGAAAGTGGTTTCTAACATCCAATCCATCATGAAGATTCCCCTTCTAGAATCGTTCGAAGTTTATCGATTTCGGTTCTAGATAATTTCTTTTCTTCGAGTAGGTGCGTGATGGCGGGTACGAAAGATCCTTGGGTTAACTTTTCAGTCAGAGATGTCATCTGTTGAGCGACGTAGGATTCACGAGTACTTATTGGTGAAAATAGATGCACCGGAAGTTCACGGTCGCGCTTGATAAATTTCTTCTCTTCCAGTCGTTGAAGAAGGCGTTGGACGGTGCCGTTCTGACTGCGCGAATCCCCGGGGTACAATTTTTCGCGGATCTGTCGGGCGGTCAGTGCTGGGTCATTCCATAGCAACTCCATGAGGGCCAATTCGGCATTCGGAAGGTTCTTGTGGGACATGAATGGGCCTTTCGGAATACAGTTTCGGAGTATGTGCGACATGAAGGCACCAAAGTATGACAACTTGTCGTATCTGTCAAGGGGAAAGATCTCTCTCGACGCGGGATCTGTTATCGATTGCCAAGGGTGTTGTCGAGGACCTGGCGGCTGTCGGTGTAGTTGCCCAATCCATCGTTGATCCACACGCGGTTGGCCTGGTTGTTCACGTTTGCGACCCATGCATCGAGATCGCCATCGCCATCGAGGTCGCCGAGGCCGACATTGCTGCTCTCGGAATTGCCGTATGTGTTGTCGGAAAAGAGCGGGAAGGTGCAGTCGTCATCCTCGCAATCGATCAGAGTATCCCCATCGTCATCGATGCCGTTGGTACAGATCTCTGCGGATTGGGCGTGGCTGGATGTGGGAATCGCCAGGTTAAAGAGGGCTGTCCAGAGGAGAAGCCACACAGTGAGATGGGTTGCAGTGAGATGGGTTGCAGTGAGATGGGTTGCAGTGAGATGGGTTGC
>JAACCY010000002.1 GCA_009937185.1 Planctomycetia bacterium
AGTTCTTCGAGAATAGGAAAGACGACTCCTCCGCGGGCCGTTCCATCCAATTTTGTCAGTACAAGGCCGGTTACGGGCATCACTTCATTGAATGCTCTGGCTTGCATGATGCCATTTTGCCCGGTGGTGGCATCGAGCACTTGGAGAACTTCATGGGGGGCACCCTCCAGATTGCGGCTGATGACCCGTCCGATTTTCCCTAGCTGATCCATCAGAGGCTTTTCTGTGTGCAGGCGTCCAGCAGTGTCAATCATCAGGATATCTGCATTCTTTTCCTGGGCGACCTTTACAGCATCAAAGACAACTGAAGCTGGATCTGCGCCTTCTTTTCCACGCACCATATCAACGTCCAAGCGCTCGCTCCAGATGCCCAGTTGGTCTGCTGCTGCTGCTCGGAATGTGTCTCCAGCAGCGAGGACGATGCTTCGGCCTTCAGATCTCCATTGGTGGGCGAGCTTTGCGATGGAGGTGGTTTTCCCTACACCGTTCACGCCAGCGACGACGATGACGGTTGTGCCTTTTTCAGCCCAACGTATTCCATGCTCTTCTCCGATACGATCGCGCAGTTTCCCTTTGAGGAATGGCACGATTTCATCTGCTGAAAAATCCTTGTCTTTGTATGAGTTACGCAACTCATCGCAAAGATCCATAGAGAGTCCTGGACCAAAGTCAGATTCAATCAGGAGAGTTTCAACTTCTTCGAGAAGGTCATCGTCGAGCTTTCGGCCGATTCCAAAAATGGATGTTAGGGCCTCCCTAGTTTTTCCAAGTCCCTTACGAAGCCTTTGAAATGCTCCCAGCTTTTCTTTTTCTGGGGTTTCCTTATTGTTAGATTTTCCAAAAAGCTTGTCAAAGATCACTTCGAATCTCCATCTCGGGCGACAGTCTCTTTCAGTAAGCGATCAAGAACTCCGTTAACGAAACCGGCAGATTTCTCGGTGGAAAATCGCTTTACGATTTCCAACGCTTCATCGATGGCAACTTTAGGTGGAATATCTTCCATGAATCGTAACTCTGTTGCTGCTATTCGGAGAGTGTTTCGATCGATCACTGCCATTCGAGTCAATGTCCATCTATCACTCGCAGAATCGATCCATTCATCTACTTCTGCGGAATTGTTCCAATAGGTCTCGACTAAATGGAGAGCAAAATCTCTGGAGTCTGGAAGTGCACCTAGATCATCGAGAGCCGATTCTGCAATCTCCCGAGTGGACTCATGTCTCTGTTGATCCCATTGAAATGAGCATTGAAGAGCCAACTCTCGGGCTCTTCGGCGAGGACCTGTATTTGTCGACATTAAAAGCCCCGCATTTTCTTGAGCAAGTTTGCCATCTCGACGGCCGCTTCGGCACAATCCGCACCTTTGTTTTCCTTTTCGCCACCGCTTCTGGCCATCGCTTGCTCCCGAGTATCAGTTGTTAGAACGCCGAAGATGACTGGCGTTGGGGGATTTTTATCGAGGACGCTTCCGCCGGTTTACAGTTTCATCAATGCGTCCGCACAAGGACCTGCGACAAAATCGAAGTGAGGAGTCTCTCCTCGTATCACGCAACCCAGAGTTATCACCGCGTCATACCTCTGAGGCCTACCGAGCGACATTTCTTGGGCAATGATGGGAATCTCAAAAGCACCGGGGACATAGACCACGTCGATTTGATCCGTTGAAGTCCCGAGCTCTTCCAGTTTTTGGATTGCACCGTCGAGTAATCTTTGACAGGGATCGCCACTGAAGCGTGACATAGCAATTCCGATGGTGAGACCTCTACCGTCAAGATTACCCTGGATTTGCCGTGCCATTCTCGCCTCGCTTCCGCTTGAATCGAAATCGTGTATCAGCCTCTTACGGAAACTTTAGTTATCCTTGGGATCAGATTTTAGGAAAAAAATGATGAGCAGAACTGCGATACAGCAAATTGCTAGAAGCCAACTAATTGAAAAAGTCATGCGTCTCCTATCATTCCCACTCGATGGTGGATGGGGGCTTGCTTGAAATATCGAGAACCACGCGATTGATTCCTTGAACTTCATTGCAGATCCGGTTGGAGATACGAGCGAGAATGTCTTGAGGAGGTAGCATCCAGTTGGCGGTCATTCCATCGACCGATTCGACGATTCTCAAAGCAGCAGTCGCCTCATAGGTTCGTTGATCTCCCTGAACTCCTACCGACCTTACCGGTAACAGAACGGCGAAGCCCTGCCAAATCTCTTTATGGCGAGACCAAGATTCCAGTTCTTTACGAACGATGGCATCTGCTGCTCGAAGAGTCTCCAGTCGATCCCGGGTGATCTCGCCGACGATACGTATGCCTAGCCCAGGCCCTGGGAACGGTTGGCGATTGACGATTTCATCCGGAAGGCCGAGTTCCTTACCGATCAAGCGAGCCTCGTCCTTGAACAGGAATCGAAGAGGTTCGACCAATTCGAAATCAAGGTCGTCAGGCAAACCGCCCACATTGTGATGGCTTTTAATGGTGACTGAAGGTCCAGAGAATGGGCTTACACTTTCGATCACATCTGGGTACAAGGTTCCTTGAGCAAGGAATTTTGCATCTGTGAATTCCTTCGCAGCTTCCCGGAATTCTTCAATGAACTGATAACCGATCTGCTTTCGTTTGGTTTCTGGATCGGTGACATCGACGAGACGTTCGAGGAATCGATCGGTCGCATCGATGAATCGGAAGTCCAATTGGAATTTTCCTTGGAAGACCTCGCAAACTTGCTCAGCTTCCCCTTCGCGAAGTAATCCATTGTCAACAAAGAAGCAGGTCAGGCGATCTCCGATGGCTCGGTGGATCAGAAGTGCTACTACGGAAGAATCAACTCCTCCGGATAGTCCACATACGACTCGGCCATCTCCCACTTGTTTACGAATCTCTTGAACAGCCCATTCGACGTAGTCTTTGATTTCCCAATCACCACTAAAGCGGCAAATCTTATAGAGGAAATTGTTGAGTATCTTTCCTTCATCAAGCGTGTGGGTCACCTCAGGATGGAACTGTAATCCATAAAAGTTTCTGGAAGAATCGTGGACTGCAGCGAGGGGAGTATTTTCTGTGTGCGCGATGGCCGAAAAGGAATCGCCACTCTTGGAAACACGATCTCCATGGCTCATCCAGACCTGCAACTTATCTCCGCAACCCGCGAATATGGGATTGTCAGTGGAGTCGATGAAGAGGGTTGTATCTCCGTATTCCCGTTCAGTTGAGGGAATCACTTCTCCGCCGGTGGATTGACATGCGACTTGCATTCCGTAGCAGATTCCGAGCACGGGAACATCCAAGTCGAGGATGGCGGCATCGAGTTGAGGTGCTCCTTCGTCATAAACACCGCATGGCCCACCACTGAGGAGGACTCCCTTGACTCCACGTTCCGCGAGTTCTTTCGCGGTGGTGGTACAAGGCAGGATTTCACAATACACACGGTTTTCGCGAACGCGTCTTGCGATCAACTGGCTGTATTGAGAACCGAAATCAAGAATCGCACAGAACTCGTTATCATTTTTCGAGGCCATCCTGGCCTCCTCTCAGCTGCAAATCACTGGGCTATTACTCGACACGCTCACGTGTTCCAAGGGCAGGTTTTTCGTAAGAGTACATGTCATGAACTCCACCTTCACGTTGTGCTGACATGGTCCTAGTTTCAAAGTTGACCTGTCCAGCAGACAATGCTGAGTGAAGTGTATCGACGCTTTTGACACCAATGTCTTGGAACGCATGTTTGAGTCCCTGACACAGATAAGGCACGAGGTTTCTGACCGAGCCTTTGTCCAGCACCATTCCAGAGACACCCTGGGCGACACGGACTTGCTCATCTTCTGCGAAGTATCGTTTTCCTCCACCGGAGTCCATCGCTTCAATAGAAGCCATTCCGCGATACCGCTTCAGTCTCACACCATTTTGGTAGAAGTAATCACCAGGGGTTTCTGAGGTTCCAGAGAACATTAAGCCCATCATGACCGCAGAAGATCCGAGAGCGAGGGCCTTCACGATATGCCCAATGTCCCGAATGCCGCCGTCTGCAATGACGGGTACGCCACGGGAGCGGCAGTAGTTAGCACAATGGAAGACTGCTGCGGCCTGTCCGCGCCCGACTGCCATGGTTTCTTGAGTTGTGCAAATAGATCCTGGACCCATTCCTACACGGATTCCGTCGGCACCACTGTCGATGAGAGTTTCGCACTGGTCTTTGGTGACGACGTTTCCGGCAATCACCTGGAGGTCAGGGTAAGTCGCCTTGACCTCTCTGAGCAGTTCAACTTGGAAGACGGAATGGCCTTGCGCACTGTCAACGACGATGACGTCCACTCCTGCTTCGACCAGTGCCTCGAGGCGGACTCTGTCGTCGGGGCGTGTTGATATTGCTGCGCCCACCATCAGTTGCTTGTCAGCACTCTTGGATGCTTCTGGAAAGTCTCTGTTCTTTTTGATGTCATTTCTGGAGACCAACGCAGTCAACAATCCCTGGGAGTTCACTATGGGAAGTTTTCCTTTTTTGGATTCGCGAAGGATTCTGTTGGCTTCCTTGAGAGTGATGCCCTTCTTGGCAGTGATGGGATCCTTTGTCAGAACATTATTCAGCGTGATCGAGCGATCTGATTCGAAATCGATATCCCTGTTGGTCACGATCCCTACGAGACGAGTTTGCAGGGTTCCGTCTTCGGTGATCGGTACACCTGAGAATCCATGACGTTCACGGATCTGATCAACGTCAGAGATTTTGTGATTGGGAGAAAGGACGATGGGCTCTGAGATAAAGCCATTCTCATAGCGCTTGACTCGTCGGACCATTCGAGCTTGTTCCTCGACGGAGTTGTTGTAATGGATGAAACCTATCCCACCGAGAAGGGCCAGATTTACAGCCATCTCAGTCTCTGTGACGGTGTCCATGGGTGAGGAGCACAAGGGAGCCTGAATGGCGATTTCCCGAGTGAGCTGAGTGTGGAGTTTGACATCTTGCACGCCGAAATCGATGAATCCGGGCATGATGATGAGAT
>JAACCY010000089.1 GCA_009937185.1 Planctomycetia bacterium
ATTCAGTCTCAGTCGGATTCAGTCTCAGTCGGATTCAGTCTCAGTCGGATTCAGGAGTCACTGAAAGTCCGGCATCTCTGAGTGCGCTCTCCCAGCGTGCTTTCATGCCAGGCTTGAATCTGACATCGAGATGAATGCCGTCTTCTGCGAACTCTTCACTGACCACCTGTGCCAAATCATGTAATTTTGCCGCCAAGTCCGCACGGGCATGGGGCACCTGATAAAACCCCGAATCCTGCCGTTGTTTTCCCAGGTCGAGAATTTTTTCAACGAGAAGATCGACCCCTGATCCTGTGCCAGCACTGATGGCATAAGAGTTCTCATTTTCGGCGAGCATGTGCTGAAGATCGATCCGTCTTTCCTCGGGAATTTTATCGAGCTTATTGAGGATCATCCAACACGGGTGTTCAGCGCAGCCGACGCGTTTCAAGGTTCTGGTGACCGACTCCATGTCAAATTCGATAGTCTTAGAAGAGGCGTCGATCACGTGGAGCAAGAGATCTGCTTCCCTCGCCTCCATCAGCGTTGCTTGGAAAGAGGCGACCAGATCATGAGGAAGTTTACGAATGAACCCGACCGTATCTGACAGCAGGACATCAAAGGGGAGATCTAACTCCCATTGACGCGTACTCGTGTCCAGAGTGGAGAAGAGTCGATCCTCGACAAGGATGTCTGCTCCGGTCAATCTTTTCATCAATGTGGATTTTCCTGCATTGGTATAGCCGACCAAGGCGATTCTGAAGGACTCTTCTCGCGACTTGTGTTGCGTTCTCGATTGTTTTTCTATTTCTTGAAGGCGACCGTTCAGCACCGATATTTTTTTCCTGACGATACGGCGATCTGTTTCCAATTGGGTTTCACCCGGTCCCCGTGTACCTACGGCTCCTCCCTCCATGCGGGAGAGGTGAGTCCACATGCGGGTCAGTCTCGATTGAGAATATTTTAACTGTGCGAGTTCGATTTGAATCTTGGCTTGGTGCGTTCGCGCATTTCGAGCAAAAATATCCATGATCAGTTCTGATCTGTCGATAACTCGAAGCTCAGTGACTTCTTCGATGTTTCTGCCCTGAGCTGGAGTGATAGGGTCGTCAACGATGATGAGTTGAGCATTCGCCAGTTCAGCGGCTTCCTTCAGTTCTGTTAATTTCCCTTTTCCAACATACGTGGCGGTATGAGGCTTGGATCTCTTTTGAAGAACAGAGGAGGCAACCTGAACCCCTGCGGTATCGGCCAAAGCGGTGATTTCTCCAACGGGATCGACGTCTCCGACATTTTCGGAGGGATCTCCAGGAGTCAATACTTTCAGCACAACAGCCACTTCTCGGTCATCTTGTGAAGGAGAGGGCGCCTGAAAGGGCAGATCGAAGGATTGTTTTGCCATTCGGAAATAGGCTCCAGGGTGAGAGAAGTACGATGCGTCTCTGGGGATTCCCATGGGGGACTCCCAACTTTGATAGAGCATATCAAACTCTTATGAGCTGAACCACTAGACGAATTAAATGTAGAGCCTTGTCAGCGTCGGCTTTATTCTTAAAACGAGCCGATTTCATTTGGGGTCTGATGGGCAGTACGATGATGATGTGGGAGACCTGAGTGCGAGAGTTGTGTTTGTCGAAACGGTAGAAATGTATTCCATGGGGAAGAGGCGGAGTGTCATCAAGGGATCGTATGATACTGGCGACGAGCCGGGAGAATGGCAAGCGTGAGGTCGTCTCCCGAAGGGGGGACTGGCTTGCAGGAATCCCTACCGAAGCAGATGCACTCTTAGCTTTCAAGGGCGTTCGATTGCTGCATTCAAACAGAGATCGAAAAGTGCTCTGGATTCCCCCATCACCTTCCCGGCCGACTTTGATTGCGAAAATCCATCGCGAGAAGGACACCGCTGCCCGTTGGCGAAGAAGGTTAGGATGGGGAAGAGCCTTCATGGAATGGCGTCATCTGAGACACGCCGAGAGGGTGGGTGTTCCTGTTCCACGTCCTGTCGGTTGGCAAACTTCAGCCAGTGGTGATGTTGTTTTTACCGAATATCTACTGGATACCGAGGAGTTTCCCAACTTCATTCAAAAATTTCATGGACCCGAAAGAGCCGCAATATTGAGGCACTTGGGTGCACTCGTGGCGCGTTTGGTTCGCAGTGGTATGGAGGCGAGAGATCTTCATACCGGCAATATTTTGGCTCGGGGTACCGATTCTTCAAATCTGCAATTGTGGGTGGTCGATCTTCATGATGCCCGCATCTGCGAGAATGTATTAGAGCATCGGCAGGAATCGATGTTGGTCCAAGTCGCTCAGTCATTAGGTGGAATCCGCGCGGGGCAGGATGTGGGATTCATGCTGCAAGGTTGGGCTGCCCATGCTCGTAACTTAGGCATCAATACGGGCTGGGGAACAGGACCTGTCCAAGTGGAAGATGGGGTGTCTTGGATGCGGGTGATCCCCGAACGAAAAAAACGAATCGAACAACGCGTCGAGAAAAAAGAAATGCGACGCCGTCGACGGAGGATTCGGAGACTTCTTGTCTGCAAGGTCGGTGATCGAAAAGGTGTCGCTCGAACGTATTGGCGAGATCCTAAAGGTAGTGAAACCATTTTTCCTCGGCGAGTTCGCGTGCGTTCTTGCAAGTTACCCGCAAAAAATAAAATCGCTGGTGTTCCATTTCGTTCATGGCGAGGAAGCCTCATCGAGTCCACATTGATGCAGCGACAGGCAACCGCACACTTGCTGAGATTAGAAACACGTGGGCCATCCGTGAGTCAGCATGTGGTCGAATCTGTGCCAGCAGGTGTATCGCTGCTGAAATATGTGGGTCAAGAACCCTCAATGAATAACGAAACCGCGATAAACCCAGAACGTCAAGGAAACTCAGCGACCATCATTGAAACTCTGAAACCCGTCGTCGTGGCGTTGCAGCAGTGGCATCTTCAGGGAATACGGGTGTTGAATGCCTTACCCTCCTTCTGGCACATGGGCACCAAAGAGGGCAAGACTATCGCGACCGTGGATTCGGCGTGCCTTCATTATCAAGGTCGAATTTCTCTGAATGATCGTCTCGAAGATGCCGCTGCAGTCAGTGCTTTGTATCAAGATGAGATGGCACACGATGATCGCTGGAAGCTGATCATGAAGTGTTGTGGCTTAGGTCATCTTGAAGAAGATCAAAAGAGAATCGTATTGAACCGGTTGGCAGTTCTCTTTAGTTGGAAACCAGAGGCGTTTTCTTCGCTAGAGGTCTCATGTATTTTTGAGCATGACCGTCAAAGGGATCTTTCATTGTCTGACGAGATGTATGCAAGATTACATGCACTCAATGAAGAGAATGCTCCAGAGGTCGGATCTTTAGAGGTTTCGGCGTTTCAGAAATTACTGGGAAGTGCACACCGGGTTTGGCAGTCTGAACCTGTCGCCAATACGGGGGATGACCCTTCTGGAATGCTCGTTGTGATGACCCGAAATTCTGATTACGACAGCCCCAACTTTCAGTGGTTTCAAGACGGCTTCGAGCACTTTGGTTACATCGATCGTATTGCTGTGGATGCACGTGCTAGAAAACAAGGCGTTGGAGCAGCTCTCTATCTGACCTTGGAGGCCTGGGCACGCTCTCGAAACTTGAAACGATTGGTCTGCGAAGTTAATTTGGAACCGCGAAATGAAGTCAGCCTCGCTTTTCACCGATCTCTGGGATTCAGAGAAGTCGGTCAATATGTCGGCAGGGGTAAGCCTGTCGTGATGCTGGAGAAGCCTCTTTAGGATGTGTGAAATCTAAGTTTTTGTGTGATGCGAATAAAAAATTAGACACAGTCGAGTTCGCGGGAGATCGAAGAGTCGTTTCATTTCTTTTTTGAGAAGAGGTCACAATGCACATTTTGGTTATCAATTTCAATCTGGATGGAATCGATCACGATCAGTTTAGTGAAGCCTGTGATGGGCTAGCAGAAACCTTTGCAGCGATACCGGGGTTGTTCCATAAAGTGTGGCTCTCTGATCCGTCGAGTAATACCTATGGAGGTGTTTACACCTTTGAAGACAAAGCGGCGGTGGAGGCCTACAAGGCGGGAGAGGTGTACGCCGCAGTCGCGGGCAATCCGAACTTTAGTAATGTGACCGCTAAAGACTTCGGAATTCTCGAAGGCCCCACACGTGTGACGCGTGGCAGTCAATAGGAACTTCTGTTCTGTAAAGAATCACTCGTGGTCTCCGCTAAAGAATATAGAGCTTACGTACAGTAGGTTTTTTTCACCCAGCGCAGTTCGGCTGCGATGCCATCGATCAGTTTTTGTCGTTGCTCCGCCTTCTTGAGTCCTTTTGTTAGGACTGGCCAAGTGTAGGTCTCGACTGCGATATGAGGCGGGTTCTTTTTTCGAGATCGCGCTTCACTTAAGAGAGTTTTCGCATCATCGCGTGTGGTGAGCAGCATTCCATGCCGTGCTTTCGATAGTGGAACGTGGAAGTGGGTTCTTACTTCGGCGACAGAAGAAAGATCCTGCTTTTTGATTTTCGGTAGATCGGGTAGCCGTACGATGCTTCCGTCTTTCATTTTGATGGCACTCTGATGAAGATAACGAGGCTCGATGTGTTGCAGTAATTCTGCGAATGCCTCGGGGTTTTGTTCTGGCTTAGGGCACCGGATGGCACTGGTGATGTGTGCTTTTCCGACGGAAATCCCCGCCTTATCCAAACGCTTCCAGTCTTCAACAGGTGATCGATAGAGGACAGAGGAATGACATGAGTCCAGATTTACGGTCCAGTGGCGGCGGAGCATTTTGTCGGCTTTGTTGCGGCTACAACCGAGAGCCATGGCCAATTCCGGAATTCCTGACAAGAGGTGATTCTCCCAAAAATGGATCACGTCCTCAGCAGATTCGAAGGTGGTATCCGGTTCTGGTTCCGCATTCAGAGTGATGCGGATGCCGGTTTCATGTTCTAAGCGAACCAGGTGAGTGACCACCTTTAGATATAGGAGCGCCATTTTTTGATGATCGGCAGGGGTATTCCCTGCGGATCGGTAGCCTCCACCCAAAGTCGAAATGCTTAAATTTTTTGCCTGCGGTGTCATACGAATGAATACATCTGCAATCCGGCAGGTGACGGAAGCCCTCTCAGTGTGAGCCCAAGATGGGAGGTAGACTTGCTCTTTCACTCGTCGGGCGTGGAAATCCTTGAGTGGAAATGCATTCACCGTATAGGGGTGGAGATCCAAATCTCGTAACCGGTCTCCGACGGATTCTGCGACTCCTTTTTTACGAAGTTCGCTCGCGAGTGCTTGTCCGATATGCGGAGCGATCGCAAAGGGCTCACCAGGACAAACCTTGTCACGGACGGGGACCACGAACGTATCGATCGCTCGGTTGAAGTCGACCACCGTTGAGGCCGGGTGAGCGTTCATTTCGTAACCGAGAGGAACCTGCCGTTTTCCTTGGAGGAGGTACATGTGACCGAAGTGCCCTAGGGGGCGCCCGTCTTATAGATGACTGATCCGGAGACACCCTCTACATTGCACTGAGAAGGGTCAAAGCCATAAAGGGTAACATCGCCTTCGATACTTTGAATCACGGCGCCATCGCGGCCATCGATGAGGAACACATTTCCAGTGATGTAGCGCACTTCCAGAGACCCTTCACGTCCCCAAATTTCTACGTCACCTGTAATCTCGCTCACGTGGCAATCTTTGTTTCCATCTCTGATTTTCAGGGAGCCTTCCAGTCCGACAACTTCACAGGTTCCATCTCCAGAAGAGATATCAACCTTGCCATGGGATTGGAGAACTTGAATTGAGCCTTTGATACTTGTGATGGAAAGGTTACCGCGAAATCCGTCGACAACAATCGAGCCGTCGCTGTCTTGGATGTCTAAGTCGAAATCAAGGTTTTCGTCTACAGGCAATGTCACAGTCATCTTGACGTCGCATGTTTCTAGATCGACGAGTTGCGGTTCAATCAGACGAACCCGGTATCTTCCTTTGGCAGTATCGTCGATGGCGATACTGACAGCTGAGGCCAATTCACGAGCTCGATCCAGTCCACTTGCCTTGCTCACGACTTCTGCAGTAAAGGAAATTGTCTGGGTGTTGGAGTCGCGTTCGATCAACAAAGGGCCTGAGCCACACATGAGGACGAGAGTCTCCAAGTTTGTAGTGTCAAGGCTCACGGAGGTCATGGAATCTTTTTCGGACAAAGCGATTGGAGCCAGGTTTACAGCTTGGACGTCTGCTGTCACGGGAGCCGTATCACTTTGAGCACCATCGGGAATGGCGGGAATGATGTCACCTGCCACAATAGGGGGTTCTACTTGAGGAGAATTTTTAAGAGGATCTTGTACAGGATTATTTACTTTTTCGGATCGAGCGCGTGGACTCGTACCACAGCCAGGCACAAGAGTGATGGCTATTAACATCAGGAGACAGATCTTTGGGTACATCGGCTTTCCTCTTCAATCCAAATTAGGCCAGACCGGGAGTGTATCACGAAGCAGAGCCCACAGAACCAGTCCTCTCACAGGAATTTAATGATCAATACGAAAACGGTTAACTTGCTCTTAAGAGTGACTTCGGAGATGCTTAAAAGCTGAGATGGGGTACAGATGTCAGATCTGAAAAAAGACCTTGTGACACTGCAATCGGACTTCAAAAAGGTTCGGGAGGAAGTGGGCAAGATTCTTGTCGGCCAAGACGAAGTCGTGGAAACGGTTCTGATATCACTATTTTCAGGTGGGCATTGCCTGCTTGAGGGAGTTCCAGGACTCGGAAAAACGCTTCTTGTTCGAACTTTGAGCGATTGTCTCGATCTCGATTATTCTCGAATCCAGTTCACTCCCGATTTGATGCCTGCAGATATCACCGGAACACGAATCGTGGTGGAAGACGAAAAAGGACGTAAGTCTTTCGAATTTCAACCGGGTCCCATCTTCGCCCAAATTGTATTGGCAGATGAAGTGAACCGGGCGACACCCAAGACTCAATCCGCCTTGTTGGAGGCGATGCAAGAGAGCGAAGTGACGGCGGGTGGGGAAACCCACAAGCTGGAGCAACCCTTCATTGTATTGGCCACCCAAAATCCTCTCGAGATGGATGGAACATATCCTCTTCCAGAGGCTCAGCTGGATCGATTTTTGTTCAAAATCCAAGTGCCATTTCCAAAACGTGAAGAACTGAACGAGGTTCTCGTCAGAACGACGGGGTCCAAGTCGCACGAGGTCAAGTCTGTTCTTACGGGTGCAGAAATCCTGAAACACAGGAGTATGATTCGTATGATTGAGGCCGCTCCTCATGTTCAGGATTATGCAGTGAGATTACTTCTTGCCACACACCCGGGTTCTCCCATGGCGACAGAACAGGTGAAGAGATGGGTACGATTTGGAGCAAGTCCGAGAGGTGTTCAATCGATACTACTCGGAGCAAAAGTGAGAGCCGGTCTTGCTGGAAGATTACATTTGGGATTTGACGACATTCGGAAAACTGCCCCTGCTGCCTTACGACATCGAATACTGTTGGGCTTTGAGGGTGAAGCCGAAGGGATTTCTGTCGACAATATCGTGACTGACATTTTGGAATCCACACCCGAATTGCTTGAGTCTGGGCTGGATAACTCTGGACTGGATAAATAATGAGTAACTCTGAACCTAGTGCGGCACCGTTGCTAGACGAGGACTTCCTCGCGAGGTGTGCCAAACTGGTTCTGGTTTCCCGCAACGTGCTACAAGGGAAGGTTCGTGGAGAAAAGCGATCGAAGCGACGTGGAATGTCGACTGAATTCGCTGATCACAGAGATTATATTCCCGGCGACGATCTTCGCCATCTGGACTGGAACATCTTCGGTCGTTTAGAAAAGTTGTTCATCAAATTATTTGAAGAAGAAGAAGAGCGAAGCGTCTTCTTGATTCTCGACGCGTCTGCCTCGATGAGTTCAGGTGAACCTGATAAATGGAGGCATGCACGTCAGGTCACAGCAGCACTCGGTGCTATTGCATTGTCTTCTGGTGATAGAGTGTATCTCAGAGTTTTCGATGAACAACTTCGGATACCAGTCCCGCCACTGAGGGGATCACGATCGATTCTGAAACTCGTAGACGTGCTCGAAAAACTAGAACCGGAGTCTGGAACTTCTCTGGATAAATCTTTACGAGCTCATGCGGCACCATGTCCTGCAGGAGCGATACAGATTTTGATATCTGATCTGATGGATCCTGAAGGTGTGGAATCAGCATTCCGACAAATTCCAGGAGTGAGAGGTGAAAGTTGGTTAATTCATCTACTTTCCCAATCTGAAGCTCAACCTGATCTGCAAGGAGATCTCCGTCTAGTCGATTCAGAACGTCAAGAGCATGTCGATGTCACGATGACCACCTCTGTGTTGAAAGCCTATCAAAGTGCTTTGTCTCAATTTCGAGAAGAGATTCGAGATCATTGTCGCAGATATAAAATCCAACCAGTTGAAGTGAGTACATCAGTACCCTTTGATCAGGTGGTTCTTGATGTTCTTCGTCAAAAAAGATGGTTGTCATGAATATTGCTGCACCACAATTCATGGGTTGGGCGATTCTCATTCCACTCTTGTTGCTGATGTGGTTCTTGAAAATTCGGAGACGGAAATCGGAAGTCTCCAGCGTTCTGCTCTGGAAAAAAGCTTTGGAAGATCAGAGAGTAAAATCTCCATTTCAGCGATTGATAAAAAACCTTCTTCTGTTGTTTCAGCTGCTTTGTTTGTTGTTCTTGATTCTCGGACTCCTCAGGCCCGAATCGGGTTCTCTCATTTACGCATCAAGGCTCAATGTGATCATGTTGGACCGTTCTGCAAGTATGAGCAGTCTTGAAGAAGATGGACGAACTCGATTTGAAATCGCGAAGGAAAAAGCACTCGATCGAATTAAAGAAGTTGATGGCGAAAGAGCCGTCCTAATTTCATTTGGAGAGAACGCTGAAGTTTTGACTCCAGTGACGACAGATGGTTCTTTGCTCACTCGTGTGGTCAATGAAGTCATGCCCGGTTCTGGAGTTACAAATTTCGAAGACGCTTTGGAGTTGGCATTGTCTGTTGTGCGCCAAGACGAGTTGATTCCCACTGCTGGGGCAGGAAGTGATGGAGCAGGCAGAAGCGATGGCTCTGAAGAGCTCTTATCGAATCAGCCCGACGCTCGAATATTTTTGATATCGGATGGAGTCGTTCCCGAATGGAAAGGTGATTCCATAGAGGTTCCAGTCATTGTTGATAGCGTTGGTTTTTCCTCATCCAATGTCGGAATCATAGCATTTGCTGCTCGAAGAGAGTTCACTGAAGAAGGTGATTTAAAAGTTCTATTGGAGTTGAAAAATACGGGAGACGATCCTCTAGAAGGCGTTTTACGTTTGCTCGGGGATGGGGAAGTTCTTGAAGAAACAGAACCGAAGATTCTTGAGGGAAAAGAAAGTTGGGTTCTTTCTTTTGAAACAATTTCGGGACCTTCTCTTCAGTTAGAAGCGCGATGGATTCCTACCAAATCTGACGCACTCGCTCTTGATGACAGAGCATGGTTGGTACTGGAAAACATGCGAAAACTACGCGTTGTTCAGGTGGGTAGCCCAAATTTACTACTCGAAAATGCATTGTTGGTCATAGAGAGTGTGGAACTTTTCCAAATCGAATATGACGAAGTCGATCCAGAAACTTTAGCTTCTGAGTTTGATGTCGCTGTCTGAGATGGAGAAGTTCCAGAAGAACTCCCCACTGGGTTGGGTCATTTAATCTTCAATGCGGTTCCGAAACAGTTTTGGAATGAAGAGCCTTCGTTAGTCGAAGCGCCACGTCTCGTCAGCTGGGAAAAAGAAGACCCGGTTCTGCGTTTTTCATCATTAGCGCCCCTCGATGGACGAATCTTGAAAACCTTTCCTCTACCAAAAAGGCCCGGTACGTCAGGCCTCGTCGAGTGCAGAGAAGGATCTATTATCTCAAGGTTTTCTTCGAAGAACCTTCGGGGGCTAGTGGTCTCATTCGATATTTTTGAGTCGAGTTGGCCTTTGTCGCCTTCATTTCCATTTTTTGTAGATGCAGCATTGCGCGATCTGGGGCGATTGAACAATGGAATCAATAGTGGGCTTCGATCGGGAGATCTTCTCGAGATAGAGCCGGGTGTTGGAATAGATCGTCTTGACCATAAATGGCCCAGTGGAAAAATAACGGACTTGTCATTGGAAGACGCAGGATTTACACGACTTCGATTGGTGGACGAACTGGGTGTTCATCATTTCCATGGATTTTCTCAGCGCAAAGATTCCGCAGAGGATGAAGACAGCAATGATTTTCAATTCAACATGTATGTCCCGTTGAATCTGTTGTCTTTGGAGGAAAGTAGAATCGAACCCAGGCCAGATCTCGATTTGGGGGGGGCTGAAGTTGATTCCTCCATAAGTGGCTGGGGTGAGTCTCGCCGTGAGTATTGGAGAATCCTACTCGCATTGGGACTGATTTGTTTATTGGGAGAGTGGGCGGTATTCCATCGCCGTTAAGAATACTGATTTGCTGTTGGAGGAAAATTGAGCTTAACCGTATATCTTGCTGGTCAAATTCATGATGACTGGCGCGGGCGATTAATCGAACAAGCCTCTGAACGAGGAGTCGATGTCAATTTTGTCTGCCCTCAGGATGATCATCCTCTTTCCGATGCCATCGGAGTCAATGTCCTAGGTGAGGAATCCAAAGCACGTTGGAAAGACGAACTCGCATCCCAGTTTAATAATTTAAGAACTCGGGTATTGATGCAGAAAAGCGACGTCGTTGTTGCTCAGTTCGGAGAAGAGTACCGACAATGGAATGCCGCAATGGACGCGGGGATCGCCATCGCTCTCGATAAGCCGTTGATTTTGGTGCGAGACCCCAAACTTCATCATGCGCTCAAAGAGATTTCCCAGCGCGCCCAGGTGACTGTCGATCATCCCGATCAGGTTCTGGACGCACTGGAATATATCTTGAAATAGATCAGTCTGTCGCCTCGAAGATTTGTATTCCGTCTATCGCATTATCGACTTGGCTACGCCAGGCTCTATCTCGGGCGTCAATGTTACTGCCATTAAATCGAATGACATTATCGAGATAGTCGTTCATCTGAAGTTGCTGACGAGCAGCATTTTGACTTTCTCTTTTACCGGGGACCGGCTGTCGAGGGTCTCTCACCTTACTGCGGAAAAAGGCATAATCGCCTTGGCCCCGCCTCGCTATTACCGTTGAACCCCATTGGCTACCCGCGGAAAAGAACAAGCCTCTTCGATCAGAGGTCCCGGAAATAACACCGCTATTGGCGGAACTCAGCACGCGAATTTGAACATCAGGTAACAATTCATCTGTGAGTGGATCAACGATCTGAATACGTAGATCTTCATCAACGTTATTGACGACCATCTGCATTTGATTCACGAGAATCAATCCAGATGTATGAACGTCACCACCTCTCACGATAATGAGATATGCACCTACATCTTCAATCGGGATTTCGACGGATTGTTTCGCGTGAAGAGTTCCTCCTGCAGCGCCCTGTTCTCCTAGTGAGACTGTTTTTGAGAGAGTCGGTGAGATTCCGCTGAGGTTAACCTCGGTGACTCTTGATAGGTCTTGTTCTCTTAGAGCAAGAGTCATGAGGTTGACCTTGTAGGCTAGAACTTCCGCACTATCGATGTTGCGGTACCTCAGTTCGATTTTTACAGGTTGGCCGGGACGGAATTCTGAAATCTCATTCAAGTCTAATTCACGTGCGTTTAACTGGCGCAAAGATTCTCGGGCATCAGTAAACAGGTCTTTGACTTTTTCATAGTATCGAGCGGCATTGACCGGGTCATTTGCAGCATGATGAATTTGACCAATGATGAATGTTGCGAGATCTCGGTTTTCACTTGGACGAGTTCCGCCGGATGGCGTGGCATATTTTGCTTCTGCGATTTCTTCGAGTAAGTTTTGAGCTTTTTCGTCATCTCCCATGGCCCATAGTGCGACCGCGCCTGTGTATCGGAAAGAATCAAAGTACCGAGGTTCTGTATATTTCTCCGCTAAAACAGAAGCAACCTTGGTGGCCAACTTCCAATTGCGCTGATCGATCAAAGCGCTAACGAGATTCAATCCAGCACCGGGCGCTGTTGGGTCGTTTCCATAAAGGACTAGGAATCGGTCCAGGGTGTTTCTCCCCAAGAGAGCCATTTGAACAATATCTAATCCCTTCTTTCTTTGGGAAGGGTTATCCAGCGAGCCAAACTTTAAAGCCATATCGGCTAACTTTTGTTCTGCCGCAAGGACTACTGGTATAGGAGGGTTCTCCATAGTTAAGCGAATCAAAAGATTTATTGCTGGGCCTGGATCGTTGTTTGCAAGTACGTCACTCACTTTGAGGTCACGTGAAAAGGTTGTTTCAATCACAGCCATGAAAATTTGTAACGATCTAGCGGATTCTCCTAATGTTCGGTATGCCTCTCCAATTCTAATAAAGTTATCCAAACTTAAGCTCAGTTGTGGATCGCTCTCTTTCAGAATCTCGAAGTATGAAACCATGGCGGAATTGTCTCCCGCCTCTACAGCTGCGAGCATTAATATTCTTGCAACGTTCTTAGCAACCTTGTTTCGCAATTCGCTGGAGTGGTCATCCCATAATTTTTGAAGAGTAGAACGAGCGTCACGCCAACGACCCGCTTGCCAGTGACGTGTTCCAATGTCGTATATCTCGTCAGGAGTGGCCTTGTAAACATCGGTATCTTCCTCTTCTGGAAGTCTGACCTTCAGTGTCATAGCCTTTCCTACCGTAGTTCTGCCAGGCTCTGTGACGCTGCGAATAATGGGAGGTGGAATGAAGTAGGTTCCGGGACATGTTCCGATGACGGAAAAGTTGATATCCAGAGAGTTTAAGAATGGAGACCAAATGCTCAGACGTTTTCCACGGATGTCGTGTGATGAAAAGTTGCCTTTTATTGAGTTCGTGTCGATGTGAACTCCAGCTGGAATTTGAATATCGACGCGCAAATATTCACGTTGAGGGAACTTTGGTTTCCCTCTGATAGACAGTTGATATTCAGCCTGTTCTCCAATGGATATGTTACGAGCCTGATTTTTCCAAAGTGTATTGGACTTTTTCAGGAGATCGACCCCGGAATCAAGTTGTATGCCATCCATTCGAGGAGACATCGAAAGATAATCAACTCGCTGAATTCCGAAGTATTCGTCTTCAATATTGGGGTAGTCTGAATTTTTGCCTGTTAGTTCAATTAGTGCGTGAGATCCCAAATCTCCAGAGACTTTTAATTGCACGTCAATCGCTGAAGGTCCATCTCCGAGATAAAAATTCACAGCTTGCTGCGATTGATCCCCAGATAATTGGAGAGATCCGGTCGATTCTCCATTGACGAAGATGATGACTTCACAGTTTTTGTCTGCTGGAGAAGACTCTCCCTGATACTGAGCCAATGCCGCAATTGAAGCACTCGAAGCTCTATCCAAATACATCGGAAGCTTGTTTTGAATCCACTTCGCACTCGCCTCTAGGTCTGTCGATGAAGTATTGGAAACGGCGAGTGAGTACAGGCATATCGCTGTAATGTACCGTGAATCTCGACAAAGAGAACTGTGAGAGTTGCTCTTGGGTTGGGCATTCCAAGAGCCGTCTTCGTTCCGCCTATTGAGCAACGATTGAGAAACGTCACGAGCCATTGCGGCTTTATCAAGCCTTGAGAGTGATCTAGCGAGTGCGGCAAGGCCGTAATTTGTCAGTTGATCACGATTTCTATGCAATCGATTTACTGAGCCAAAGTCGCCGGCATCACATGCGACAAGTGCGCTCAGGAAAACGGATTTAAGATCCTGTTGTCCCTGATTTGTCGACCTGAATTGTGCTTCGAGATAAGGAATCGCTTTTGAGAAAACCGATGAAGGTACTATGAATCCTGATTTTTGAGCAACTGTCAGTGCCTCTAGTACCTCTGCAGTGACTTCATTAGAGATCAAGCGAGAGTTCTTCGAATTAGATTTGGCCCATGCCCAACCACCTTCACGGAACTGGTTCATGACAAGTTCCGAAACAAGACCGCGAACTTTATTACGGATTGATTCGATAAGACCAGACTCAGATTGTAATGAAGAATTCGAAATGCGAGCGAGGAGTTCTGAAAGTCCTAATAATTGGGCTGCTGTAGTCGAGTTGTCGTGAGACCGTCTTGGTTCAATGAATGAACTCGTTCCACTCGCGAGGTATACAAGATTTGAATCAAGGGCTGATCCCAAAGTAATACTTAGATTTCTATCTTGGGCTGAATCGGCACCCGGAAGTTTTAAACTTCGGACGATGCTTCCTGAATCGATAAGAATATTTTCAGAGACGATAGATTCTAGGCCTCGGCGATTTACTGAGATTGAGCCCTGCTGTGAAAACTCAAGATTTCCGATCTCGATAGAAATCGTATAAGGAACAACAGGGGTAGGGCCTAACGGCGGTATAGGATCGAGAATCACTTCTTGAATCCCAGGGAGAAATGCAAACGTTTTTACTATTTCTTCGACCCCATCTTTCATAGGCATCGATATCTTTAACTTTGCTACCGATTCAAATCCAAGATCGTTGAATAGACGAATACGAGGTGAAATGGTATCACCTTCCATCGCTCGTTTTGGAATCATCGATTCGATTATGAAGACATCCTTAGAAATGAATTCTTCTTTTGCTTCACCGAATAGATCGTTTTCTGTTACTCCTCGAACTCGAGCTCGCCATTGAGTGTTTCGCTCTGGAACTTTTATTGTGATCGAAGTTTTTCCATCAATTCCTGTTTGCAGTGACCCTGACCAATAAGCCAAATAGTTTTCGCGTTGAATTTCTAGGTTTCCATTTCCTGATTCGATTCCGAGTCCCCCGCGAGTACGACGAAAGCCGAATTTTCCACCGGCTTGACCTAATAGTTCCAAACCCATGTCTTGATCGGGTTTTTGAGCATAAAAGGAAGCAGTTTTTCGTCTCGAAGCCCCTCTACCACTCGGTTCCATTTCTGCATTTGGTATGCCTTCCACAATCGATAATGAGTCGAATACTTCGCCCATTGCTTCCAATTCTATTTCACGAAGTTCTTCATCTAGAATGTCTTGGCTGATTTCGGTCGTGATCCCCGCGTAGTTAAATTCGCATGAACTACTTAATGACATCAATCTTGCCGGATCATGGTTGAAATTGCCTGTTTGGGACAAACTTGGAAACCAGTTTGGGTAAAGGTCATCCACTGCGGAATCGAGGACCGACATTGCAATTTCCGCTGGAACGGGATTGCCTAATAGATCTGTTGTGTAAATTTCAAGCTCGATCTCTTCACCGGGTAATGGATTCCTTTCCGGTGTACGGGTCACTGATATTTTTAACGCTCTCTTAATTTTAAAGAAGGCATCTGCAGTGTGAAGTCCATTGTTATCCATTCGCGCTATTCGGATTGTGGCCTGTTCACGAATGGAATTGTCGGCAGTAAATTCTAGTTGATTCTTTCCTTTATTAAGTTCAACGATTCGATGCTCTACCAGTTGGTTTCCGAGAATCGTAAGAAGCGCGGGTCCACTATCTCCATTCAAGTTGATGCGTAGAGATTTTGTCTCGCCAGATACGATAGAAGAATCTTCAAGTAGCCAAATTAGGCCACGACTGTCTTCATCGTCCGAAACGCGAAGAGAGATTTCCGCTGAAATTCTGTTACCTAAACGGTCTTCACCTTCAGCGATGATGCGTAAATTTCCGGATTCCTTCAGAGGAATTCGTAATTCCCCTGTGCCGTCAGAATCTGTTTTCAGAGAAAATTCCGAAATGGTGTTTTCTGCCCAGCGATCCTGTTGACGTATGCGCTTTACAAGCCGTACTTCAAGATCTCGTTCGATGGGAGATCCAGATAAGTCTCGGGTAGAAATTTGTAGAGGTGCTGATTCATCTCGCAAGTACTGTCCATTGAGACGAGGAACATCGAGAGAGATTTCCCAAATACGTTGCCGCACTGGAATACTGATTTCTTTCCCAAGTCCTTCTGTCGCCAATATCGCAGTCACGAATATCTGATCTTGCGGTGTATTTTTTGTGTCGAGAGTCACTGATCCTTGGCCATTATCGTCGATGGTGATTTGTTTAAAAAATTGATCAGAACTATTCGGTACTTCGATATTCACGATTGCGCCAGAGAGAGGTTCTCCGTACCACGTTCTGGCATCGACGGTGAGAACGATTTTTTCACCCCTGACATAAACAGTCTTATCTGTTTCAATTTTCAGTTGAGCAGCCAGGGGTGCCGTTTCGTCAACCATGAATGATTGGGTATGGCTCGTTTTACCTTTTGAAGTTATTTGAACTTTCCAGTCACCAAAGGGTGCTGCAGGTGGGAGCAAGAATTCCCCAGCTGTGGTGCCCGCTGAACGATAGACAAATTCTTCCTGAAATATCATTGTTCCATCAGGCGAAAAGAGGGCCATCTTGCCTGTTTGTCCCGCTGGGTTTTGCCAACGTCCGTCTTCGACTTCTCTGACGGCTGCATGCCAGTGGATCTTATCGCCAGGTCTATAAGTGGCTTTGTCCATCAAGATTCGACCGAAGGGAGTGAGCCCCGTAGCGACTACTGTTCTTCTAAGGTTTAAACCAGTAACGGCGGTATCTTCATTTCGAATTGCCATGACCCGAACATCGTCATCTCTTACAAGATCTTCATAACTGATCAGAACAGATCCGTCTGATCCTGTGACAACTTCCCTAATCACGGGCTGGTTGTCTGGGCCGGGTGTTGCTACCAGAATCCGCACTTCTTCAGCGGGTGTGTCATTCAGCATATCTTGGGCATAGATGAGGACTTCTTTACGTCCTGCTTGAACGATGACATCAAGATCGGTCCTGACGACCAATGTCGTTGCCCTGAATCTATCAGCAGAGACAACAACTGCCCAAGTACCTGAACCTTCTACTGGAAGCTCTATCTCTTGTGAACACTGTCGATACCTGGAGTAGTTTTCGACTTCTATTTCAAATGATTTCCATGGATCAATGAGATCAAGGTCGAGCTGAGCAATGTTTTTTCTGCTTTGATATTTTCGAAAGTAGGTTTCCAAGTCGATAGGAAATAGGTCGATAGTTACGAATTCAATGTTTCGCGTATCGAGATGGAAAACGGCGGCTTCAGAAGATCGGTATAGTTTTTTTGTTTCAACAGCGATGGAGACTTGCGTGAGGGCCTCTAGTCTTACCCTTGCGTCAAATTCTCTAACTCCACCAAAACAATCCCTGTAGGCAACTACTGCTTCTTCTGGTTTCAGAAGATTCTGTTCCAAGATGTTCCCGATAGTGAAGAGTGCTTCTTGGCCCAAAATCGATTTGGGGTACTTGCCGTGAATTTTTCTAAGTTCGGAGATGCAACTGTCATAGAGTTGAATAACAGTTGTTGAATCAGTCAGCTGGTCAATCGTCAATCCTGTGAGTAGATCTTCTGCTTGAGCAGAAAAAGACATTGCTGAGAGTTTGAGCAATGGAAGAGTTCTGTGATCGATGGGGTACTTCTGCGAGAACTTATCTATGGATGCGCGACATTCCTCGAAATTCTTGTTTGCGTATAGGCGTTCACAGAACTCGGATTCGATTTGGATGATGTTATCTTGTGCGACTGCCCAATCGGGCCCATCCGGATAATCGGCGCCATACTTTTTAAGCGCAACGATGGCTTCGTCGTATTTTTCTAAAGTCCAAAGAATGCGCCCAATCTTGTATTGGGCTTTCGCGGGAAGATTTTCGGGATTTTTAGAAAGAGAATTTGGTACTCGTCCTAAGAAACCGACCCAGTGTTGCAGAGCATCTTCTGTGAGCTGTTCCTGAAGAAGTTTGTTTCCAATTTGGAAATCAATCTCCCAATAATCCTTGTGATCTGTTGCGGTCGCTACAAATCGTCTCATTGCAGTCAGGGCAAGGTCAGAATTAGAATAGGTGTTTATAATTCTTCTAAGACATTCGTTTCGAGTTTTTGACACCGAATTTTTTGACTGATTAGCAAAGAAACGAGCTAGCCAGGGATGGTCGATGATCTCGGAATCGATGCGTTGAACAAGGTCATTTAGAGATTGTCGCTTCTCACGTTGTGGCATTGATTTTGTCTGCGCCAATAGAACTGAAAGGAGACTTTTGCCGACATAGTTTTCTCCATTCCCTTCGTCCCAGGGCGCGTTTTTATAGTCAAAGTTATCAAGATACCTTTTGCAATCCGAAAACAGATTTCGACTGTTTTGCTCCTCCGAGCACCGCACCATATTGCTCATGGCGCGTTCAAGAACCTCTGTTGGAGGTAGTAAATCTGCCGCTTGACTGTAAACCTGATGAGCTTTGTCGAGAGACTTTGGTGTGGGGTTGATCTGATTAGGATCGGGTTCTTCAGAAAGCTTGTCGCCTACCTTAATAAGAATGAGGGCGAGTTCTTTTCGCCGTTCATTCGAGTGAAGCCTCTTTGTTTCTGATTCGATGATACGTTGCGCTTCACCAAATCGACCTAACTCGATCAGTATGTCTGCTCTTTCAAAACGAACTCGGTATTTCCATGTTTCACCGGAATCAGCGGCGTCCATCTCTTCAAGGATTGAAAGAGCTTCCGTAGTTCTGTTTTTCTGTTTTAGGAATATTGCCCTATACATTTGTAATGCAGTTTTAGATTCCGGATTTTCTTTTTCTAATCGATCTAATAACTCGAGCGTCTGTTCTACATTACTTGCATTGCTCAGGAATGCTTCCGAGAGTTCCACAGGAATGGGTGTTCCTGGAAGAATGAAAATAGGAGGTTTTTCAGAACTCGAACTTTGAGCATGAAGAGAGATTGGTTGAAGACTTATGGCTCCATGCATAAGTACAAAAAATCCCAGTAGGAAAATTTTTCGAATCAAGGTTACTCCTGTGGTGATGCCAGAATAGTTAAGGCCATGATCTGCGCGCTGAGGGTCAGGCATTTCGCCTCCTTTGGAAGGGTGGAGGATTTCATAGAGGTCATGAAATCCAACCCGTTGCCGGTCCTAGCTAGGAATCGAATATTGTAAGTGATGAATACTTATTGGGTAGCATGGGAAACGGTCATGCTTCAAATGAGGCGTACCGTTCACTTTTTACGGTGGTTTTGTCTCAAATGAGTTCCGTCGTTTAGGAAGAAGCAGTTTTGTATGAAGTACAATTCCTGAAGTCAACGTTGATAAGGGCTTTAGCAATCCAAGATTTGTAGAATTTTCCCACGGACGCCAATCACACACGTAGCCTCGACGAGAGTATCCCGACGTGCTTCGATGGCGTTACCCCTCCATTCGAAATCAAAACTGCTACCGATCCTTCTCAGGAAAGATCCCGTGTGCCAAGGTTCTGTTGGGGGGTCTCTGCGACTTGGGCCTAGCAATAAATGGGTGAGACCTCGTGGCTCCAAGGCTCTTCTTACGGCTTCGCCCAATACTCCCAAAGGAATGTGGCCACTATGTTGACCGACATTGGGAGTCCCCGTGAGCCTTACGATCCAACGTCCCAGATCCGAATCTGGATTTACTTGTAACTTCCAGGGGTATTGCCCTCGGTTATTCACCGTCTCATATAGTGTGTCACTGTTTTCAATGAGGTTTTTAACAGGCCCCCATGCTTCCGATCCAGGAACGACATCGGCCACGATGGCAAATGCGATGCGCTTGGTTTTGCCATCGCAGTTCGCGAGCCAGACGCCTCCAAAGAAAGAGGGATCATCGGGATCGTCTGGATTTTGTTTCACCTGGCCAAATGTGAAGCGGCGATCTTTCCCTTTTCTGGATACATCATTGACCGACTCTAGTTTCCAACTCGAACCGCCTTTTTCTTGGCAATGACGATCTAATTCTTTTTGGAGAATGGGAGTTACAAAGCCGGTTCGTGGCGGTTCTTTTTCATAGAGGCATGCTTGAATCAGTTGAATAGTAGTGTGAATAAACTGTTCTGCTTGATCAGCTTGAAGGCCGCAATTTTCTGTTTCTGGAATCGAGCTGAGACATTCAGAGAGATAGGAGTGCTCCTGACTGTCAATGATTCGAGAATCCACAGCCGATTTTAGAAATATTCGGGTGGTTTCAAGGAGCTGATCTCTTCCCTTCAACATAGATTGCCTGCCATGCCCTTTCGTTCGGGTTGCTGTGCTGTGTGTCGTTCAGCCCGGTCGTTCATCCCGGCCGTTATTTTATATGAGAGTCTCTTCTCACATGAAACACTTTGCTTTTCTGCATGTGGTTGTCCAGTAGCAGAAGAGCGGTGACACTCAGTGTAGAACAACGGGATCCCAATGTCATGTGTCAGATCTAAGAGTGACATCGTGGGAGGGTTCCATGGACCGAGGAAGAACAGATGACCCCTAATGATATGGATGCCTTTCCAGAAGAACTTTCTCCGCAACAGGTGGAGGAGTGGCTTCGAAAAAACCCGGGTTCTGTCGCCTTAGATGTAAGGGAAGAATTCGAGCTTGCCGACGGGATATTGCCGGGTGCTTTACATCTACCCCTCTCTCGGGTTCCAGAAGTGACAGAATCAATGTCGCATCCTGATCAACCGCTGATCGTATATTGTCAACACGGTATTCGTTCGTTACAGGCCACTCGGTACCTCCGTCAACAAGGTTGGGGACGGGCGACATCGATGTCTGGAGGATTTGTCGAATGGATCTCCAATGGTCATCCTATTCAGATTCCTGAGACGGCTTCAGAACTAGACGATGAACAGCGGGAGAGATATGCCAGTCAGTTGGCCCTCCCTGAATTTGGCATGGCGGGGCAGCAACGATTGTTGAAAAGTAGAGTCATGATTGTGGGTGTCGGTGGATTGGGGTGCCCCGCAGCCATGTACCTTGCTTCGGGGGGAGTGGGGACACTGCGACTCGTGGATGATGATGTCGTGAGTCGATCCAATCTCCCTCGACAAATTATTTATAAATCGAGGGACGTGGGCGAGTTAAAAGTCCCTTTGGCAGCGAGTCAGCTCCGTGACATGAATCCTGGAACCACAGTGGAGGAGCACATTCTTCGACTGGACGCTTCGAACGTGATGGAACTCATCGAAGACGTCGATGTCATCGTGGATGCCAGTGACAATTTTCCGACCCGATTTTTGGTCAGCGATGCCGCCAGAAATCGCGGTATCCCGGTGGTTCATGGCTCCGTTCACCGATTTGAGGGCATGGTGACGGTGTTTGATCCGCAAAAGGGAGGTCCCTGTCTCCGTTGCTTACATCCCACCGTACCGGACCCTGATTTATGTCAGGGCTGTGCTGAAACGGGTGTTTTGGGAGTCTTGCCCGGAATGGTCGGAATGTACCAATCGACAGAAGCACTGAAAATCCTCGCTCATATGGGAGATCCACTGCTGGGCCGATTATTAACAATAGATGCCATGGGTGGGAAATCACGAGAATATCGTCTAAATAAGGCTCCCGGCTGTGTTTGTAATACTTAGTATGCCTTGTTATTTTTATAGTTAATGAAGGCCAGTTACAAAATTTTTTTAAGAACAGATATTGTCAATGTTCACAAAAGGCAGTTTACTTCTGATGTAGATTATTTATACGAGAACATTATTCTCGCGAGTTCGAAGATTTCGATATTTGTCTGCTTTCTGTCAATAGATAGTTATTTATAGGATCTGGAAGAGTTTATGAGAAAGTCACCCGCCAAGCTTGTCGGGGTCATCCAGTTTTTTCTGGTGATCATCGGGCTATTGCTCCTGGGCACTCCTTTGTTCGCATTAGATGACACCATTTATCTAGGCGGAAAAACGGGGACAGCTATTTATGATCCTCAGGTTCGTATTCAGCCTGGGGGAGTGGAGAAGTTTTCATTCTTCTTCATTGATCCTTCTAGCAATATACAAGGCTTCACTATTACAGCCTGTTTTGAAGCACCACTGATTGCATTGCCAGGATCTTTCACAATAGAAGATACGGTGGTCGAAGATGTGGGTGCCGAATACGTCAACCAACAAATGGATAATGATGATGAGGATGGAGACGGTCGAGAGATCCTTATTGGAATTCTAGTAGACTTTTTACCGCCTTTTGCAGGACAAACAATCCCTCCAAGTTTTCTTCCTCAAGAGATCGGTAACTTTGAGTTTTTTGCACCTGAGGAAGTCGACTGTTTCGAATGTTACACAGTGAGCTTTTGTGACCAGATCAACGGGACCGGAAATGTTGTTCTTTCGAATCGTGCTGTTATCAATAACGAATCGATTGCTCCATCTTTGACATATCCTGGTCAGGTGTGTGTGCCAGCGACGGCGCTCTTCATTAGGGGTGACGCGAACAACGATGCTATTGTTGATGTTGCTGACCCTATCTTTACTCTTCACTATCTATTTTTAGACGGAATAGGACCGAGTTGTCTAGATGCAGCAGATGCAGATGACGACGGGCTCTACAACATTACGGATGTTGTTTTTACACTCTATTATGTGTTTGGTATTGGAGTCGCTCCGCCGTATCCATTCCCAGAGTGCGGACTTGAAGATTATCCTGGAGATGACGATTTCAATTGCGTTACTCCCTCACCAGCGTGTCCAACATGCCCGTGAGATACGTAATGAAGAAACAACCCCGCTCTCTCCTAGCATTGGCGATTTTTTGCTCTGTGATGTTACAGGGTAGAGATTCGCAAGCATTGGATAGGCAAGTTCCAGGACAATATCCCACCATTAATGCGGCGATAGCCATCGCTAATGACGGCGACCGTATTTTAGTATCCCCAGGGACATATCAAGAGTTTGTCGACTATGAAGGAAAATCTCTGGAGATCATCGGCGTCGATGGACCTGAGTTTACGTTTTTGGATGGAGCTGGAAGTTTTCTTTCTGTCGTGAAGATGGAATCAATATCCACAAGTTGCAGACTTTCTGGGTTCACCGTTCAAAATGGATTTGGCGTTAGTTGCGGCGAGCCTCTATCTCTTTGTGGAGGCGGCTTGATCGTGATCGATAGTGTCTCCACGATCGATAACTGTATGTTTTTAGAAAACAGTTCTTCCAGAGGCGGCGGAGTCCACTCGGAGAACTCCAATATTACGATCAGTGATTGTGTCTTCCTGAATAACTTCGCCAGTCAAGGTGGTGGACTTTCTGTTGAGGGTGGCAGTTGCACGATTTCCCAGAGTCAATGTTTGGAAAACTTGTCATATGGCTGGGGTGGTGGCTTTTTTGCAGGTGGGGAATCACAGATCAATGTGCTCGACTGCGATTTCCTTCAAAACAGTGGAGAATCTGGAGGCGGGTTCTTTATGTCTATGGCCAATGGATCCTTCAGCCAGTGTTTGATCGAAGGCAATTTCGCCACAGATGAAGGCGGGGGAGGGCTTTTTGAGCAGTTCTCCAACTTCGAAGTTTCAGGCCTTCAGGTGTTGGGCAATATCGCCGATGATGGAGGCGGCCTGGGAGTCACTCACTTCTCGGATCTCAATATTGTCGATAGCACAATTTCCGGAAACACTGCGAATCACGATGGTGGAGGAATCTATAACTTTGAGACCTTCTCGACTTTTGCCCGTCTCAGAGTGACAGATAACAGTGCGGCTCATCAGGGTGGAGGCTTATTCCTGAGAATCCTCGGAGATCCTCGCGTCGAAAATTGCCTGATCTTGAATAACCATGCTACTGACTCCGGGGGAGGAGTGGCATGCGTCGAGGGTGTCTCTGCATTATTTCTCCATTGCACCATCGACAGTAATTCGACATACGGTAAGGGCGGGGGAATTCGAGCTGAATTACTCGCGAACCCTACCATCGTTAATTCGATTATCTGGAGAAATGATGCGACAAGAGAGGCCGGATTATCTGAAGGGCCCTTAGCAGATTTCAATCTGATTCACGTGTTGATGCAGGGTGCGGATCCCGAAGAACCTCTCGTCTTTCAGAAAGATGCAGAATTGGATGATTTCGGTTATCCGGGGGAGTGTTCGGCTGCCATAGATGAAGGTACTGACGATTATCCTGGGTTACCCGTCACCGATATTGATGGGGTGTTACGGCCACAAGGATTACGTCGTGATCTGGGTGCTCACGAAGCCCTCGGTTATGGTCATTGTTTCTTAAGGGGAGACTGTAACGGAAATCTGAGCTTAGATATTTCCGATGCGTTGACGGTACTGGGTTACCTCTTCAACTCCGAAGATACTGACGGCTGCGTCGATGCTTGTGACTTCCAAGATGATGGTTTTGTCACTATCACGGATGCCATTCAGATCATTTCCCTACTCTTTCAGGATGGACCTTCACCAGCTGCTCCATATCCGTTGCCGGGTCCTGATGTGAATCTGAACAATTCTCAACCTGATTCGTGTTGGATTTTGGGCGATTGATCAGGCTTGTTCACGGCTCTTTATGAGATCAAATCCTGAATCACCTTTCCGTGGACATCTGTAAGACGGAAATCTCTTCCCTGATAGGGATAAGTTAACTGTTCATGATGGAATCCCATCAGGTGGAGCACTGTGGCTTGAAGATCATGAACATGAACGGGATCCTTGGTGATGGAATAACCGAATTCGTCGGTTTCACCGTGTACATATCCCCCTTTGACTCCTCCTCCGGCCATCCACATAGTGTAACTATGGGGGTGGTGGTCTCTTCCCAGATATTTAGATCCTCCCCGTTCTTCATTCATGGCTGTTCGTCCAAATTCACCGGTCCAGAGTATCAAGGTGTCATCGAGAAGACCTCTTTGTCGAAGGTCTTTAATGAGTGCAGCGACAGGGCGATCCGTTTGTTTACATTTCAAAGGTAATTGGTGAACGATGTCATCGCTGGGATTCGTACCATGAGTATCCCAACCCCAATCAAAGAGTTGAACAAACCGGACGTCTTTTTCCACGAGCCTTCTCGCGAGGAGACAATTTCTGGCGAAGCTTGCTTGCGAGGCATCTGCTCCATACATATCCAAGGTTTCTTGGCTTTCCTGGGAGACGTCCATGACCTCTGGAACTGAGGTTTGCATGCGGAAGGCCAGCTCGTATTGTTCGATGCGTGTCAAAGTTTCAGGGTCTGAGTCTCTCTCTGCAGCAATTCGATCCAAGGCTTGAATCGCATCGATGGAATCTCTGCGAGTGACGCCGTCGACTCCTGGAGGGTTTCCAAGATAGAGAACGGGGTCCCCAGAAGTTCTACATTGAACACCCTGGTGAACTGAGGGAAGAAAGCCTGATCCCCATACACTTTTCCCTGAACTGGGAGTTTTTCCTCCCGAGACTAACACCACATATGAAGGCAGATCCGTATTGCCACTTCCGAGGCCCCATGTCAGCCAAGAGCCCATTGAAGGGCGACCGAAGCGGGGTGAACCGGTGTAGATAAACATCTGTGCCGGAGCATGATTAAATTGTTCCGTATGCATCGAACGGATCATGCAGATTTCGTTGGAGACCTTGCGAAGTTCGGGCATCAGTTCTGAGATTTCCATCCCGGACTGAGGATCACGTTCAAATTCGTAGGGGCTGGCTAATATTTTGGGGTGCCCTTTGATAAAGGGGAATATTTCGTCCTTCATCAGGTGATCAGGGCAGGGTTGACCATCCATTTCTTTCAACAGTGGTTTTGGATCAAAGAGATCCTGTTGTGGAGGAGATCCTGCCATATGTAAGGCGATCACTCTCTTCGCTCTGGGTGCGAAGTGAGGCGCTCTGATACTGCCCTCGACGGGAGCGGTTGCTGCCCCAAGGCCACCCGGAGAGATGGAAGACAGAGCCAAGCCGCCAATTCCCAAGCCCATTCGGCCAAGGAACCAACGACGGGTGATCTCTTTGTGATGTTCTAGAAAAAACTGTTGATCGGAATCCATGATCGTCACCCCCTGACGAGAAATTCATCGAGGTTTAGAATTACATTTGCCAAAATAATCAGAGCGGCAGCTTCCAGAGGATCTTG
>JAACCY010000090.1 GCA_009937185.1 Planctomycetia bacterium
AGAAAACTTATCGAGAGTCCGATGCTTACTTTTCAGATCAGCGGAAACGGAGTCATAAGCCTGCATTTTGGGTAAGACCAAAAGTACGAACAAGATGACCCAACCCAGAAGGATTCCACCCAGAATAGACCAGAAGACTTTGTCACTCATGTCGGCCCCCTATTCTTCCCCGGCATCCGCTGCCGGAAGCGGTGGATAAATCCATGAAATAGACCATGGGAACAATGGAGTTCCGTGGTCCGCAGAACCATCTTCGGAACCACCCCGTTGGCGTCCCGATTTAAAGTTTTCATCTTCACTCAGCATGAGCATCGTTTCGATGCCCACTTGTCGTGACACTCTTTCGCCGAACTCAGGGGCACCAAAGGCCTCGATCAGCTTCTTTTCAATCGGATCGACGACTTGAGCCTTGAGTTGTTGGTCATTGCTAGTGGCGTCTCCTTGGTCATAGCGGAAACCCTTGACCACAACTTGATACCGATCGTCATAGAAAAGCAGATCTGAATCGACTTTTGCACCTTTTTCAAGAACGCTGCCGGTTTCAGTGACTCTAACTTTGCGAATATCAAATCCGGAAAGCCAAGTCTTCTTACTATTCAGTGATTCTTGATCGGCCTCGACACTTCCGAGAGTGCTGTCTTTTTCAGATCCTTCCGCGACCTCAATACGGATCGACTCTGCCACCTGAGAGGCGTTAGGAATCGCAGCGATCAGCTCAAGAACCTGACGAGAAGCCAAACGCCCTTGTCCTCTCGACAAAAGCGTATTCGCTTTTACTTCGAGCCCGTCCCTCTGGTCTTCTTGGAGGCTTTCCAGCTTCTTTTCGTTTTCTTTCAGTTGATCTACCACTGCAGCTTCGTCGAGCACCGCTTTCGCGTTGTCGATTTTTCCACCAAAGATCACCATGAAAAATGCGATCAGAATGTAGAGACCTGAAACAGCGCCCAATACTACTTTTTGCTTCTTCTTGAACTCTGCGGCTTCCTGTTGCTCTTGAGGCAGGAGGTTCAGAACAACGTCTCCTAAACCCAGAGCTTGAATACCCACGCCTATGCAGGAAGAAAAGGACTGAATGTCCTGCTGAACGATGTTTGCCTCGGGACGGATGCGTACTCGCTGCAAAGACTTAAAGACCTGCACGCGGATACGAAGGTTTTCTTCAAGAAACTTACGAAGGCCCACGATTTTACCGCTACCACCGAAGAGGAAGAGATCCTCCACTTTGATTTCGCCAGCACGAGATTTGTAGTAACCGATAGAACGGTTGATCTCATTCACAAGGTCACGCAACAAAGGCTGTAATACTTCGTAGATTTTGGCGGCGTGTTCTGACTTCGCGGCAGTCACCTTAAGATTTTCAGCTTCCTCTTCGGAGCAACCGAAGCGCTCCTGCAATGCTGTCGTAAAATCTTTTCCTGCAATCGGAACTGACCGGAACCAGTAACGAGAGCCGTTCACGATGACGAGGTCCGTATGGTGAGCACCTATTTCAAGTGCGACCATCGGTCGTTGAGGACGAAGATCAAACCGAATCAGATTCAGCAGACCAACGTTACCCAAAGTCAGCAGATTTATATCGAGATCTTCCTGACTCAGATCTTCCAACAAGTCCGACACTTCTTCGGAACGAACTGCGAAAATGCCGATCTCTTTTTCACCGTCATCGGTATCACCACATACATGGCTACCCCAGATAACGTCCTCCATCGGAAGAGGAATATTCTGCTGAGCTTCATAACCAATCAGCTCTTCTAATTTCTTTCCGTCCACAGGTGGAACGGTAATGAAACTTGTCAGGGCAGATCTACTAGGCAAGGCTACAGCTAATGGACCCGTAAGGTTCTGCTGTGAGGCCAAAGTGGAAATTGCTGCGGCAGCGACTTCCTGGCCTGCTCCTTGGGGGTGATCGATTTTTTCGGCGGCGACAATCTCAGCTCCGTTGCCGGAACGCTGGATCTTGATCGCTTTAAGCGAAGTTCGTCCGCTATCGATACACCAGACTTCGTCGAAGTCAGCCATGAATACCTCTCTCCACCAGCACGCTTGACAATCAGGCTTGCCGGGACCAAACCAAAAGGCTCGGTCGATCGGTTCAATTGTTTGTTCTACTCGTGTTTAGTTCTACTCGACGTCAACTGTCTCCGAAAAGTTTCGGAACTCTTGCGACTACAAATCCGTTGCAACGGAATACAAGTCATTCTGTAAGCGCATTTCATCTCAAAGAACACGACGAATCGTGCTTCATATCTTTCAACAACTCTTCAACAGATCGATACAACATCGACAAGATACAGTGACGAACTTTGACGACTTAATCTCAGGCACCACATCTCGCTAACTTCTATGAAGAAGAGCGATGCGATCGATGGGCCTGAAAGCCATCAAACTTACGTTGATCCCCGAAGTTTCTGGAACGTGAAGGGCTCACAGGAATTACTTCCTGAAATGAAACAGCCTCTTTCAACTCCCCGAGAAACAGCAAGAGATCGACCTCAACACCCGAGTCACACAAACAGTACTTCGAACACTCTGAGTACTCTGCGTAAAACTCGAAATTCACTGCACACTATTCCTGCCATCCGCATGACCGCGGATCACCTGGAAAACGACCTCGTATCCTCTGTATTCCGTTCACCGACCCCGTTTCGATTACATGATATGACTCATGCCCCCACGAAACTGAGAGGTGTCGGACTCATTCTTTCCTCCCCCTCAGAAAGTCGATCAAAGTCGGAACAGTTCGTCCAAGTTTGAAAGAACCCCGTTGGGGAAGAGGGAAGTATAGATCCCTGATCCGTCGAGTCAACGTCCCGAAATGGTCTCATTTGCCATGAATCCATACCAAGAATGAATTGGGCAGTTTCACGTTCGCATTAATTTTGGAGGATCACTTCAAGCCGAGTGTCTCGATGACGACCTGAAGATCATGCCAGCATTCCGCCTTGGCCTGAGGTTGCTGAAGCAGGAATGCAGGATGGTGAGTCACGACGACAGGAACACCTTTGTAAACATGTTTTCGTCCTCTCAATCTCTTGAGAGAGGTGTCTTCCCCTGTCAAGAATTGAGCAGCAGGCTTCCCGAGCGCGACTATCATTTCAGGGCTTACTCTCTCAATTTGGGCATCTAGATAACTTCCACAGCTTTGAACTTCCTCGGGGAGAGGATCCCTACTCTCAGGCGGACGACATTTCAGTACGTTCGTAATGTAAACACTGTCACGAGTTAACTTCAGCCCCTGAGATAGGATTCGATCGAGCAACTGGCCGGATCTGCCGACGAAAGGCAAGCCCTGAAGGTCATCTTCTTCCCCTGGAGAGTCCCCTACAAACATCAATCGAGCCGAGGGATTCCCTGTCCCAAAAACCGTATTCTGACGATGCTGGCAAAGACCGCATCGCTCACAGGAGGCCACTAATCGGGCTATACTATCCAAATCGAGGTTCTCTAGTACGTCAACCGGTGGATTCCCCTCTGGAGGAGTGCATCCTGCTGTTGAAGCCCCTTTTAAAGTCGAATCTTCAGGGGAATTCAGCAGGATATTTTCTTCAGAATTCTTCTCTTCTTGGGCCAAATCACCCCTGCGACGACGAATTCCCCACCCCGCCAATGCACGATCGTGCAACGCGGGATCAAACATGAGGGATGAATCGGTCCCATTTTGCGGATCAGACTCAGACATTCTGGCCCTTTTCTTGGGTGGTCTTCTGCGGAAGAGTCTTCTCTTCTAACCATGATCCACAATAAACACCGGATTCCACAGACTCCAATAACACTTTGACTTCTTGCCCCCGAAGGAGACCTTGCCCCGCAACCCGGACTCTTAATCCTTCTCGGGAAAGCCCCTCTGCCTCAGAACTGGAACTCACTTTTTCCAAAAGAACTCTGACCGAATCACCCAAACGCTTCCGACTCACTCGTTGTTGAACAGCGTCGCAATGTTGCCGAGCACGCAACATCCGGTCATGACGCACTGCGGGATCAAGATGACCCTCGAGGCGAGCAGCACCGGTTCGAGGCCTTGGGCTGTAAGGGAACAGGTGCACCTTTGCGAAATCTAAAGCGTCTACCATTTCCATAGAAGCTTCGAAGTCCTCTTCTGTCTCACCGGGAAAACCGACGATCAGATCTGTCGCCAAAATAGCATCAGGAAGCCGTTCCCGAATTCGGGACATCGCTTCAACAAAATCATCTAATGAATAATCTCGCCTCATGGCATCGAGAATTTTTTGGCTTCCACTCTGTAACGGGACATGGAAGAAACGACAAAGACCTTCGTCAGCAACAAATGCATCGAGGAAAGAATCTGTAAACGCTCCTTCTCCGATAGAAGACAGACGGATTCTCTCAATTCCATCGATGTCCCTTAATCCCGTCAGTAACTTTCCAAGACCATCTTCGATTCCAAGATCGCGCCCCCACTGACGAAGATGGATTCCGGTGAGAACCAGTTCTGAAAATCCGGCCTCAGCAAGACGGCGAGCTTCGTCCAAAACGGGTTGATGATCTCGGCTTCGCGAGCCACCCCGTAGATACGGAATAATGCAGTAACTGCAAAAGGAATCGCAACCGTCCTGGATTTTAAGGAATGCTCGGGTGCGTCCTTCAAAGGCGGATATCTCGAGTCCGAAAATGTCTCGAGACTTTCGTCGAGGTCGCTCATGACTCAGTTCGGCACCTTGAATGATTTCTGCGACACGATGCTTCTCTTCATTCCCCACGAGATGCACCACGCCAGGGATTTCGACAAGTCTTTGTCGATCATCCTCGGTCATGCAACCCGTGACGATGATATCTGCTTCAGGATTTTTTTTGGCGAGAGATTTGACGCGTTCTTCAACTTTGAGGCCCGCCCGCTCAGTGACGGTACAAGAGTTGATCACCAACAGGTCGATCCCCTCTGGTTTTTCAGCTTCCTGATACCCCAACTCCAAGATTTCTTCTCGGATAGCCTGGGTGTCATACTGATTAATTTTACAGCCAAAGGTGACGAACGCACATTCTGGCAAAACTCTCACCTTCCTGATCTATTCGATCTGAATATTCTCTATCTGATTTATCTCAACCCTGCGTCAGTGGACGATCAGACCGAGACTTCACCCACACCTTCTTTGCTCTCAAGCCAACAATAACTTTGATGGTCTGAAGTGATATTAAATCCTTCAGGCACATTTTTTGAGCAACGAGGACCGACTTGAGGGCACCGTGTGTGGAATGGACAACCCGATGGAGGATTGATAGGAGAAGGGACATCTCCTTCCAATAATATTCGATTCTTTTTTCGACGAGGATCGGGTTCAGGTACCGCTGATAGCAGTGCCCGAGTGTAGGGGTGCCTCGGATCTGCATAGAGATCATCAGAAGCAGCTTCCTCTACAATCTTCCCCAGATACATCACTGCAACTCTGTCACTGATGTGTTCAACCACCGCAAGATCATGCGCGATGAAAAGATAGGACAAATCGAATTCGTCCTGTAGATCCAACAGCAAATTGATGATTTGTGCTTGGATTGAAACGTCGAGGGCACTGACCGCTTCGTCGCAGACAATAAATTCAGGGTCGACCGACAACGCCCGAGCAATACCTACACGTTGCCTCTGGCCGCCAGAGAACTCATGTGGATAGCGATTGATGTGATTGATAGGATCCAGGCCGCACCGATCCATGAGATGCTGGACTCTCTCTCTTATCTCCTTATCATTCCCCATCTTATGAATATGTGGGCCCTCACTGAGAATGGAACCGACTGTCATACGTGGATTGAGAGATCCATAGGGGTCTTGGAAGATAATCTGCATCCGCTTACGAAGAGCACGCAGTTGCTCCCCCTCTGTCGCCAGCACATCCATACCATCGAATTTGACGGATCCTTCTGTGGGCTCAACGAGGCGTAATAACGATCTTCCAACTGTTGTTTTTCCACACCCAGATTCTCCGACAAGGCCCAATGTTTCTTTACGACCCAAGGAGAAACTCACTCCGTC
>JAACCY010000091.1 GCA_009937185.1 Planctomycetia bacterium
ACGAGTGATCTGGCATGAATATCTATGCGGACATTGGGCTCAAAAACAGCCCGATGAAACCACTGTCCTTTATCAGCAAAATAGATCGCATCACCAAACCCAACCCGGCTTGCCTCAGCCGCTCGACTCCAGCGTACTGTTTTCCCCACTTTGCCAAAAACACTGGTTGGGACAGGGGCCCAGTCGTCTCCAAGGCTCTCATCGTCCTTCGTGAAATCATAACTCACTTCGAGAACGCCCTCTGGTGATATCTTTTCAGTAGTCGTATGGAATAAATCGAGAACTGATTCCTGCTCTTCAGCCGTGAGGACGAATTTCTTCACCTCTGTTTTATCGTCTTGTCCAAATAGGAGAGTCGGCGAAATCACTTGAATAGAAAAAAGTAGACTCAGTAGTATTCGAAAAATCGGTACACCATTCATTTGACAAACCTTCTTCTGTTTCAATATGTGTAGATTCATTCTAGAGCGGAGATTTCACAATGCCTAGTCCAATAACCCACAACCACAAGCTTCAGGGTTCGATCTGATCGTTTCTATACTCATACATGCATTAGGAAACATTAATGACTTCTGAGGTCGTTACGGATCCTTCGCTCTCCACTCGTTTCTCTATCAGATAATCACCCGCTGAATACACCGGCGGACTCCATGCTTCGCCAGATCTCAAACGCCATGAATAGATCGTCTCTCTTTCTTCAGGAAGTTTTGGATTCACTCGAATCACTGTAATAATTCGATCAACTTCCAAAGCATCTATCTTTGGTAGATAGCTATATGGGGAACGACCATCCAACGATTCCTGTGTCACCGTGATAGGCCAGCCTGGGTACTGTTGAGCTTCGGGACTCGTGGGCTGGCTATACCGCGGCCAACACTCAAAGGTGGCTGTACGATTCACATTATCAAGGATCACTAATCCCCACCCGGGTCCTCGATCATATAAGCGTGCGGGTTGCTTTCCCGTCACCGTCGGATTTGCTACTGCGAGTACCGTCATGCGATTGCCAAAGCCATCGATGTAATCACCGGTGCCTTTGTGCGGACTCACGCGTTCACCCCCACCATCCATCGAGGGATACCAACGTCGAGGCCAAGTATTTGCAACGGCTGGCCCTGCGAAGGCAACTCCCGCATCCCTGAACTCCGAAACACCATAACGAATACAGGAAGCCAAATGCTGATCTCCTGCCAAGTGGATCGCGCGAGCTTTTCGTAAGATCTTCACCGCTTCATCTCTTTGAGAACGTGGCCACCCACCGGAGTCGCAATCCGCCACGGGGATTTCACCTTCAGGCCGCTGACCCGGTTTCATTATTGGCAAACCTTGAGTAACCCCCCCTGTGCTTCCCTGAGGAAGCGTGGCGACATTGGCGAATGGAGTTTGAGAAAGTAGTATTTTCCAATGAGCTCCCCGTTGCCAATCAGTAGCCCAGCGATCGAGAAATGTTTCTTGAGCTTCTCCCAGTAATTCCAATCCCTTTCGATCGGCATCTACTTTGGGATCGAAGTCTGGGTTTTTAAACCAACCATTGACCACTTGGCCTTCTGGCAACGAGGGACGAGGAGCACTTTTAAATTGCCGATCAGAAATGACCGCAATCGATAAACCTGCATATTCAACACGAGTGGTGTAGACACTGTAGCCTTCGCCCACAGGCCCTTTGATTTCAGGAGCCGGGAGATGTGATGTTTGGGTTCTGTGGATGGCATTAATCTCACGAGGTGCCAGTTTATATCCTCCAGAATCTTGGGCGGACATATCTCCACTTCGTCTTCCTCTTTTGCCACCCGCCCCCCAGATATTTCCGTGATAGACATCATGATCATCCGGAATGGCCAAAGTCGGGCGAGAGCGTGTCAGTTCGCCAAATGCCCTGTACCAACGCAGGTACTTGGTGTGGTAATCCAGCATCATTTTTCCAGGCGGATTGAGCTCTGCCCTAGATATGTCTCCCTCATAAATCTGATCTCCGGCAAAGCACACGAGGTCTGGATCCTGCTGCAATAATCCTTTGGCCACATCTGAATGGGGAAACCAAATAGAATTCGAATTCCATTCCAACTCACCTGTGAAATTCTTTACGCAAGAAACGAGTCCTACTTTTATGGGGCGCTCTAAGGCGTTCGGTTCTGATCTCAAGAACCCTTCATAATAACTACTTGAATCATGATCCTGATCATCTCGCATGATTAGATGAACTCGAAAACGTGAGCTCTCTAAATCGAGTAAATCTGGAATATGAAAATTGACCGTTCTGGAAAGTGCTTCAAAACTGCCCGCGGCACATTGTTGCCAAGAGTATGAAGGCTGATCTTCCGTTTTACTTTTAGGGGGATCCGGACGCCAAAGTTCTAGCGTGCATGCCTTTATCGAATCGGGAGATACCGGAGCCAGTTGTGCGGTTAAGTTCCATTCCATGACTCTGCGGACTGTTGGAGAATCGGTTATTGCCGCAGTTGTCTTCGAACATGAAGTCGAATATTGAACTCCATAAATGGGGCCAAGGGCTCTTTCTGGAAAAGAAGCCAAGGCAGGACCACTCACCTTAAAATGGTCAAAGCCCCAACCTAAATGAGGATTTGAGGAATCACCCAAATGGCTAATTAATCCAAACGAGCCATCAATTTGACTCCCCATTAATCCCTTCAAGACGGCGGAACAAACCACCTCTTCAGAGTTCAATAAATAACTGGTCAAAGACGCATTGAAGGTGCCATTGGCTTGAGGAGATAATGTCAGGCGAATGTTCCATGCCCCAGCATTTTCAACAGTCTCCCCCACAGGGTTTCCTGCGAACTCCTGCCCGGATACCGGTAAGACCTGGTTCTTTTTTAGGACCCCCCCGATAGACCATGAACTCCCGCCTCCTCCAGTATAAAAATCTCTGAAGCAAACTCGTCCATCTGGCTCGACGACCGCTAGCAATCCACCATCTCGAGCAGGTTTATCGTGAACAATCGATCGAATTCGATGATCGACCTCTCGACCCCCGATCCCAAATATTATTCCGGCATACCCAGAAAAATCAGGCGATTTAGGATCTGAAGACATATGAACTTTAAGATCGAATGCTGAGAGTTCTTCAACAGGGCTGATCTCTTCTGTGAGCCAAATAGCGGTCCGAATAGGATCTTTCTTTCGGGAATTGACGCAACGAATTTTACCGCCCTGAATCTCCCAGTCCTGTAATCGATTCGCATTCCATTGCTGGCCAATCCAAGTTTGACCATCCACAACGGGAATACTGACTCGACAAGTATCCGAATCATTCAACAGTCCCTTACCGCTATTAGAGATGGTGGTTAAAGTCATAACTACTGCAGGAAAGATAGGCATGGTAAATTCCCTTATCGAGATGTAATCAACCAATTTAATCGACACGTATTAGATTCGGAAAACATTAAATGCCCAGTCAGAAAATGCTTCGAACTCTGCTAAGAACATTCTCGACGATGATCATGATTATTCTAGTGACACCATCAGGAGTATTATCTGCTTCTAGTGACACCACTCTGGTAAAGGCTGTCTCTGCAAAAAATATTGAAGAAATTGAAATCGCAGTCGCCAAACTCGCAATGAATGGAACCGCTATTGATATGGAAGCGGTTATCAATGAAGCACTTCTCTCTGATCAACCCGAAGTAGAAAAGGCAGCGCTTCGAGGCTTAAAACGATTATCACCAGGAGTGGGTCTATCTTGGCTCTGCACGCAAGCGAAGGAACATTCTCGCAAGCAAGTGCGTGATCTTTTGATGACATATCTTGCCACACGCAAAGAAAGCGAGTCATTCAAAGCAGTCCTTCAAGGACTTTATGATCCTGAAGATAGCGTAGTCCTGAGTGCTATTTCCGCTTTGCTAAAAAAAGATCACAACGGTTGCATCCCTCATTTAATTCGAGCTCTTCGCTTTCAGGAGGATAAAGACAAAGACCTCTCCCTCGTCGCAGAAAAACTCAGAGAAACAATGAGAGAACTCACTGGAGCAGATCTATTCGCCGCCTCGGAATGGGATTCATTGTGGAAAGGAAATCGTAAAAAACTCGAGAAGAAAGAAAAGCTTGACCCTTCAAAAATTGTAATGAAGGGCTCCGGTGTAAAAGTGACACCGATTCGATTCTTTGGCCATGAACTTGTGAGTCAAAAAATCGTCTTCATTCTCGATACTAGTATTTCTATGAAAGCCAAGGATCCCAAGGTTGAACTTGAGGGGGTTGGCGAAAAAAATAACCCCGGTAAAGGCACTGGTGTTAACCACAAGAGAGATCAAGACGACAAGAACTCTGATGACCTTCCTGATTCAAGGATGCGCTTGAGACGAGTTCAAAAAGAGCTGAAAAGGATGATTCGAGAGCTTCCAAAATCATTTCAGTTCTGCCTCATCTCATTCGATGCCGACGTTGAGCAAATGAGCCAACAACTTATCAAAGCCCACCCCAATCAAAAACGCCGCGCGATGAAGTTTATTGACGGTTTTGACCCCGAAGGGTTCACCTCTACTGATCTCGCATTAGATGCGGCATTCTCTATCAACGGCGTTCGCACCATCGTTCTACTCTCAGACGGAATGCCTTATCGAGCAGCAAACCCCATCGACGGATCTGCTCTTCTCGACAACATCGATGCCCGCAACCGATTTGAGCACATTCCCATTCATACGATTGGGTTTAGAGCCACTTCTGGATCCGCCTCTACCTTCCTAGAAGAGCTCTCTAGGCGATCTGGCGGGAAATACACCGAGATCCCCTAAACCCCTCTGAGTCTCGAGTAGAGCCCCAAATGGGAGGGCGAATACATCCGAACATCTTCGTCCTGAAATGCCCGGAACTGACCTCACGGCTGGATCGTTTACCCCTTCCGTTCTTCAAGATAAAAGCGATCCTGAGGGGGCAGAAGAGTGAACCCAATAACCAGCATCAGTAACTTGATAACAGATATAAGGTTGACGCCTGATCAATACGTCGACATTTTTTCTGTTCAATATAGTTTTCAAGCAGGAATATTTATTTTAACAGCCCTGGTTTTCCTGGGTTACTCAAGGTCTGTCAAGTTCGATCAATACAGATTTTTCACTAATTATTGGGTCTTACTTTCGATTTATCATATCGGAGCATTCTTAGCACTTCAGAGTTTAATTAATTCTCAATTCGATATTCCACATCAACTCACCTCAACAATCTCCCAGTTTTCTCGCTACTTATCATTCTGCTTTTTCACGATGGGAATGTCTGAACTATTTCTCGAACAGCGATTTCAAAGAAGAACTATATTAATTGTTACGGGTCTGTGTGCTATTGCTGCCTTAGGATTCCAAATCGCACTTGCGTATCCAAGTATTATTCAGGACAGATTTTTCTGGAAAGTCGCTCCTCCTAGTTTCATAGGTTCAGTTTTGTATTTCGCTGTTGGTTTTTATTTTTGCCCTTGCTTAAACAAACGATTTAAAAGCAAACGATCGTTCTTGCCGAACTATTCTCTCAACATACCCATTCTTGGTTACGGGCTTACACATGTATTATTCACGATTATATTCACGCACGAGTGGACATCGGAAACGATTCATATCAATTACAACATCGGAATCATTCTGATATCGATACAAATTGTTCTCCAATATCTGATTGGAATAGGCCTCTTCAAATTAGGTCTTTTGCAAGAACAAGCTCGCTCGAAGAAACTCAATGAACATCTACTTAAATCGGAAAACTATGGGATAGTCGGACAGTTGTCTGCGGGATTGGTTCATGACTTCAATAATGTGATGACCATCTTTACATGTAGCACTGAAATGGCCAAAAATGGCTATCAGCAGGGGTTAAATATTCAAAACTACCTCGACAAGATTCTGGAAACTGCGAAAAAAGCCACCGACCTCAATTCCAAACTCTTGAACATCTCCCAACAAAATAAGAACAACACCAAAGACCATATTCAATTCAGTCCGAAAACAGTGATCCGGGATCTTGCGCCTATTCTGGATTCGGCGTTGCCCAATGATGTAAAGTTAAAGTGCAACTATAAAAATCTCCGTGACTTAACTATCAAAGGATCAGTATCTGAACTCGAGATGGTTTTGGTGAATCTCGTCATTAACGCCAGAGATTCTTTTTCAGGATTACAAAGAAGATCTATCCAAAATAAGATCACCCTTACTGCTGAATCTCACTCGAATAATAAACACATTATCATTCAAGTCCGGGACAATGGTTCTGGCATGAAACCAGAGGTCCTCAAGAATGCTCGGGAATTCGGATTTTCCACTAAGGGAAATAAGGGTTCTGGCCTAGGACTGGCTAACGCTCAACGGTTTGCAGAAGAGCATTGGGGAACACTGGATATCCAGTCCGTATCTTCCCAAACGCATGATCGCGGAACTGTAATAACAATCCAACTGCCAACCGTTCCCGAAAAGAAGATCGAAAAATCGAGCAAGCCTCATTCTATTTCCGTCCTCAGTGACGATCCAAAACTGTTGAAGAATTGCCAATCGCCTGACTGGGATATACACGAAATAAACGCCGAAGATCATGAAATAGTAGATCGAACACACGATCTCGACGTGCTCATCATTGATTCAGAATCAGATCTTCAAAAATCACGTGCAGATCAAATCATTCAGGAACAATCGCTGAGCCAATTTAAAGTCTTGCAGATCCGCAATGATCCATCAGAAATCTCATACCTAACATGGGATTTCTCATACGAAACGATAGATAAAAAGCATAGTAAAGGCGAATTGCATGCCGTAATTCGCAAACTTATCCAGGAGAACCGCTCATACACAATCCGTGATTTGATTTACGAATAGTGCCGACACTTGTTTCATGGATGTCTGAATAGTTAATCAAATGAACTTAATCGCTTTTCGAATTCAGCTTCATGTCGATCGTGCTCTTCGCTGGCCTGCTCGAATTTCTCAAATGCTTTGTCGATAGAAGACCGCAAATTATTGAGCTCTTGAGCATGCTTGGCGATGGCTTCACCATCACCTTCTTCAGATGAACTGATCAATAGCGCTTCCATTTTTTCTACTTTTTCCTCAAGCATCATTATCAGCTTTTCGTTGCTCTCTATCGTCTGCTTCAGAGGCTTAAGTAACTTCGACCTCTCCTGAATAATTTGAGCACGTTCACGCTTGAGGTCTTTTCGGTTTTCACGACGCTTTCGAGGCTCGGTTGTTTCTGGAGGTGCATCTTCGCTACTCCAACCATGGCGCCGAAGAAAGTCATCGTATCCGCCCTCAAACACTCGAACTTTGCCGTCATCGAATATCACCAGGCGATTACACGTTTCTCTAAGAACCGACTCCACGTGAGTCACCATGACTGCTGCACCTTCATATGCCCGAATCGCTTCAATAAGTGCATCGGTGCTGGCCATGTCTAAGTGATTTGTTGGCTCATCAAGAAGGAGCAAGTTACCAGGACACGCCAACACTCTCCCGAGTAGCGTTCTCGACTTCTCGCCTCCTGACAATACCTCCACCTTTTTCAGTGCTAAGTCACCACCGAACATCATGGCTCCACAGATATCTCTAACCTGTGTTCGATTGAGCATGTTGTTGGCGTCATAGACTTCTTCCTCAATAGACCTTTTCTGCTGTAATACTTTCATAGCACTTTGACCAAATAAATTTATCATTGTTGACGGATGCGTTCTCACTTCGCCTTCTACTGGTTTGAGCTCGCCGGCCATAAGCCTCAATAATGTTGACTTTCCTTTACCGTTCTGACCAATCACACCAATCCGATCGCCCGCACCGATATGAAGATCTAATTTCTGAATCAGCGTCGGGCCATCAGCGTAGGCAAAGTTTAAGTTCCGAGTCTCAAGAGCCCACTTGCCTGGATTGTTTTGATACTGAAAAGAAAAAGTGAGCGTTAATCTCATTAAGTTTGTCGAGGCGTTCCCGCTTGTTTATTTGCTTTAATCTTGATTGAGCCTGAGAAGCTCTGCGTGCTTTCGCTCTAAATCTTTCTACGAAACGCATTTCATGCGCAATTTTTCTTTCGGAATTAATGCGCGTCTTTTCATGCATCTCTTCCTCAATATAAATTTGCTGCCAAGCTTTTTCTGTACCGCCGGTAAACTTGCGAAGTTTTTGTCGGTGCACTGCAAGGGTATGAGTCGTTACAGCATCCATGAACTCTCTGTCGTGAGTGACTAACAGAAGTGTTCTTCTCCATTTGCGTAGAAAATCCTTCAGCCAACGTAAACTCACGATATCAAGGTAGTTATTGGGCTCGTCGAGAAGGAGAAGGTCGGGATCTTCGAGGAGAGCCTTGGCAAGATTCAGTCGAACCTGAAAACCACCTGAAAGCTCCTGTGGTGGCTGATGAAGTTGGTCTTCAGAGAAACCTAATCCCATCAACATTGATTCTGCTTTGAAAACGGGTAAAAAACCGTCTTCCTCTTTCAAGACAGTGCAGGCTTCATCCAGAACAGTTTTCTTAGAAAACACCAGATGCTGTGACAAATGCCCTATTCGAATGCCCCTGCTGACAGCGATAGCCCCCTGATCGGGGTCCAGCTCTTGCAAGATCATCCTCAATAGAGTCGATTTTCCGTGGCCATTGGCTCCGACGATGCCGACTTTTTCTCCAGCATCGATCAAGCAGCCTGCATCATGGAACAGGTACTGGTCACCGAAAGATTTATGAATTCCCTGAATCTGTAGCAATTTTTTTCTCCACAGCAGGTATCTTACTCGTAGGCGAGGATCAGGTCACTCAAGACCGATTCAACGAAACTAAATTTCCTATGGAAAGTATAACAGTCCATGGCGCGGTTTTTTCTTCTTCTATTTCTTTGTTTACTCATGCTGGCCGCAGTCTATCGACTCGATAATCGAGGGATGATCCCCAGTGATTTGCCCAGAATGCCATACCTTCAGCAGGTCTCAGGCTCCAGTGCCATCATCGCCTGGAGAATGGTAGACGACAAAAACGAGGAGATGGAACCTCTCGTCTCTTGGCGTGTGAAATCTCCTCAGGACTCCTCAAATACCCCTGCATGGAACCTGATCACTGAATCTGAAGCATTATCAGTGATCCCTGAGTTCCTTGACTATTCTGCTCAAATTTCAGGACTCCCAGAGCACTCCTTGATCGAATACAAAGTCACAATCGGGGGAAATTTTATCGGAGAAGGAACGTTTCTTTCTGCAATGGGGAAAGAGTCCGATGAAACGATGCGAATCTGGGTTTTAGGTGATAGCGGCACCGGAAAAAGTGCTCAATTCAATGTGATCTCTGAAATGGAATCTCATCTCAATAAGCTCGGTCCGGACGGACGGATTGACTTGATGCTTCATGTTGGAGATATGGCCTACAG
>JAACCY010000012.1 GCA_009937185.1 Planctomycetia bacterium
CGGCTCGGACGTCATCATGACTGTGGGTGCTGGCGGAGCACTCAACATCTTTCTCAAAGCGATTCTCAACCCAGGTGATGAAGTCGTCGTTCTCAGCCCCTACTTCGTCGAATACTTGTTCTACATCAAAAATCACGGCGGCAACCTTGTGGATTGCCCGACTCGTGAGGACTTTTCACCTGACCCAGAGGCTCTGCTCGCCTGTATCACTGAAAAAACAAAAGCAGTCATCATCAATAGTCCCAATAATCCAACGGGACGCGTCTACACCGCAGAGGAACTGTCGATTTTCACAGATGCTCTGGAAGAGGCTTCCCAAAAAGTGGGACATCCCATATTCCTTGTGACCGACGAACCTTACAAAAAAGTGACGTACGATGGAGTGATATGCCCTGAGGTTCAGTCCCACTACTCTCATACCGTCGTCATCACCTCACATTCAAAGGATTTGGGCCTTGCTGGGGATCGTATCGGTTACATGGCAGTCTCTCCAAATATCGAGGACCGATTGGAATTGGTCGCAGGAGCAACCTTTGCCAACAGAACTCTCGGATTTGTGAATGCGCCCAGCCTTCTTCAACTGGCTGTGGCAGATTGCCAAGAACTCACCGTCGACTGTTCGGAGTATCAAGCGAACCGTCAACTCCTCATGGCTCAGTTCGATGAAATAGGACTCGAATACGTCAGACCAGATGGGGCTTTCTTTCTCTTTCCAAAAACTCCAGAAGCGGATGACGTCGCATTTGTAAAAGAAGCCCAGAAAGAAAAGATACTCGTCGTGCCCGGAAGCGGTTTTGGCCGCAGCGGACACTTCCGTCTTTCCTATGCTGTTCCAGAAAAACAGGTCAGAAATTCTCTCCCCGCTTGGGAGCGCCTGATGGACCGAGTCAATTCCAACAGTTCTAACTGAGAGAGATCGATACGATGAGTATCCACTGGACACCCGATCGGGACCAAGGAAGCGAAAGTACACTCCAAGCAGTCTCAAGATTTTTGTCGTCTCCTCCGGGATTCGTCAAATTTTTGCCCGGAGATCAAGAACTGGCCCAAATTGAAGAGGTCGCCAATTCGATTCCCTCCGATCACGAGATTCTTCTTCTTGGAATCGGAGGATCCGCGCTAGGTTCTCTCGCGCTCGTCGATGCCCTGTGCCCAGAAGCGGGACACAGACTGACTGTCATCGACAATATAGACCCCGACTCTCTTTCACGATTACTCTAATCTGTAGATCTGATAGCGACCACGATTTTGGTCATCTCCAAATCGGGAGGAACCGCAGAGACTTCATCTCAACTTCTCTGGATCATCGAAAAATTGCGACAAAGAGGCATCGATCCCGACGCTTCGATAGTTGCGATCACCGATCCAGAGAACGGGACTCTCCGATCGATCGCCCAGCAACGAGGCTGGCGAACTCTCCCTGTTCCGCCCGAGGTGGGAGGACGCTTCTCCGTATTGACGGCAGTGGGGCTTCTACCCGCAGCTCTCACCGGTATCGATATTCATGCTCTCGTTGCAGGAGCACGTTCAGCTCTCTCAGATCTCTCATCAGCGACGGCAGATCATGCCTTAGTACGCTGGATCAGTAGTTGGGAAGAGCACCATGAACTGCGCACGATGGTCGTTCATTTCGCATACAGAGATCGCCTCGTCACTCTGGGAGACTGGTTTGCACAACTCTGGGCAGAAAGCCTCGGGAAAAAGCATGATCTTTCGGGCCAAGAAGTCTATCGCGGCTCCACGCCCCTCGTCGCTCGCGGAGTCACAGATCAACACTCCTTGGTGCAACTTTTTGTCGAAGGCCCTGATGACAAACAATTTTTATTCCTCGATGCACATCTCAATGAATCGGATTTGGAAATATCGAAGGAAACTGCGCAATTGCATCCCGATTTGGAATACTTGGGTAATAAGTCCCTCGGAGAATTGAGGCGAGCCGAACTGGAAGGAACCATCGCGGCACTGCAATCCGCAGGGAGACCCGTTTCCCGTGTCCTTCTCGATACCATCGATGAATCTCATATCGGTGCATGGATGATGCTGATGGAGATCGCTACAGTTCTCGCCGCAGAAATTCTAAACGTCGACCCCTTTGATCAACCCGGAGTTGAGGGAGGCAAGGCTGTTGCATTTGCACGTATGGGTAAACCAGGCTGGTCAGAAAAAGGGCGACGGATCGAAGCGGGGGCTCAGGAGTTAAAACCTTCTCCCCCTATCCCTGTTTCAAAAAACAACGATTAGTTTTTTGTGGCACGTACACTTCTCAAGCGTGCCTGCCACTCGCTGGAGCTGATCAATCCCTTGTCCTGCAATAATGAGACTAATGCCTTCTGTGAAAGAATCAGTTCATCCAGAGTCGAATCATGACTCTGAGAGTGGACTGTCGACGGAGTTTCCACACGTTGAGCACGGGTGGTAGGAGAAGAAACAGAAGTTTTTTTACTTCGGGGAGAGACCTCTCGCTCCTTGGGCACATCTCCGGAAAAAAACTCGAGCGGCAATGCGAAACGATCTGCGATCCTTCTCACGAGGGCATGACTCGCGTGGCATTGACCATCAAGAACATCCTGAATCGTCCCAGGTAGGACCCCGATACCTCTAGCGAGACCTGGAACAGTCTCATGATGAGTATCGATCAGAAATCTGATTTTGCGAACCGCAGTGTCCTGATCGACTGAGAGATCTCTATCGCCAGTGTCCTGCTGAGTTCCCGTCTTATTCTTCAAGGAGTCTCCGATCTTGAGTGGGTTTTTCCCTTTCCCAACTATCGGCAGACTCCGGCGAACTCTTCAGTCAATTTCCAGATTTTATCGAGCAAACAGTAAAAGAGCATTTAAGAACACTTCTGACGTCTGTCTACAAAAAGATCGAAAGAGAGGATCCCCAGCGAATAGTATCACTTGGCCCCTACCGCTCGATTCAGCCACCAACCAGACTCCACCGCTCAATTTGGTCTGATTTTCATCTGAGATATAACCACTCACGACCGGAGACGTGCCGGGAAGAACTCCCACATCGGATCCGTCTCCCTCCAGTTTGAAAATGCTGGTACTGGAGATCATGCCGTGAATCTTCTCTGGCATTCCGAAGGAGAGTGGGTGCTCTGTATCCAAATCAATACTGACGATGTTTCCCGGGACTTGTTGATGACGACGCTCTTCACGAATTTCAGATCGACTTTTACGCTTCGGTTCTTTTTCTTTGGGATCCCGCTGAGTTTCTTTGGTCGAACGCGAAATCAAACCGGCTTTGCCACCGATGCGAAATGAACTACTTCCCAATGCAATACACACCCCACCACTTCGTACCCAACTTTTGACACTCGAGAGAGTCTCCTCACCCATCGCAGAAGAGCGCATCCCTCCTGGAATAACGAGAACATCAAAATCGTCGAGGCTTCTTCTCAATCCAGAAGCGGATATGGCGGTGAAAGGAATCCCCATCTCTTGCTCAAGAAAACTCCAAACTGCGCCGTAGGAGCCACTCGATACCGCATCGGGTCCCAATACTGCGATCTTTGCGTGGGCGAGCTCAGGGAACTGATCAGAGCCTAAATCGGGGCCGATATCCGTCCAACCACTAGAAGTCCCACGAAAGAGGGTTCCCGTTGCCTGAGCGGTCTTCAAAACTGCTTCGTGAGTCTCTTCGCCATCGACTCTGACGATCAGGGTTCCAGCAGGATATGACTCCCCCTGAATTTCGATGGGTTGAGTGACGAGGTCTACAGATTCGCCCGCCTCCTGTAGAGCCCTCAATGCTTTGGCTGAAGGTAATCCTGTCCAACGGTGAAGGTAAGCAAGACGACCTCTTTCTTCGACACGTCCTGCTTCAGGATTCCCCCCTGAGAAAGGAATGAGAATGGTATTTACAGGATTGGGAGCGACCAAAGTCTCCACTCCATAAGTCAATGGCAAAGACCATGCTGCCACATCATAAAAATACGCGTCAGCGGCTTAGGCATGATTCTCCAACAGTGTTTTCGCAAGACGCCCCTGTGCTTGATCCAGAGGAACAAAAACGGTCCCAGGAGGCAACTTCCTGACAGGGAGCATTTCCCCAGAGTGCGACTTCAATCCTTCGGCGACAGTTTCTTCCATGTTCTGTAACAATTCGATTCCCTGTCGCTGAAGAAGATCAATCAGGGCTAGGCGTCTATGATCGTCTTCGCTTGGAGGCAGAACGTACTGACTCACATCTCCGTTACGACCTGCGAAAATTGTTTGCTCTCGGAATAAGAAGAACTCTTCTTGAAGTTTCTTTCGATGGTCTGCAGCACATTCAACGGTCGCTAATCCTGCGACGTGATGGTGGTGCAATCTATCGCCCAGAGTCAGGAGGTCGCCGTCGCTTCGTCGATAAACAAGCCCTGCTCTGCCGCCTCCTGCTTGCTCATAGGTCATACCGATGGAGCCGTTCAGTGAAGGCCAAGAGTCACCGTATGCCGGATAGAACAAATCGAATTGCTCACCCGTATAGTATTTCCAGCTAAATCGATCAAAGGCCTCTGCATTACTTTTTCCAAATGTCGTCGACCAGTCCACTCTCTCCCTGGGAATATTTTCATTGATCGGTTCTTCTGGCGGAAAGAAAAAGTAGGAAGAGCTCGGAGACATTTCATGGAAATCCACATGAACCAGTGGCTGCCAACGAAGGTACTCTTGGATGCGCTGACGTGTTTCAATCTGGCTCTGCCATGCCCAATCCCTGTTCAAATCAAAATAGTAATGGTTTGTTCTTCCAGAGGGCGAGGGAGGTGAATGCTCACGAGCAGCGGGGTCAGGATTTGGAGGATTCGACTGTACCGAGTGGTACCACTGCAAATACCTCTCTCTTCCATCGGGATTCAGCAATGGATCAAGAATGACTAAAGTGTTTTCACGAATCCCCTCCATACGTTCTCCGCTACCATCTGCTAATTGATGCAAGGTGGCCAATGCCGCTTCTGTGGGAGAAGATTCGTCTCCATGAACATTATACGAGAGCCAAACGATCGCGGGCAATTCCTTCAAGACACCCTCAAGATTTTTATCCACTGACCTTTCCATTTTGATGGGGTCAGCCAATAACATTTGAGACTCTCGGATTTCTTCCAAGCGGGAAATATTGTCCGCGGAAGAAATCATCAGGAGAATCAGCTCCCTACCTTCAGAGGATGCTCCGTATTTTTGGACTGAAACCCGAGGAGATTTCTCGGCAATCGCTTTGCAGTAATCGATCACATCCCTATGCGAAGTAAATCTATCCCCGAGAGGAATACCAAAGAACTCTCCAGCAGTCGGTAACTTTCCTTCATAGGAATCATCAGACTGGTAAGAAAAATAACCTTTGGTAGTCGACGATTTATCCTGGGCCTCTACGAGAGAGAACCCTGAAAAGAGCGGCAAGATGCCGACTATCATGAGTAGAAGATTCACATTTTTTTTGATTTTCATCTCGACAACTCCCCCATCTTGCAGGAAACATTCGTGTAGAACATCATTCTGCACGGGTATCAGTGATCTGACCAGTGGCATGAAAAAAAATGAAATGGGCTCTCATTACTCAACTCAATTCGGAGATCAGACCATTAGTCTATCTGGCCCTCCCCATCGTCATCGCTCAAGTGGGGCAAATGATGATGGGTATGGTGGACATCTGGATGGTCAGTCGTCTAGGGACCCAATCCCTCGCAGAAGTCGCACTCGGAGACACATGGGCCTTCGGAACCCTCATTCTCGTCATAGGGCTGATCCAGGGGGTGGATCCTCTCTTCACGCAAGCCCATGGCGCTCAGGATTCGGTCTCACTCGGCAGAACCTTTCAGCGAGGTATTCTGCTGTGCATTCTTCTCTGCCCGCTCTTAGGGATCGCCTGGGGATACACGGCTGATGCTCTTCGATTTCTGGGACAAAGCGAAGATCTACTTTCAGGTGCCTCCTCCTATGTCTCAGCTCAGGTCTTCAGCATTCCCCCTCTTCTCGGGTTTTTCTTACTGAGGCAATACCTTCAATGCCGAGGAGTTCTGGCTCCTGTGGTGTGGACAATCCTGATTTCAAATTTGTTCAACGTAGTCTTCAACGAACTGTTCATTTTTGGTGGGCTAGGGTTTCCCGCTATGGGAATAGAGGGCGCAGCACGAGCCACAGGTGCGAGTCGAATCATCATGTTCCTGCTCTTGGTAGCCATCGTGATTTACGGCAAGCATATGAAGAATGGTTGGACCCCTTGGACAGTCCGATCCTTCTCTCTTATCGCAATGCTGCGACTGATTCGATATGGCCTCCCCGTCATGATTCATTTCGGAGTTGAAGTTTGGACCTTTCAAGCCGCCACATTGATGGCGGGACGACTGGGTTCGGAGTCATTGAGTGCTCATATTCTTGTCTTGAAAATTATCAGTTTCACATTCATGTTTCCTTGGGGACTCAGTGGAGCCGCCACGACTCGGGTCGGAAATCTGCTCGGCGCAGGAAAGCTTCCCGCAGCGATCAACTCCGCGAAGATGTCTCTCATCCTGGCTTTTCTAACTATGCTCGTAATGGGGATATCCTTGAAACTGTTTGGGGCTGAAGTCACAAGCTTGTTTTCGAATGACACTGCAGTTTTAGCATTGGCCATGGGACTACTGCCCATCGCGGCAGGCTTCCAAGTATTTGACGGTATTCAGGCGGTGTCTGCTGGGATACTGAGGGGGGCTGGATTAACAGTGCCGGCAGCCCTCATGAGCCTCATCGGATTCCCCATGGTGACAATTCCATTAGCCTATTATTTGGCCTTTGAAATGGAATGGGGTCTGAAAGGAATCTGGTGGGCGTTCCTACTGGGTCTGTTCGTCATGGCGACCCTACTCACTCTTTGGGTCAGATTCTCAGCGAAAAGTTGGAAACCCATAGAACGACAAATCGGATAGCAAACGTCTCATCAAGATTATAGAGAATCGGATATGAGAAACCTGAATCGGCCCTCCTTGCAGACCACTTCAAGGATGGCCCCTTCTTCTCCGATTTCCAAACCACAGGACAGCCCCGACTTCCCCGGTCTCACAGAACCTAATAACGGAGCGGGGCTATCGAGGGATTCTCTTTCCAAATTTTCAAGAACTCTGTCGAGTGCCACGACCATCTGTTCCGACTTTTCAATCTCTCGCACAAGTTGAGTTCGCTCCTGACTTTCTTCCTGATCCGTCATCCGTCTCAGTTTACGCCGTTGCTTTTGAAGAATATCCCAAGACTCTTGACGCTTCGCGGCTCTTCGATCTCGGGAAGGATCCATGAGAACCAACTGCCTTTTCCCCGAGGGCGTCTTGATAAACAAACACCGCTTTACTTGTGGAGAGACTCTGGGATCTTCAAACGTTCCGAGATATTGCCGATCTGAAAGACGAGTCTCTATCGGAAAAGAATGGGTCTCTAACTTCCAACGACCTTGCTCCAACAGAAATGAAGAAACAGGGCGCCCTTCACTTGTCATTTGTAATATTCCCCAACGAAGATCGAGTTGAAGAATAGCTTCTTCCGGAGGTGCGTTTTTCTCGCCAGTGATCGCTGCGATAGAGAATCTCAATTCACGGGCAGGCCTATCGAGAACTCCTCGAACCGCAGGTACTCGGATGCCTTCTCCGCCGCCGTAAGGAACAAACACAAGAACGGGATCCCTGTCGGTAAAACTCTCCAGTTCAACACGATGCCATCCCGGTGGAATGAACACTCCACTCCAAGAGACAGGAAGAGCCAATCGCACACTGGCGGTCCCGGGTATCCCGACACGACGGGGCTGAGACAAATCCGGCAATACGGGAAGACCCTCTGGAGAATCCGTCAGAATTGCGGAAAATTGAAGAGCCCCAATTTCCACTTTTGAATTGTGGGTTCTCAAATCCTTCGTTCCTGGAACTGAAGAAGCCAAGACTTCTTCAAGGATTATAGTTCCCGAAAATAACAGGAATGACATCGCCAAAATGCCGACGAGCCTTCGACAAGAGTGGCGAATAAGACGGGACCCCATTAGGTTCGGCACGTGGACCACCATTCATGAGAAAGGGTCGGCCACGCTCTCCCACTGAGGAGAATGTGTCCGACCCTTGTTCGCTTTAAAGAAACTTGCAGAATCGACTAGAAACTATAATCAAGTCCTACGTAGACCCCAAGTCCACCGTAATCCAGCGTATCTGCGTTATCTCCATCGGCATCCACATCGATCACCAATGGATGACTGGCAATGTCATACTGAGCTTCGGCAACAAAGCCGAGAGCTCCGTCAAACAAATCCCAACGCAATGAAGCCGCCGGACGGAACAGGAACATCAACTGGTCAGTGACTTCCACAACAGCCCCCGGAGAACCGGATTGAACTGCGGCAAGGTAACCACTGCTCAGAGACAAATCTGTGTAGAGTCCACCCACACCGAAACCGTAACGGAGATAGGGCATTCCTGTATTTTCAGAAAGAGGAACATCCCAATCGAAGTTGATCGTGAAGGAACGACGATCTGCTCCTGAGAGAGCTCCTTCAGCGACGTCTCTAATGGCAAACGGATTCGTAAGGCTTGCAGGTCCTGTATATGCAGCGCCATCTACATCTGTGACGACTCCATACTCAAAACCAAAGTGCATCCCGTACTCGTACTCGTAACCCATTCGCAGTGCGACTCCGGTGCCGCTTGTAAAGTGACTGCTCGTGGGGGAAAAAGAACCCAACTTTATCTCACTGTGCATCTTGTCCTCAAAGAGCATCGCTTCGCGGGCATTATAACCTGGAGCAAGACAACCCGAGAGGCTCATAGCCACCATGCAGAAGACTGCAAGAAACAACGGGGAGCGGCAAGACTGACTCAACTTCTTCATTCTTCATCTCTCCTTACAAAATTCGTAACCGGTACTCATTGGTGTTACCCGCCCTGAGATCTGCTGGAGTTCTGACTTCTGCAGGTATTTTCGTTTCGCAGGCCCCCAGCCCACAGAAACTTTCACACCCTGCTCACTATCAGCACACACCAGACCGACATCACGGGTGATTGCGGTGGCTCTTTGGGTCACCACCCCGGCAGACCACGACAACATTTCGTGGAACTGGACCGGTTTCCGGGTTCGGCAAAACGAGAAGGTACCCTCTCAGGGTGAGGGGATGCAACCTATGGTCTCAATGCCATTTCGCCAGAAGGGCCGGGAACAGGGAAAAATTCCGGAAATTTGGCCTCTAGAGGGAGCACATCACGGAGTTCAGATCGATCCTTAACCGTTTGAAGGGCCTGCTCCACGGGGCCTACGACGGCGGCGACTTCTTTTTCTTGGCGAAGATTTCTCGATTTCTGTCGACGAAGCACCCTTCGCTGGAGGAGAAGGGGCCACCCCGAGTCTCTTCCTTTTTCTGGGTGGTCTTCTTTTTCGTCCAGAATCAGGGGGTAAATCGAGTTCCATTTTCCGCACTTTGACCAACCACGGCTGGATCCGGTCACTGTCCCCTTTGAGAAGGTATAAGACCTGAATCGCGTCTAGGAGCCAATGCTTGCTCCGGATCCCCTCAGGAATCTCATCCCACGAATCCAGTCCATCGACCTTGTGGAGTCCCCCCATTGCGGACCAAAGCCGGTCTTCATCTCGCTTGTAAACCTTGAGTTGTCTAAGAACAGGTTGAGTCTGCTCCCTAAAAGCGGAGCGCCTGTCCCTAAATGCTTTCATCGATCTCACATCATCCTGATCGAGAACTTCCGTGACAAAAGGCCCAACCAAAGCCGCAAGAGCCTGTGCAGGCTGAACGGGGGCTCCATTTGCCACTTCTTCATCGACCCGAGTCAGCATGGCCAACCAGGAGCGGTGCTCCTCATCGTCTTCGAGACGATCGTGGAGGTCAGGAATCAATAGTTCCAAAAATCCAAGGCGATGAAGTCCTGAGAAATATTCTGTAGCCTTACCTGAAACCATATCTTTTAGGGACTCTTCAAGGAGTCGCGCTCTGTTGGCTTTAAGTATCTCTGCTCGATTCTCCACCAAGGCTTCAAGAGATTGGGGCTCAATCTCGAAACCCAAGCGAGTGGAGTGACGGATCGCCCTCAGAAGACGTACCGGGTCCTCTTTGAAGGAATATGTGGGATCCCCCACCATCCTGACTTTGCCCGAACGCAGGTCATCTACGCCACCGACATAATCAAAAATCGAAAAGGATCCGATGTCATAGAACAACCCATTGATGGTGAGATCCCTGCGACAGGCATCCTCTTCCGGAGATCCGTAAACATTATCGCGTCGAATCAGTTCACCTTCACGCACAATTTCATCGGCACCACCCGAAGAGCGAAAAGTGGCGACTTCCAGAATTTTGTTTTGCGCATAATAGAGATGAGCCAGACGAAAGCGCCGACCAATAATGCGACAATTCCGAAACAGTTTCTTCACTTGTTGAGGTGTCGCACTCGTCGCAATATCAAAATCTTTAGGCTTCTTCCCAAGCATAATGTCGCGAACAGCTCCACCGACCAGATACCCTTTGTATCCATTGTCATGAAGTCGATAGAGCGCTTTGACCGCGTCCTTATCGATGTACTTACGAGAAACATTGTGATCGTCTCTCGTGTATATTCGCAACTCCCCAGAGAACGGCTCAAAGGTATCGGAGGAATCTTCTGCAGAAGTCGAATCCGAAGATGTCAGGGCCGAAAAATCTTCAGAAGGGAATGAGTCCGCAGATTCAGCCCCTTGCCCATCTGACAAGAAACCATCCTCAGAGGAGAGATTCCCCTGGTGATCGGAATTTGGGTTTCTGTCCTTGGCCGGCATTCTCACCTCGTGACTGAAGAAATCGAGAAGGTCTCAGAATCCTGCCTTATGACTTCGACAAAGTGACGAAGTGCAAGATCCTCAAATACCCTGATGAGTCAGGATACTCTTTAGACGAGATCAATCCATGCGATCCATGTGATCCCCCCAATTCACCAAAGCTTACCGATCGTTAAGGCGTCAAAACATCTTGCTCAAACCCATGTTATCGAGCGTCAGTGGGGCCTTGAGCGACTATCGCTGTATCCCTCTGCATGACGACAAAGATTCACCTTGAATCGTTGCCGAACGCAATCAAAGCACGATCACGCCGCAGGAAGAGCAGGATCGAAGGGAACACAGGATTTCTGGGGAAACACAGGACACCTGAGGAAATACACCTGATTCGAATAAAATTGTCCCCAGCGAAACTGCCGAAAATCGGGGGAAGTCGGGAGGAGCCGTACCGAAAAATTCGGTGGCATGGCTCCTCCCGATCAGGGGCACATCAGGATGAAAGCTGTCGATCAGTTTTCGGAGGAAACTGGGGGGATCCCCCCACGATAGCTTTCAATTTCATGAACACTCAATTTTTCGGACTCCCAGGCCACCCGGGGTAGCGGCGAACCACTCCAACAACCACACCACGAACTTCGACTTCACGAGCGAAGATCGGATCCATTTCTGGATTGGAAGGTTGAAGACGAACGATGGGTTCTCCATCTCTCGATTCGAAATAAATCTTTTTCAGCGTCGCTTCTTCCATATCCGCACCATGAACGATCGCGACGACCATTTCGCCATCGACGGCCTGATCTCGATGCTCGACGATCACGAGATCTCCATCATGAATCCCATCACCGATCATCGAAGTTCCCCGCACTCGCAGTGCATAATGATCTTTACCCATCGGGAGGAGATCAGCGAGATCCACATGCTCCGGTGATTCCACTGCTTCGATGGGTTCTCCTGCAGCGATTCGTCCCAAAACCTGAACCGGCAATTCCGCCGAAGCAGGCTCATGAGAGGCCATTGGATTTCCTTGATATTCAGGATCCAAGATCTCGATGGCGCGGGAGATATGGGGAGTTCTAAAGATCGCCCCTCTCTCTTCAAGGCCTTTCAGGTGACCATGTATAGTGACCTTCGTCACTCCAAAGGCCTGAGCGACTTCTTCTAAGGTCGGGGAGGTTTTTCGTTCATTCAGGAACTGCTGTAAAAACTCCATGATTTCCATCTGACGATCGGTGTAGTACAAGTCCCCCCCTGTCTCTTCTCTATAGGCCCAAAATGAAAATAGTCATCATTGAGAGTGCACCCAAACCCAAGAAGACCCAGTCCATGGCAGTGCATTCACTGACATCGTAGTCCTGACTCAAATCGAGGTTTTCTCCCTGCATTGAGACCGCGCCTGATTCGGGAATCACTCGGGCGACGCCTGAAGTTCGAGCGGTTTGCACCCGATCCCAAGCTCCACGAGCACCTTTCCAAAACCGTCTACTGGTCGTCGATCGAGCAGCGGAACGAGATGTCGACACCGACGATTCGTGCTGGCGACTTACTTTAGATTTCGGAGAAGTCACAGAAACTGTGGAATCCACAGTTGATAAATCAACCGTGACACTCTCACTCTTCATGGACACCGGAAAAATCTCTAATTGAACCTGCTGAGCTGTCAGACTTTTTGGATTCAGACTCTTCAAGCCGGCCATTGAAGCCTCCGCCTTTAAAGGAGAAGCCTCCCCCTGTAAGGGATTCGTGGCCTCTGGCTTGTGCTGTGAAAGTGTCGTCTGCATCGTTTCTCCTCTTCTTTCTCCACACATCTGAACTGAGGACAGATTGCCCCAATCGTGCGAAGAAGTGGTCGCTTCGGTGTGAAAGAGCGAAAAAACGCTCCAGTAACCGAGTATTTTTCGTCCACTTTTCTATTCGCTCGCTTCTCCGGAACTTCGGACAAGCCTCCACGGCTTCATGCTTCATGCTTCTCATTGAGTTCGATCAGTGACTCGACTTTTAGTTTCTGACTCTCAGCTTCTGAGCTTCTGAGCTTCTGACTCTCAGCTTTTCACCGATTCTCTGATTTCACTCATGTTGGGTCGATTTTAGCCAAACAAAGACCGAACATCAAGGAAATGTTAGGGCCGCACCTAACACTCCTAAATCTAATCATCAAAGTAGTTTAGGATAAATTTGGCTTGATAACGCTCCGATTTGTTCGGTCAATCGCAAATTCTTTAACGGGTCCTCAACTCTGATTTCGGCAGGAACTCGCAGACGTTTACTCCAATAGAAATGACGTTTTTCGGGAAAGGAAACCCGAGAATGCGTGAATTCACGTTCAGATGAGCCGACACTGATCAGGTTGAATCTCTTGTCAGAAAGGGAAGCCGAATGACTTCTTCGTCCTCCAGTAAACTCTCCGATTTCAAATCCCACCAGGGGAGGTCATACGTAGACATGAAGATCTTCCTCACGGGTCTTGTGATCTTTTTGTTACTGTCCCCCACGATTGAAACTCTGGGACAAACGGAGACACTGCTCTCCACTTTGACGCCGTCTTCGGCAAAGGGGCAACTGTCTTTCGAGAGTGCAGCAGAGAAAGACGACCCTGTTCAGGACTTCATCAGTTTCAATAAACTCGATGGGCCCCGGGCTCAGTTGCGAACATCGGTCACCACTTATAGAAATCCTGATACGGATCAACTGCTCAGTCTCGTAGGCGTCATCCACATCGGAGACCCCGGGTACTTCCGAAGAATTCAGCAAGAACTCGATGCCCACGATCTCGTGCTCTACGAGTTGGTCGGCGGACCCGCTCCGGGATCACCTGAAGACAAAGGTGGCGATCCCGACCTCGAAGAAGATGAAGTGCCTTCAGGGTTAGGTTTCATCGGAGCGATGCAAAAAAGTATGACGGATATGCTCGCCCTCTCTCATCAGATGAACTGCATCGACTACACCCGTCAAAACCTTCGTCATGCTGACCTCAACATGAAAGATTTCTCCAAAGGACTCCGTGAGTTGGGTTTCATCAATATCGACCTCACTACCGTCCTTCAGGGATTGGGAAGTAGCACCTTCGATGGACTTGCCATTCAGGCGGCCATGGCTACAAAAGATGACCAAAGGACTAACAGAGTCCGCTGGGCGATGGGCAAGACAATGGTCCAATCTGTCGGGCAAATGGCTTTCCTTGGAGTGGACGACATTGAAAATCCGCAAGATTTGATTCTGGGAATGCGAAACGATCAAGCCTGGAAAATTTTTGAGAACTCCCTCTCTGAGGGCTGGAGAAGAACTGCCATATTTTATGGAGCGGCCCATATGCCGGACCTTCGTCGGAGAGTCCTTGAGGCTGGCTGGATCCAGGAAAACCAAGTTTGGTTACCCGCATGGGAGATTCCTGTTCCTACTGAAGAAACCCCGAAAGAACCCGAGCCTGCACCCAGTGTGCGTCTTTGATTGGGAGAGAAAATGAACCTTTCACGTCGAGTCACCATCGCCGGAGGCGCAATAACACCCTTCATTGGCAAATTTCATCCCGATTTCATTTGGAAGAAGCACCCTGATTTTGGAACTCGAGAAAACCCCACTCTCGAACAATACATTCATGAGGTCGCCCTAGGTGCCTGTCAAAATGTAGGCATCGACCCTGCGTTAGTGGATCGAGGATATGTCGGCAACTTCGTCGGTGAATTGTTTTCCAATCAGGGCCATTTAGGTTCGATGGCGGCAGCGGCTCATGAGGGTCTTAACTACACCCCATTCACACGTGTCGAAGGCGCTTGTGCTTCAGGAGGACTGGGGATCGCTGCTGGAGTGGATGCCATTCAGGCAGGTGCAGATATTGTCCTGGTGATCGGTGCCGAAGTTCAAACGACAAGAAATGCTAAGGAAGGTGCAGACTTCCTAGCCCGAGCTTCTCACTATGAAACAGCACGCGGATTAGACCCGTTCACTTTCCCGGCAATGTTTGCAAGAAGAACAAAAGCCTACTGTGATAAATTTGGCGTCACACCCGAAGCCCTCGCCCCCATCGTGGCGAAGGCCTACGACAACGCCAATCGCAATCCAAATGCCCATATGCGAGAAGTCCAAATGAGTGCTGAACAGGCAGGTTCGGCATCAGACAAAAATCCGTGCTTCCTCGAAAATGAAGAACTGAACCCATGGCTCAGAGTCGGAGATTGCTCACAGGTATCCGACGGAGGCTGTGCCATCATTCTTTGTTCTGACAAAGGATTAGAGAAATTGGGCGAGTGTCAGGGCGATCCTGTCGACATCGTTGCCTGTGAAGTGGCATGTGGCCCTCTTGGCCAGGTGGCTGATCTGACAAAAATGGACGTCACAGCCGCTGCCGCCAGCAAAGCCTATGCTCAAGCGGGCTGGAACGCGACCGACATCGAAGTCGCTGAGGTTCACGACTGCTTTAGTATCACTGAAGCTTTGATTTGTGAGGCATTAGGATTCTGTGGCGACGGTGAAGGCACCCAGTTGGCAGCAGAAGGTGCGACCTCCCTGAACGGACGTATTCCCGTGAATACAGGAGGAGGATTGATGGCCTTTGGTCACCCCGTTGGAGCCACAGGAATCAAGCAGGCCTTCGAAATCTTCAGGCAAATGAATGGACTCTGCGGTGACTATCAAATGGAGAGCTCTCCAGCTCGAGGTCTCTGCGCAAACATGGGCGGCGATGATCGGACCTCGGTCGTCACCCTTCTTCAAAAGAATTGAACTCGCAAATGATTCCAAAACCTCTTTCGGTTCCCGAGGCCATCGAGCAAAGGCGATCGACGAAGGATTTCTCCTCCACTCCAGTTTCGCAGGAGTCACTAGAGGAAATTCTACGTCTAACCGTCTCCGCTCCTTCCTCCTGGAATCTACAGCCATGGCGAATAGTGATCATCGATGACGAAAACGACCGTGAAAAATTGCATAAGGCTTGCTTCCATCAACGACAAATCCTAGAAGCCCCTCTCACTCTCGTCTTCGCAGTCGACCACAAAGCTTGGGAATCAGACATGGAGCCGATTATTGCTCAAGCACACAAAGAGGGTGCGTGGCCGGAGGAGTATTGTGCAATCGCACGGCAAGCGATTCCCGGTGGGCAAAACGCACTGGAGAACGCAGGTCTGTTGCGAGAATACGCGATCAAGGATGCCATGATCGCAGCCACTCAATGTGTCCTAGCAGCCACATCCATGGGCCTGAAGACCACCTTCATGAATGGCTGGATGGAACCGGCGGTCAAGGCAGTCATCGGTGCCGCTGATCAGGAGAACATTTCTATTGCGGTACTCGTACCTCTCGGGCATGCCGCAGAAACGCTGACCAACCCGGGGCGCCTACCAAGAGAGAGAACTGTTTTTCACAGTCGTCTGACCTCATAAGAAACTAACGTTACAAAACACTGAAGTGATACGATTCTTATCCCGCAGAGTGGTCTGTGCCTAACTCCGGCTGTTGAAATGAAACAACTGAAGCAGGTGGGACCTCATCTGCGCGGCGAGAATAGACGAATGCAGCGATGCCGTCTTTGACCGATGCCGAAGGTCCAATGAAGCGGATTCCGTAGATCGCATTCTCATTCTCTTCCGGATCAGAAACATCTACAACTCTGGCTGTGATGTCTACATTTTCCTGGCCTGGAAAATCTCTGATCATCAATAAATCACCGTCTTGTAGAGAAACTTCGGACCAAATGGCTGCGCCACCTGTTCCGACATCGAGCAAGCCTCCAAATTGAACACCCGTCTCTCTCTCTTCTAGGTGGACATCTCTATTCATCGGTAACCGAAGAAAACTGATACGTCCTTTGAGAGGGGTTCGCAAATATTGACGACGTTGGCTAATTCTAATTTTCTGAGGACACTCCATGAAAAGAAACAAATCGCCCAAATCACGAATTTCCTGTAATCGTGCCTCAAAAGAAAGGCAACCATTCTCAGGCTGGAAGTAATTCACTTCCAAATCGGTGCCCATCTTCCAAGCGACCGCTTCTTCGTGATGACCAAAACTATCGATAACTCTGAGGGCAATCGTTTGATCATCTCGGTGAATGACGACAGCTCTCATGGCGACCCCGCTGGGTCCCTCGACATGAAGTTCGTCTTCCTCCAGAGGTAGTTGTCCTCGCTGCGAAATCTCTCCCGAAACTTCCCAGCCACGCTTCATTCTCAATCGATCGAGGGCACGTCTCATGGCGAGATCCTGAAACAGTTGGGATTCCACCTGCAGCGATCTTTCCAATGCATTCTCAAAGGCGATTCGTGAGTTCAACAGACGCCCCGTATCTCGATCTTCAATATGTTGGGACAATCGATCGATCAGGTGAATTTCTTGCGAATCCAGTCCCAATTCGAGGCAACGGGCTCGCCATTCACTGCCGACATTTACGGGAGAATGACTCAAGGAATCCGACTTCTGTGCAACAGATCGTCTCCACAGGACCCAAAGGGTCAACGGAGTCGCTAGTAGAGCAAGGATCCACCACATGTCGGTCATTTACTTTCTCCAGCCTTTTCCCGCTTATGAACTCACGGCATACGACCCTGAATAGAGATCGACCCGGAACATTCCTCTGATTAGATCGACACGATCTAGGGGAGAACTTGAGAGAATTCAGGAAGACCGAAGCGAATCATGGAAGAAGGAGAGATTTACTGCCCAGCAACGATGTAATTGCCACGATTCTGCTCAGCGAGAGATTCCATAAATGCGGAGGTGAATCCCAGCGCAATGGTGTGAATCGTGACCTGACTCTCTTCGTTGAGGAGCATTATTTCCTCAAGAATTCGAGGGGGGTCCACAAAAGTTCCGGCACTGGGTGCGCCATCCGAGAGGAAGAAAATAGTGTCTACATCCCCTGCTTTTAGGACTTGTTCCAACGAATCGTAGATGTTGGTGCCGCCACCGGGCCTTAACCCATCGATGAAGCGACGACCTTCCTTCACTGATTTCTTTGACAGCCTCACTGGCTTGTCTTTGTAAGAATGAGTCGCAGTATCGAAACGAACCAAATTGAAAAATGTTCCGGGACTCAACTTTTCAATAGCAATACGCAGTTCACTCTTGGCGAGTTCAAGCCGATTCATCGTCTCAACCCCGCCCCCCTCTTTTGCTACAGAAACTTCCTGGGACATACTGCCTGAACAATCGATAACAAACGCGATTCGCTTACTGACGATTTCAACCCCGAAATAGGAGGGTGCGCGAGCCTTACCTGGATCAGCCTTACGAACATAGGTAGATCCCGAGTGTTGAGAGCCTTCTCGTTCGGCGATCGCAACGGGGTTATATCTATCACGTTCCCTATTCCAATATTTGTCCCAGTTCTCAACATCCGGTCCCAAATCTTGGCCAGTGGAAGCGATCAAGAGCTCCACCACCTGGGGTAACAATGCACCCGATTCTCGTCGCATTGCTGCCAATAATGCATCGACTAATCGAACATCCTTGTAACCCTGAAAACTTCTCAGTGCCGCAGATCTCACCTGCCACACCGGGTCTTCTAAGGCCTCTATTCTGCGATTGAAACTATTGTTCGATTCGATGCGTGCGAGTGCAATGATCACAAGAGTTCTCAGAGAACTGTCTTTGTGATTTCCAAGAGCGAGAAGCATCTCCTCAGCATTCGTAGGGTCAAGACGACCAAGTGCACGCACGGCCTCTATCTGAAACTCGGTATCTCTGGATCTTTTCCTCGCTGCCAATGCGATATCTTCAACACAGCTATCATCCCCCAGAAGGGCGAGAGATTTCAACGCAGCGAGACGAAGTTCGGCCTTCGAATGCATGATCAATCCGACAAGAGTAAGAGTGGCTTGAGTATATCCAGCGCGGCCCAGTGCTTCTGCGACAGCCACCCGAACCAACAGAGGCCTTTTTTCTTTTTCTAGAACCTTTTCCAGTAACCAACCGAGAGCAGCGTCATCTCGGACAGAACGGAGAACTCTCAAGATTCTCTCAAAAGAAGATCTTCTATTTCCTTGAAGTTCCTCTAGAGAAGATCCTTCAGGCAATAATGACACGAGTATCTTTGTCGCCCCCAAATCGCCGATACGTCCTAGCAATTCTGTAGCAGCCGTAGCGACTCCTAAATATCTGGATCGTGCGAATTCCTCAATCGGTTGGATAGAGTTCTTCTCAAAGTGTCGAGGACGCAGAGCCTCGAGAACCTTTTGCCGACCGAGGTTAGAAAACTGTTTGACAGCTTTCAGCACTGTTCTTGAGACATCGCTTCCCCCTACTGCCAAAAGAGGAACAGCAGCAGCCACCTGGATTTCCTTGCTCGACCCCTTCAGAAGTCGAGTGAGGAATTTGATCGACTCTGGGCAACGACAGTCACCTGCCTGATTCAGAACACCTTCGAGTGGCTTTATACCTTTGGCACGCTCAGCATAAGGAAGTTTCTCGTAAGTCTTTTTAACCCTTTCCCACTTGATCAATATCTCTCTCAAGCGTTCCTTAGGAGGTCTCAAAGTCTCCATCCTTTGGCTCGCCTTAAGAGCTGCGGGTTCTCTCGAGTACTGAGAAGTCAGTTTCAGCCAGTGAGTCCTTGCGGCCTCAAACTCGCCGAGCTCTCTCAAGCAATATCCAGCGTCATACAGACATTCCGCAATGAGATCGTGCTCCTTGTAACGACGTGTCACCGCAACAAATTGGTCGTAAGCTTTGGACCACTCCATATTCTCCTGAAGACAGTGGCCATATCCGTGAAGTGCGACAGGAGTCCCTTCCCCAGCGGTATCTAAAGCGAAATATTCTTGGAACCCTGCTATTGCTTGACGGATTCTTCCTTGGCGACGCTGGCATTCGGAACGAAAAGCGATCGCTTCCGAGGCGGCTGGCTGACCGACATAATCGATCTGAATCGCATCGAATCTATCTTCGAGTTCGAGAAGCCTTTCCTGCCGCGATTTCTTGGCTTTCGGCAGATGGGACAACCCATCGATAGCCTTCTCAAGTTCGACCTCGGAGGGATCTGCTGGAACCTCATCCTCATCCTCGTCCTCATCCTCATCATCTTCTTCATCCTCGTCTGAATTTTCGTCTTCCAGCGCAAACGAAACTCTTGGGCTTGGACAAGCAGTACTGGATCCATTGACCCCGATTGCCCAGACGATATCTCCTAATGAACCAAATAGAGCCCCTGTAAAGACAAGAAGCGCCACGAGAAACCTAAACCTACGGTCAATACTCATTCCGGATGAATTTATTATTGTTCCTACAAGCGGGGGCCGCTGGTAAAGGTCGTTCATTCTGTTTGGTCCAAATTTAAGGGTGAAAAAAAATGAATTCCGATTTTACACCGGGTCGGGGAGCCCTGCGAGCACGCGGGAAAGAACGATGACTACGATCACTAACATCACTGCCAACCCCAACCAGGTTCCACCGTTACGACGGATTCCTGCGAGTCCCTCGCTACGCCCAACCATGGCTGAAGCAATAAAGAGTGCCCCCATGGCGAACAAGAACTTGATCCCAAACAACATATGATAAGGCATTCCGCCATCTTCGCGTGTTTTCTGATAATCGGCCGTGGCTAAACCGTGAACCATCAATTGATAGAGCCCAGTAACAATCATCAGTAACGACCCTGCATGAACCCAGGGCGCCCAACGTTTACGGATGCCCTCTCTCACATGATCTCCCCCATCTTCCGATGTGACGGCAGGATGGACGGCTTTCCATTGGATAAACACTGACCCAGCGATCAACACCGCAACAAGCAGGTGAACGAGAGTACTGATATCGAAATTAGACATGGCGACTTGAATCATCTTCTTCTCCCATCGGGGCATGGTTGCCCTCAGTCTGATGCGTCCTCATCATGACCCCTGTTGAAGGCGAGGTCCATCTCGATTTCCGAGACTCGCCGATTCGAAAGAGAGATTGAGATGCAGCCCGAAAACTCTGATCCTGCTGAATTTGTCCGATTTCTGGGGACCGAAAAAGCCAGTGCCATCCTCAGGACTCCACACGGCGATCTTGCTCTGCCGGCGATGGAATCCGCATTGAGAGCCGGCTTCAGAATCTGTGAGTACACCTTGACGATTCCGGGGGCCTACGAGCTCATCCGGGAAACGGCTTCCCGGTATCCGGAGGTAGTTATCGGTGCAGGAACCGTCCTGAATAATGAACAGGCTCAGAAATCGATTTCAGCAGGAGCGCGATTCCTTGTCTCACCCGTCGTGGATACAGACTTGATCCGCTTTGCTCAAGAGAGCAACGTGGCTATCATTCCCGGCTGCTCGACTCCCACTGAAATGATCACCGCCCATCGAGCCGGAGCACCATTAGTGAAGTTGTTTCCCGCTCCAGCAGGGGGACCCTCATGGGTTCAGGCAGTTCTGGGTCCACTTCCTGATTTAAAGATTGTTCCGACCAGCGGAGTCACCCAAGAGAATGCGCGTGAATTCCTAAAGTCAGGAGCTCATGCCATCGGTTTTGTCGCCCCGCTCTTTCAACCTAAAGATATCGAGGAACAAAACTGGGATATGATCGAAGCCCGTGGCAAAGAACTGCTTTTCACATGCCAACAGGTCACCTGATTCAAAATGAACCGCACATTTCAATCCACTCTTCAGAGAGGAACTCCAAATGAACTACCTCGGTAAAGAAACTACTTTTCAATGGCTCGGTCACGCCACTTTCCTTGTAGGAACCCCCTCCGGAAGAAAAGTTTTATTTGATCCGTGGCTTGGAAATCCAAGTTGCCCTCAACAATATCAAGATCCTGAAGACGTAGATCTCATATTACTGACCCACGGCCACTCGGATCATATTCAGGACGTAATCCCGCAAGCAAAAAAACATGGGTGCAGAGTTGTATGCAATGTGGAGTTGGCATTCTGGCTCAAAAAATTAGGCCTCCCCGAAGATCAAGTCGTCGAAATGAATAAGGGAGGATCGATTGAGATCTGCGGGCTCTTCATCACCATGACGGATGCTAAACACTCCAGCAGCATCGAAGTCGAGGGAGTCCTTCAATACGGAGGAGAACCAGCGGGTTTCGTCGTCGAAACTGAGAATGAATTCCGGTTTTATTACGCCGGCGATACTTGTGTATTCTCGGACATGGCTCTCATTGGAGAGTTACACGCCCCCACACTCGCCATTCTTCCGATTGGAGATCACTACACCATGGGTCCCCGAGAAGCGGCCAAGGCGGCTCATCTTTTGGGAGTCCAAATGGTCTTGCCGATGCACTACGGTACTTTCCCTCTACTCTCGGGGACTCCGGAAGCATTAAGGGCATCAATAGGGTCGCTCCCGATTCAGGTGATCGACCTCGAACCTGGTCAGATTCTCGAATAATCCCGACCATAGGAAAGATATGGCGATACAGACATCAAGGCCCAACTCGATTCTCATCCTTCACAATCCTGGCTCACGCCGGGGAGTTGAGGCTCATCGGTTCCTCGAAGAAAAACTCTCTCAAGAACACCCGCATCTCAATCTTCAGTGGTGTCAGGTTCTCGACACCCAAGAGACTCCAGAGTGCCCTGAACGAGTCATCGTCATGGGTGGAGACGGCACGATACGCCTCGCTATGAACTGGCTGACAACACACGAAATGAATATCCCTGTGGGACTGATACCTGCAGGAACAGGCAACAACTTGGCCAAGGGCCTTGGAATTCCTCTCGATTTCGAATCCAGCTCGAATTTGGCCATCGAAGGCCTCGGGGTCCGCTCTATCGATACTCTCGACGTCACATTCGATGGTCGACCGATCGGTAAAATGCTTCAGATTTTTTCAACCGGATTACCCGCGATGATCACTCACCGATTCGACAGATGGAGAAAGACACCCCTCGTTTCTGTCCCGGTTCGATATTGCGGAGATTATTTCTATCGGTTTCTCGCAATGCAGGCTCTCTTGACCGACAGAAAGCGTAGTTTTCCGTCAACCATTGAAATCGAAAATGAACAATTCTCGTCGACCGGCCCTGCTATCTTTGTCGGAAATGAAGCGACGATCGGAGGAGGCTTCAAACCTTGTCCACAAGCTCTTCTCGATGACGGCCTCCTCGACATTTGTATTCTTCCAGAGATTTCCTACTTCGACGCCTTTCACCTTTTCAATCAAGTCTCTACCGGCGAGCATCTGGATACTCATTCGAACGTCGTTTACCGTCAGGCACGCAAGATAAAGCTGACCCAAGAACCACTTCCCGTTCTTATCGACGGAGATATTGCGGGATCTCCAGAAATAGTGGAAATCGAAGTGATTCCTGGAGATCTATCGCTGATCAGTTCGAAATTTTGAGTTCATTCATGACCGCCTCGCTCCCGGAAGGACGCATATGTCAGTAAATCTTCTGACCCCGGCCAGCTCTGAAGAACGGTGCGGCTCTCATTCAGTCGCTCAGATTCGTCGAAATCATCTCGGCTATAGCCATCATGTCCGTCTCTGTATCCTTCTTCTTTCCGGGCTCTCGTGCCTCGCTGGAATCACCGGTTGTCGACAGGCCACGAGTGTTCCCATCAAAAAAGCGATCTGGGTGACGCGTTGGGATTACTCCACAGAGCAAGACATCGTCAACATCATGCGCAACATTCACTATTCCGGATTTGATACCGTTCTTTTTCAGGTACGGGGCAACGGGACCGTCTTCTACCCTTCCCGATTGGACCCTTGGGCTGAGGAATTCAATCATCAAGACCCCGGCTTTGATCCCGTCGAAGCCGTTTGCAGAGAAGCCCGTGTCAGGGGTCTAAAGGTTCATGCCTGGGTCAATGCGGTCCCAGGCTGGAGAGGAGACACTCCTCCCCCGGCAACGACTCCTCCACAGCACTGGATCGAAAATCCTGACTGGTTTCTTCATTCCGAAGCAGGTGAGCGACAACCCCTGCAGCCTTCCTACTATGTCGCCCTCAATCCTTGCCTCCCTGAGGTGAGAAATCATGTGGCAGACATCTGTCAAGAATTGCTGGAAAACTATCCAGATCTCGCAGGGATTCATCTGGACTACATCCGCTTTCTCGAATCGGGTGTCACCGTGGATTATCCGAGAGATCCCGTCAGCCTCAAATATTTCAGCGAATCCACAGGGCAGAGCACACCGGATGAAAATACGGTCGTCTGGGATCGCTGGCGACGGGATCAAGTGACAGAAATGGTGCGCACCATTTCCTATCGTTGTCGACAAACTAATAGAGAAGCCCTAGTGACTGCAGCGGTCTATAGAACCCCGCAAATTGCCTACGATAGAGTCATGCAAGATTGGCCACGCTGGTTACGCCTCGGGCTCATCGATGCGGTCTTTCCCATGCAATATGACCGAGAAGTACCCCGCTTCGAAGAGCGCGTCGGGGAGTGCATGCAGCATGCTCGAGGATTTCCAGTCATCATGGGCCTAGGTACATATCTGCATGAAAATCCAAAAACGACTCTCTCTCAGGAGAAATCAGCCCTCATTCAGGGTTGTCAGGGCGTGAGTCATTTCGCCTATTCTTCCTTTTGGGAATCCTCAGCGGACAGTAGTAATCCCCTATTGAAATCCCAGAGAAGGCAAGAAATCCTGAATTCCCCATAATTTGGTAACAAAGACGGCCCAATTTCTCAAAAACTTTGAATTTTGCCCTGATCTCGGGAACTTGGGGGGAGAAATCACCGTATCTTCAAAGTAGAATCCCTAGGGATATGTCATTAAAACCATCTTTTAATTTATGTCGCCCCCGGCGACAAGAAAGGTCATTCACATGAAGAAGTTTCTTCTTGCTCTTGTAGTCGTCGGTGGACTGGGTTCCGCTGGTTGTAACTTTGCGCCCATGGCTGGCGAAGAAAAATCAGGCTGTGCCTCCGAGTGCGCCACTGCGTGTGCCTCTGAGTGCGATTCCGCCAAAAAAGAGAGCTGCTGCGGTTCCTGCAAGTAGTTCCCGATATCGTGACAAAAAAGGGTGCGGAGAATTACTCTCCGCACCCTTTTTTTTGATCCACTTTATTTCAGCAGTAACGTTTCAAGAACTTTCTCGCTCTTTCGAACTCCAACCTTCGATGAGATCTCTCAACGTAGCTTTTTAGGAGTCGCCTCAGAAGCAGATTCTTCCGCCGATTGTGAAGGAATCATTTCTAAGTCTTTGGTCTCTATGGCGCCCTTATCCGCGAGTGCCTTGGCCAAGATCGAAGCAGACCACGCCGTGCCATAAATCCGGTGATACGAGAAAAAGGCGTAGTCCCACATCGAGCCATCTTCTTCTTGGGTTTCCAGAATCTTTTCGGTCAGTTGGGGCCACCACGCCTGCCGTAGTTCCGGATTCAACTCTTCGATCACGTCGGCAGCATAGTAATGGCCATAATAGAAAAAGTATCCGCTGTTGGCGTAATACGCTTCATGGGGATAGATGCGTCCACGTGACAATGAAATAAACTTGTGATGACGGATCAATTGCTCCAAACCCGTGACCATATTTCCCTCAGTCACTTCTCCGGAATTACCACATCGTCTCAGAGCAAGATTGCCCACCTGAATGCGGCACAACGATCCCTTGATCTGGTTGATCGACAGGAGATTCCGAGTGCTTTGAATAGGCGCGATATTGTAATCGTAGGCCCCATTCGGCAATCGAGTCCTTCGTAGAGCGCGCAATCCACGCTCTTGCATTTTGTCGGGAACTTCCAACTCAACGCTCTCGCATTGTTCAAAAATCAACAGGAGGGAAGCGGTAACAAAGGACGTTCCCCACGTAGGTCTCCGCGTGTAGGGACGGTTATCATAATAAGCCCAGCCCCCATCCGGGCTTTGATAGTTGCCCAGAGTGACGATCAGATCTTCGCCCAAATGACGAAGACGTGCCCTTCGTTCGCTGCCAAAGCGAGATTCGGGCTCGGCCAGAGCTCTCGCCACCGCTTCCAGAACATAGACGTAACCCCAGAGGTTGTCCGTATCCCAGTTGTCGATTCTTTTCCGGCGACCCTTTTCGCATATATTGTCGAGAGCGCGTTCCAGAGCTTCTTCCCCACCCTCGGGAAGACCTGCACCCAAATCCATCAGAGTGACACAACTGATTCCTGTGATCGCCACTTGGAATGCCAGATGCTGCTCGGGAACCATCCAATTTTTATCATCGGGAGAAAGAGGGTTACGCCAATGACCAAAGGCCCCGTCCTCTTCCTGGTGAGCCATCAAGTACTCTACAGCTTTATCGAGCCCCGCCCTGGCTTCCACTTGCCAATCGTCGACACGATCCAATGCGGGTGCCGGCAAAGAAACTAACTGAGACAACAGGATCAGGGAACCAACGATCAAAAGAGACCCCAAGCAACGGATTGCTCACGATCATCTAAGCCGGTCATGTTTCGTAACTCGTGGCGGGCCTTTTCCAAAGCTTCTACCTGCTCTTCCAGTTCACGCTGCATTTTTTCTTCTTTGCGATCTTCCTGGATTCTTGCAATTGCAGCTTCGGGCTCAGCGCGAGACTGATCACGATTCGCACTTTCGATGGCCCGTTGAAGACGTTCTTCCTCTCGGGGAATACGAACTTCCATTTCAACTTGGTGCTCTCTGCGAGTTTGCCCGAGAGACTCTTCCGCTCTAGCCAAACTCATTCGGCCCCTCTGAAGTACCAGTTCAGCAGTTCCGTCTTCCAACTCTGCTCCTGCGTAGAGCAATTCCAACTGCTCCAGTTCGGTACGTGAATCTTTGAGACGGGTCTCTGCGAAAATGACAGATCTACGACTTCCGAACTCTCGTGTAGGACGATCGAACTCATGAAACATACGCATTTCGTGTTCCGCTTCCATGACGGCTCGCTCTAGCTCTTGATGTCGATGTTCAGTCGACTCTCGAGAGAGATCTCGCTCCATTTCGGCGATATGAAAATCGATCTCCAAATCGGCGACTTTCATCTTCAATTCTTCGACCTTTTCTTCTTGGGCTTTGATCTTCTCTGGATCGACCACTTCCTCCACGGCAGGAGCGGAGGCCGCCGGAGAATCGGAAGTGAAATCGATGGTCAGGGCCCCGCTGTCAGGGTTCAATTTAGCGGCATCGGAATTGACCACGAGACAACCGGTTAAAGACAATATGGATAAAATGACGAAACTATTCGTCAAAACTCTGCAAAGCATGAAGGCCTCCCTTATGGAAGTAAGTCATTAGACGACCTCATTTTGACAGGACTCTGACGAGTGAACAAGAGCCTTTACTCTTTGGGAGGGCTCAAACAGACAAAAACCCGGTCCCCATCCACGCGAGCAGAATGACGCTCCAGATTTTGGTTCGTCGGGCCATCTGAAACCTCGCCGGAGAGAGCGTCGAAACAAGCGCCATGAAGCGGACATTCGATATGACCATCTTCGACGGTCGCTCCGACCATGGAAGCTCCAATGTGAGGGCAACTATCGGTGAACACGGAGACTTCATCCCCGGCTTTGACCACCATCAGTTCCTTACCTGCGAAATTGGCAAAGAAGGGTTCTTCTTCTTCGACCTCTGCGAGTGGACACAGATCGTGCCACTCTCCTTCAGACTCAGTTGGCATAGTAAGGATTCTCTCCCGCTTTGTGATCCGTCGAGTCATGGATATGACGGATTGCTGGCACCTTCTGGCGTATCAAAGTTTCAACACCTTGGCGCAGAGTGACGGCGGCCATACCACAGCCCTGACAACCTCCACCCATGTGAATGAACAAATCCTGATCCTTCACATCGACCACTTCGATAAAACCACCGTGAGCGGCGACCATGGGATTGAGATCAGAGTTGAGGAGATTTTGAATCTCAATGAAAAGTCCTTTTTCATCTTCATTCATTTCTCGACTACGTTCAGAAACGATGCGATCGAACTCTTCGAAGTGCTTTTGCACAAGTTCAGTCGCACGATCGACGAGCGGCTGCCAATCAGATCCGTCCAAAGGTTTTAGCAAAGTGATCACACGATCTTGCATCAATACTGCTTCAAGTCCCTCGATGGCGACAAGCTTACGGCCCAAGGGACTCTCTTCTGCCTCTTCGGCAGTCGAGTAATACTCTGGAGATTGGGCAACGACCCTATTGAGTCGCATTACGCATGTGTCGGAGTCTGACTCCCACGGTTCAATCTGAATATTCAATTCTTCATTCATGACAACGAGTGCCCTTTCCAAATCTCTTCGGCATTTCTCTGGAAACCACAGTCAAATCTATCTGTGGTTGAATTACCATCGGCTACGCTCAGGATATTGCTCAAATCATATCATGAGAATGCAAAATAGAGAGCCTATCATATTTAGGAATGGTGAATATTCGACTTAGTTTTGAAGACTAGTTTTGAAGAGGGGCGCTTTCTTTAGAAATCACAAGCTCCAGGAGATCCATGGCTGCATCGCTGACGCTACCGCCCTGCTCCTTATCGAAGATCAACTCGATCACAACCTTGTGGCTACCGGTAGGAACCGAACCCTCGCCTTGGCGTTTACGCATGCCGTTTTTGCTGTCTCGGTCCACCGCTGTCACCGGTCCAAGGGTATCTTCTCCCAGTTCATTTTCTTCTTCGTCAATAAATACGATTCGAACTTGGGCTTCATCTTTCTGCTTCAGCCACCCGCCGATCCAGGCTGAAAAATGATATGTCGCCCCCTTCCGGATGGTGCTTCTTAATCTCTTGAGATCGATGTGTTGTCGAAGAGTGGTACGCATCGCCACATCGCCGATGGTTCCATGAAGAAAGTGATTCGCTCCAGCTCCAGCTGGCACGGGCAAATGATCCCCTTTATCCAAGGCAAATCCGTTCCACGGTTGAACCTGGACGGGAGTATTTGTTCCGATGGATTCCCATGCTCTGACGACGCCAGCTTTGGCCTGCTGACCACTCGCAACCTCAACCTGATCATCTTCCGCGCCAGGGTTTACGATGATGTTCTCCCCCAACTTGCGAGCCATGAAAATTTGAGGAGCGCGACTTTCCTTCGACATCGTTTCACTGGCATTTCCGATCTTACGTAGACGACCGCTATGACGTTGTGAAATTTTTTCGCAGTACTCTTCCGCTATTTCAGAACCCCCGATGACCACATTGTGGATCGCGACCGGATGAAAACGGGTGACCCGTTCCAGCTCCTTCAGCAATCGATCGAGATCGTTGCACCGACCACCCCAAGGTTCTCCGTCGGAAAGGAAGTAGATGAAACGACACTCAGGATCCTCGATGGCCGCCTCAATACTCTCCTGATAGGCAAAGCGACAGGTCCCCTGTGATGAAAACCATTGCGCTGCAGTTTGGGCATTCTTGGGCGACAACTGCGCCAGCCTCGGAAACACTCGATCGATACGAGCATTCCAAGGGTCGCCGTAGGGTTCACGAAACAAAACCAGGTTAAATCGCGGCTGCTCGATCAAGGGGAGAGAAAGCCACTTTTCCAACATCGTATGAACCTCGATGCGTGCCGCTTCCATGCGAGTGCGGCCACCGAAGTCGCCATTCATCGATCCGGAAAGATCGAACAAAAATACGGCATCGGCAGCAAGAACTGGTAGATCGAAAAAGACCACGGTGGGCCCATCCTTGACCCGAGCATTGCCGACTCCTTCGGCTGGCACTCGAAGCCAGCCACCGACAGGTCGCTCTTTCGGATCGACAATCTTACGAGGGGAAGGATTCATCTCGTCATAAACGCGCCAGCCCCTCGCATCGACCGGTTTGCTTTCACCGGTCAAATCGGAAAGTGCGTGATGCCAGTCAAAGAGATCAGGATCTCCTGGCTTTTCCGGCAGAGTTTCTAGTAATAAGTCGATGGATATCGGCGACCAGACTTCGACCAGAGCCTCCACTGTCCTTCGACGAACTCGCCAGTCACGATTCTCAAGAGCATCGACCAGCAACTCCTGGCTGCCTTCGGTCCATTCTTCAACGGGAATCGTCCCCAAAGCCTGAACGATGGCGATCCGTGCCGAATGCCCCGACGATTTAGGAATTTTTTTCCAGGCGCGTTGGAGTTCTTTCTGATGGGGCCCTGCACCATGAGCTCTCAGGAAATCTGCCCCAGCCACCACATCTACCGGATTCTTGCTACGCAGTTTTCGAATCGCCGAAGGTAGCATTTCATCTGAGGTATTGGGCCGCACCAGAGCCGCCATTGCACGAGGGCTTCCCCGTTTTGTCACACACCACTTGAGCAGGTGATCGATGCTTTCCGAATCAGGGTAGCGTGCAGCAATCGCTACCAGCGCGCGGATCGCTGCAGAAGTCAGCTCTTCATCATCTGTACTGAGCCAGTCTCTCAATAAATCGAGATCTTCTTCGCCACCCACATGTCCAAACAAATCACAGACAATGGCAGGCAGCTGTGGATTTTTCCCCTCCTCGAGGATCATTCGCCGGGCCCTGCTCCGCACCGTGTCCGCATCCATCTTGGAAAGCGCCACCACGCCCTCTTCGACCACGATGGGATCACGAGAGAGGAGCTTCTCTAGAGGTTCATCGAGTGCATCAAGACCCCCTCCATGAAGTGGTAACAGTAGGCTGGAAATGATTGAGAAGGTCAGTAACCCGCTATTCAAAGAGCACCTCCAGCAGCATGATAACCCGATGAAATCGATGAGCGAAGACATGACTTCCCCCCCCACAATACGTGAGGTTCCTGAACTCCGATCGTCACCATCGAGAGAC
>JAACCY010000092.1 GCA_009937185.1 Planctomycetia bacterium
CAGGTGTGCGAAGCCGCCTTGGGTGCTGCCCGCGAACAAAAATGCGATGTGATCATTCTTGATACCGCCGGTCGACTGCACGTCGACGAGCAGTTGATGGGTGAATTGAAGCTGATCGCAGAGAAGACTCAGCCGGACGAGACCTTCTTTGTGTGCGATGCTATGACGGGCCAAGATGCTGTTCGTTCAGCAGAAGCGTTCTCTCAAGCTCTCGAATTAAGCGGGGTCATATTGACCAAGCTAGATGGAGATGCGCGAGGGGGAGCGGCACTTTCGGTGAAAGCGATCACCGGAAAGCCTGTGAAATTTATAGGTGTCGGAGAAAAGCTCGACAGGCTCGATGAGTTCCATCCAGATCGCATGGCCTCCAGAATTCTAGGCATGGGAGATGTCGTCGGACTCGTCGATAGGGCTCAGCAAGTTATCGATGAAAAAGATCAGGCGGAGATGCAGGAGAAACTGCTCGATGCCAGTTTCACTTTAGAAGACTTTCTTTCCCAACTGCGTCAGATCAAAAAGATGGGCAATCTCAAAGATTTGCTCTCCCACATTCCTGGAATCGGTGGGCAAGTGGATCAGATGGATATCAAGGGAGATGAACTGGTCATCGTTGAAAGCATCATCCAGTCGATGACGACCAAAGAGCGAGAACGCCCTGAAATCATCAACACCAGCCGTCGCCGCAGAATTGCAGCGGGTGCTGGAAGAACTTTGGAATCGGTCAATGATCTGTTGAAGCAGTTCAAGCAGATGCAGGGAATGATGCAACAGTTCAAAAAGCAGTCCGGATTCTTTGGCAAGATGAAGGGGATGCGCGACATGAAAAAAAGCCTCGAAGGGATGGAAGATCCTTCCGGAGGCGCCTTGCCAGGGATGCCGGGAATGGTGCCGGGAGAGATGCCGGCCCTTCCCGGACTGGGAAACTTGCCCGGCGGCCCGGGAGGCCCCGGAAAAGCGAAATCGGGCCCCAGCAAGGACGAAAGACGCAAGAAACGTAAGCAGGAGCGTCAGAGACGCAAAAAGTCCCGAAAACGCTGATTTCATACAGACCTGCCAAAAATGTCTCGAAAGTACGAATTTTAGAGAATAGCGGCCCAAATTCGTCGGTCGCTGTTGATGCTTTAGGGGCCTACCTGTAATTTCATTCGTTCCCCCAAGTTGGGGACGAGCCGGGTTGTCCCTATTTCGGTAGTGGAGAACAGGCGGCTGATTCGACCGATGAATGTGTCGATGTCGAAACAGATGAACGATTAGATACGAGGAGCGACTGAGCATGGCGGTAGCCTTACGCCTCAAGAGATGTGGTCGGGTCCATAGACCTTTCTATCGCATCGAGGCCATCGAGAAACGAAACGCCCGGGGTGGAAGATCCCTGGAGACCCTCGGCTGGTACGACCCTATGGTCGATGACGCTGAGAAGCGCGTGAAGATTCACGTGGATCGAGTTCAACACTGGGTCGATATGGGCGCACGCCCAAGCGAAACAGTGACCTCGTTCCTGCGCAAGGTCGACATCAAGTGGAACAAGGATCGTAAGAGTCGCAGAGCTGTCCAGCGCGCCAAGAAGAAGGCACAGGGCGGTTCCTGAGCGACGGAGTTTCGGAGAAGCCGGTGCAGATCGACATATTGACGATCTTTCCACGCTTCTTTGACGAGTTCCTTCAGCACGGGATGGTACGAGTGGCCCGCAAGCAGGGTCAGGTGGAGATCGGTATCACCGACCTCCGCGCCTTCAGTGAGGATCGTCACCGGACTGTAGATGACCGACCCTATGGGGGAGGTCCTGGAATGTTGTTGAAGCCGGAACCGGTTTTTCGAGCCCTCGATTTGTTGGGATTGAAGCCGGGAGAAACACCTCCGGAAGGAACAGTGCCGTTGTTGATGTGCCCTCGGGGACGACAGCTCGGCCAAGGTGACCTTGAGACATTTGCGGGCGCTCAGCGTCTTGTGATTCTCTGCGGTCGCTACGAAGGTTACGACGAACGCATCGTTGAGGCTTACCCGTGGCAACGGGTGTCTCTGGGAGACTATGTTCTCTCGGGGGGCGAAGTGCCGGCGATGGCGATACTAGAGGGGGCGATCCGGCTGATGCCGGGAGTTCTCGGAGACGGGGAATCTGTACTGCGAGATTCCTTTAATGAGTGGCCCGGCGCAGATGGCCTGGACCACGCAGGTTGGACCCGACCTCCCGAGTATCGGGGGAGAGGGGTGCCCGAGGTACTTCGAAGTGGAGACCACGGAGCAATTGAAGAATGGCGTCGCAGGGATTCCTTGCGGCAGGCCTCCGATCGAGAAATAACAGGCCGCGAAATACTTCGCGACGAGTGAACAGGAGTCCCTTCGAGGATTCCGGGAGAATGATGATGGCGAGAGCGATCGAGGACTTTGAGTCCGCACAAGAAAGCAAAGAACACGACTTCGAAATCGGCGACACCGTTGATGTGTATGTGCGCATCGTCGAGGGCGAGAAGGAGCGTGTTCAGATTTTTAATGGCACCGTGATAGCTCGTAAAAAAGCAGGACAACGCTCCGCCTTCACTGTGCGTAGAATCGTTGCCGG
>JAACCY010000093.1 GCA_009937185.1 Planctomycetia bacterium
GCCAATTCCTCAACTGCACTTTGGCGGTCCTTGGTCGGCTTGCAGACGGTATCGACAAACTCAACTTCGATTTCTGGAAAACGAATTCGAATCTCGTCGAGAATGCCACGAGCCTCTGTGATTCTGTGAGTGGTCTGGCAAACGATGCCAATTCGGGCTTTCCCAGACAACTTTTCGATATCCCCACTGCCACCGATGACCGTGTAATCCTCGAGATCACCCACGATCCCACGAACCTCAACGTGCTTCTCCTGGCCAAAAACCACGGGGTGCCAGCCTTCAGATACAAGCCTTTTCACAGCCGTGTGCACCCTTAGAACCAGAGGACAGGAGGCGTCATACACAGTTAATCCCCTGTCGTGCAGTTTTTCTTTGACACTTTCTGCTGTCCCATGAGCGGTGATCATCACATTCCGAGACTTGATTTCGTCATCGAGAGAATCGACCATCTGGACGCCATGATCCCTCAGTTTTTGAACTGTTTGAGGATTATGGACCAATTGACCTACGATCGTCAGATCACCCTTAAATGCGGGATCAAGGGCAGCCTCAATGGCATCCCTAACTCCAAAACAGGTTCCGAGGGCTCTGGCACGTGTGATCTTCATCTCAGGATCTAACTCCGCTTCTAAATAACTCCAACAAACCTACCGGACGCTTCAAATGATCTGAAGCCGGGGTTGGCAAGGTCACAATCTCATTCTAACACTCTTCGGAACCCAGATTCGAGTCTTCTCCCGTTTTCGATGAGTCGAGATGATCGATTCTGTTTCGGTTGCATCACCCCGATCTTTCTGGTGGCATCCACTTTCAGGGTGAAGCCGGTACTTCAATGTCGCCCTGTGGAAAGGGATCTCCGTCCGATGTCATTGAATCCCGATATCCTTGGATCCGCTCGCAGTGTCAAAGCCCCCCGGGGGACTGAACTCAGCTGCTCAAGTTGGCTGATTGAAGCTCCCCTCCGAATGCTCATGAATAATCTCGATCCCGAGGTTGCTGAAGACCCCGACAATCTCGTCGTCTACGGTGGCTCCGGCAAAGCTGCAAGAACATGGGATTGCTTCGAAGCGATCTGCTCTACTCTCCGAGAAATGGCTCCCGACGAAACTCTACTGGTACAAAGTGGTAAACCTGTCGGAGTAGCAAAAACCCATCCTGATGCACCTCGTGTTCTTATCGCTAACTCAAATCTCGTTCCTCGTTGGGGAACCATTGAAGAGTTTCGGAGACTGGAGGCAGAAGGCCTCATCATGTACGGGCAAATGACCGCCGGTTCATGGATCTACATCGGTACCCAGGGAATTCTTCAAGGTACCTATGAAACTTTTGTCGAGGCAGGAAGACAGCACTTCAATGGAGACCTCAAAGGTCGCTGGATTCTCACCGCTGGACTCGGCGGTATGGGAGGGGCTCAACCCCTCGCAGCATCCATCGCCGGAGCGGTATCTCTCAATATCGAAGTCGATCCCGCACGCATCCAACGACGACTCGAAATGAAATACCTCGATGAATCCTTCGAGGATCTCGATGAAGCATTGAATCGCATCAACGAACTTTGTGAATCCGGAGAAGCACGCTCTGTAGGAATTCTTGGAAATGCCGCAGAAATAGTGCCTGCGATCCTAGAACGAGGCATCGTTCCAGATATGGTCACTGACCAAACGAGTGCTCACGATGCTCTGGATGGATATATCCCTCACCAGGTCTCCTGTAGTGAGGCTCAGCGACTCCGAGAAGAGGATCCTGACCGATATGAGACTCTTTCCAAAGAATCGATGAGAATCCATTGTGAAGCGATGATCGGCTTGATGAACGCCGGATCGATTTGCTTTGACTATGGTAATAATTTGCGCGGACAAGCCAAGGATGCTGGACTTGAAAATGCATTCGATTACCCCGGCTTTGTCCCTGCCTACGTGAGACCCCTCTTTTGTCAGGGCAAAGGTCCCTTCCGTTGGGTCGCACTCAGCGGAGACCCTGAAGACATTTACAAAACAGACGAAGCCGTCCTCGACCTATTTTCCGATGACGAACATCTCTGTCACTGGATACGAACCGCACGCGAACGAATCCAATTCCAGGGACTGCCTTCCAGAATCTGTTGGCTGGGTTATGGAGAAAGACACCGTCTAGGACTTCGCATCAATGAACTCGTCGCCAGCGGTGAAATCTCTGCTCCTATTGTGATCGGTCGAGACCATCTCGATTGTGGTTCTGTGGCCTCCCCTAATCGGGAAACGGAATCCATGCTGGATGGATCCGACGCCATCGCTGACTGGCCCCTCCTCAACCTCATGCTCAATACAGCCAGCGGAGCCACCTGGGTTTCCCTACATCACGGGGGCGGAGTCGGAATCGGTAATTCCATTCATGCTGGAATGGTGGTTGTCGCTGATGGAACACCTGAAGCGGCAAAGAGACTTGAGAGAGTCCTGATCAACGACCCCGGAATGGGAATTTTCAGACACGTCGATGCGGGTTATGAAGACGCACGTTCTTTCGCTGATGAAAAGGACGTCTGGATACCCATGAATCGAGACCGACGGCGATGACTTTGAAGCCTATTGATCTCCTCCTCTCAAACGCCAATAAGGTGGTCTCCGGAAATAAAGGAGTATACGAGGGGTTCTCGATTGCGATCGATTCAGGGAAAATCAAGGCTATCGGACCGGCGAGTGAAATCGCCGGTCTTTTCCATCCTCGGGAAGAACTGGATGCCACAGGCAAACTCATCCCACCCGGATTCGTCGATTCTCACACTCATGTGATCTTTGGTGGCCAGCGTGCAGGGGAATTTGTCCAACGCTGCTCTGGCGCGGACTACGAACAAATAGCAGCCGCAGGTGGCGGAATCAGAGCTTCTGTACGAATGACTCGTGATACGGATCTCGACACTCTCGTTTCGGATGCTCTTCCTCGAATCCAAAGGATGATGGCCTCCGGATCGACAACCATCGAAATCAAGAGCGGATATGGCCTGGATCTCGAAACAGAACTAAAAATGCTTCGGGCCATAGCGATCCTTGCCAAGGATTGTCCTGCTGAAATCGTCCCCACTTTCATGGGAGCTCACGAAACCCCCGATGAGTGGCGAGAAGATCGATCCCGATATATCAAAATGGTCTGCGAAGAAATGATTCCCGCTGTTGCCAGCGAGGGGCTTGCAGAGTTTTGTGATGTCTTTTGTGAACGGGGCGTCTTTAACCCCGAAGAGAGCCAAGCGGTTCTCGAAGCCGGTATCGCCCATGGATTGAAACCAAAGATCCACGCGGACGAAATGGCAGCTTCTGGAGGTTCTCTCGTTGCCGCTCAAGTCGGCGCCATCAGTGCGGATCACCTGATGATGACTCCACCAGAAGGTATCGCAGCTCTCAAAGAAGCTGGAGTCGTGGCGACTCTGCTCCCCGGGACCACCTTTTTCTTGTCGAAGCCGACATATGCACCCGCTCGCAAAATGATCGATGCGGGCCTCGATGTGGCCTTGGCCACGGATAGAAACCCGGGGTCATGCACCATCGAGAGCATGCTCTTCATCATGGGACTCGCCGTCCAGCGCATGAACATGACCCCTTTAGAGGCGCTTGAAGCGGCCACTTTGGGGGGCGCGAAAGCATTGGGACGAAGTGAGATCTGCGGATCCATAGACGTTGAGAAAAGAGCGGACCTCATTCTTTGGGATGCTCCTGACGAAGATTTTTTGATTTACGAATTCACTAACGATTTGTCTCGTACAGTATGGGCAGGTGGAAACCGGATTTCCGGGCCTCCAGTCCACAGTTGATCGAAGAGGCACCCCGTGTGCCAATAGGATGGAAAAAGATGTCGCAATTTCTGGATCGTGCTGAACGCGCCATGAAAGATCAGTCCTGGGACGATTATGAGGAAGCTTGGTTGGATGCCATCGAAAGTGGCAATGTCAAGTTTCCTGATTATCTGACCGCCGCCCGCTCTGCTATTGCAAATGGTTGCGAAGAACGTGGCGGACAAATGCTGGAACTTATCTATCAGTCAGGGAACGCTGACACTTTGGTTCAAGAAAAGAAACTCGAATTCATCGAGGCTCTGGCATGCACTCTCCCGAGAAGCGAGCCGATGCGGAAGCTGCTACTGGATTCATACAAAGATAACTTCGGACACATTGATGGGTTTGATACCTGTGTTAAAAACTCAGGCCTCATGGAGGGAACTCGACCCGGAGATGTGATTCCACTCTTTAAAAGAATGGTTCACTACCAACCCGGCTCCTTCGTCAAACACCGATCCGGATGGGGAGTGGGAGAAGTCAAATCTCTCGATACTAAGACTGAAACCGCCATCGTCGATTTTCAGAAGAAAGAAGGGCACTCCATGAAATTGGAAGCCCTCCCCCAGATCTGTACTCCACTGGATCATGATCACTTTCTTGTCGTCTCATGGAGAAGGCCTGAAGATCTGAAACAGTTGGCGGAAAAAGAACCGGTCGAACTGATCAAGCTCGCCCTCCGAACCTCCTCCAAACCTTTACCATTGCCACGCGTGAAAGACCTAATTGCAGGAACAGCGATTCCGACTAGCTCTTGGAGTAAATGGTGGACGAAGACCAGAAATGCTCTCAAAAAGGAGCCGCTCATCGGTCAAACCGGCGGCAAGAATAATGAGCTGTATCTGCTAGATACACCTGAAGCCTTGAATACCAGCCTCACTCGCAAGTTCAAGGGGCTCTCTCCTTCCGAGTTGCTTCAATCGATCAGAGAATCCCTAGTGGAGGTCGGTCCTGATCAAATCTCGGTATTGGAAGAAGGATTCACCCGTCTCCGAAGAGATGTCGACAGAGGAGATCTACCTCGTTCAGAAAGAGTCTCTGCACTCCTCCTTCTCAGGGAGCACGCTTCCAATGGCCAAGAAGAAATGGCTATTGGCGCACTCGCCATGAAGGAAAAACGTCTCTCCAATCTTCTCAACAATATTACTCGAGAAGATGAGATTAAAGAGACGCTTGAAATCCTCATGCGACTCAACCCTGAAGAGTTCACAAATAACGATTCTGAATTGTTTCTCGAAGCCGATGACGTTCTCCGTGAGCTTCTGATCAACAAATTCAAAGCAAATGACACTATGAATCAAATGCATGAGATGTGTATGGATTCACTTCACCAGCCGAGCAAATCACCTCTCTTGTTCCTGTTCCTAGCTAGAAGAGCGACAGCGGGGAATACTGCTGACTTCCCAATGCTGGAAGGGATTTCTACTTCCGATCTTGTCAGACAGTGCCTATCCCTACTCGACAGACTCGCTCTCACTTTGAATACGACTGCGGATGATCCTGGTCTGCAAAGAACGGTGAAACGTTTTCGTCAGCACCTCACGGCAAAGCCATTCAACTTGCTCAACAAAACTCTCGAAAATTCTAAAATCAATGATGCACGGGCACTCTATGATTTGATCGTTAGCTTGCGAACTATCAGTGATGCCAATATTGAAAAGCTGAAAGCCGTCATTCTCAGAAAGTTCCCCAAGGTTCTTTCTGGCCAAAAAGTAGTGAAAGTGGAAGTCTCAAGCAGAGACTCCATCTACTCCACCAGCTATGGAATAGACAAGGTTCAAAAAGAACTGACAGAGATCCGAAACGAAAAACTACCTGCGATTTTCAAAGCGATTGGAGATGCAGCAGCGCTCGGAGACCTCAGTGAAAATGCTGAATTCACTTCTGCGATCGAAGAGCGAGAGAACCTGAATAGAAAAGTCCTCGAACTCCAATCAGAACTCGATCGCGCTCAGATCATTGATCCAACCCAGGCGACGACGGACCAGGTCAGTCTCGGCAGTTGTGTGAAGATCTTTAACATCGGAACTGATTCAGAGGTCACATACTCCATTCTCGGCCCCTGGGATGGTGGCCCCGATGACGGAGTGATCTCATATCTTTCTCCACTTGGAAAAGCTCTTCTTCAAAAACGTGCTGGAGAAGAATTTGAACTAGAACTTCCCACTGGAACTCAATCCTTCAAGATTCTAGAAATCGCACAGGGACAGATTCCGGTCGCCCGATGAATTTCAGGAGTCTTGCGACTCCAACTCACGGGAGTCTCCCGAGTCGACTTCGACTCGGGAGACTTCCGGGCCCATGATCTGATCAAGGAGCGTAGTGGCAAATGAGCCCGCTGGCAGCGAGAACTTGATCATCAACCCTTCTTCTCCTTCTTCACCTTTATGCCAACTGGCTTCAGGATCGCCAACAGAAACTCTCAGCGGTCTTCTCGACCCATCCAGATCAAGACCTCTCACATGAGAGAGCCACGACTCCGCTCTTAATCCTTCTGCTTCTAAAATCGCCATTTCAACATCACCGGCGAGCCCGAGTGGTGGTTTCATCTTTCGGCCGAATATCGGTCCTGTGGGAGAGACCTCCCCCGCTGCTGCGCGTTCGACCTCTATCTGATGGGCCACGGGATCCAGCTCAACATGAAACCTTGATCTTCTTCCCTCTAACTGGCAAATATCACCCGCCCATGGCGAATGATATGCATCAGGAGATCGATCCATTCGTTCTATAAGAACCCAGTTGAAAAGTTCTGACTGATAAGCTGAGTAGTACATTTTCCGAAGCGGTCTAGGAATTCGTCTTGCAGCGGCACGCATGTTATCAGGGTGAGAACGCAGCGATTTCAGCATCGCCAACTCTGTGTTTCTTCCCGGGGGCAAAAGTTGTAGAGCTTGTTGAATATCACCTGCGGCGTAAGCGTCTCGGTATTCCTCAACGATGCCTTCACGTGGGGCCAATAGTAAATCGAGGGCCTTGTCAATTTTTCTCCGGAGCAAAGCAGAACCTACTTTTGCGCCATCTCCATGGATGCCAAATCGCTGAGGTCCATAAAAATTGGGAAGCCCATGCAGAGCAATCTTTGAAAGAATCTTAGTGACATCTTCAAGGCAATCCTCACGAGTTTCCCTGATCAGAATTTCAAAACGATTTCCCTCAAGATGCCCCGTACGAATCTTATTTTTGTGTCTCTGGACTTCTTTGACTTCGATCCAGTGCTCTTCGACATCTTTAACTTTTGAATCAGAAAGAACAGGGAGAGAAAAAGTCTGTGTAGTGATGGCACGTTTATCTTTGAAACCTGCGAACCCGACATCGTCCGGTGAGACTTCAAATACCCTCGCGAGATGATTTCGAGCTTGAAGTGTAGTTCTGTTTCGCTTCTCTATTGTTATGTAGAGATGCTCTCCAGAACCGCATGGAGTATAGAGAGGAATCTCTTCCACTCTGAAATCTTCCCAGCGCCGGCGTATCACTCCTCCAGTAGGAAGGATTTCGTTAAAGAGTCTTGGAGGTTTATATCCCTGATCTTTTGTCGTATTCAGGATGAGTCCTGAGCTCGTTTCGCCTGAACTATCTTCATCGCTAGAATGCGGTGTACTCTCAGACATTTTGCTCTCTCTTCCCGGGAAACCGAATGAGGACAAATCTCCCCCCAGCTTTGGCTTTTCTGCTCTTCACTTTCAATCTGTAGAACAGGTGTTCTATTCAGAAAAAGTTGAGCTTTCAATCACAGACGCCGGGGTACCGCTCACAATGACACCCGATTCCACGTCTGATGTCACTATCGATCCGGGAAGAATCAATGATCTTGGGCCGACAATTCGCTCAGATAAGACGACAGTACGAGTACCTAGGTGAACCTCGTCCCCTAATCGCCCCATATCTTCGACCTGACTGCCGGACTCCATAATACAGGCGTCCCCACATCGAGAACCGACACCCATGCGACTTCCTGGCAATAAGAGACACCCGTGACCAATACGGACTCCCTCTTCCAAGATAACCCCTTGGTGGATAACGCTACCCGCCCCGATGATGACATTGTCGTCGACACTCGCACCTTCGGAGATCAGTACCTCTGGAATTATGGACAGCGAATTGAGAAGGCTGAGAGCTTTCCAGCGTTCTTGAGCGGAAGAGATCGCAATTGCTACTTTTGCTGATTGGGCGGCGATCAATTCTTGGAGAGTTTCGGCGGTCCCCCTCCAGAAATGCATTCCTAGACTAGGGTCTATGGCTTCATTAGAAGGATCTGAAACCTTCCAAAAAACACAACCAACGCACTCTTTCTCGGGATCGGATTCAAGAACAGAGAGCACCCGCCTCAGTTCAGGACCATTGCCCAGAATAAGAATTTTCGTAATAGCCATTCAACTCAACCCTCGGCTTGATAACGAATCAATCCTTGATATTTCCACACCAAGCATGCTATTTCGCATGTTTTTTTTGCATCGTATAAATCAATGTGTATTAAATGTATCCATCTATCTTTGCCTTTACACCCGCTAATTCGCCCATTTCAAGGTCATCCACGAATCCTAGAGCCTCAACCTCCCCATCTGCCTCTTCGGCCGCTAATATACCGGTGTTCTCATTGACCTCAGAAAAAGGAAACAGAATGTCTAATATTCCTAATCGTGACCTCGATACCTTTCCTAACCCCCAGCCCCATAGGGATTTCGTCATTCATTTCGATTGTCCGGAATTCACATGCCTTTGCCCGCTCACAGGCCAACCTGATTTCGCACGTTTCGAATTGGAGTACATTCCCGACCAGAAATGCGTCGAGAGTAAATCTTTGAAACTGTACTTATGGTCTTATCGAGATGAAGGTGCGTTTCATGAAGCCATCACCAATCAGATTCTCGATGACTTAGTGGCAGCATGTGAACCTCGCTGGTTCAAAGTCACCGGGCATTTTTATGTCCGTGGAGGACTCACTCCCACGATCACTGTTGAACATGGAACTCGATCATCAGCCACCCCGGCATAAGGTCTTCGAAGCCCACGACTTGACACACGAACATTCGTTCGCCATTGTGTGAAAGCCCCCCTAGAAAAGGGGCTTTCATCACTGTCATGAAAATGAACCATGTCTAACACGCGAAAAAAGTCGTCACTCAAATCCAAATCCTCGGTTCCTGATTCCAAGATCTCGGACCGCGACTCACCGCGAGGAAACAACACTCGTCAACGAATGCTCGATCTCATTCGTAGTTCCAGTCATAGACCGGCAACCGTCCGGGAGTTGGCGACACAACTGGGTCTCTCCTCTCCGGCCTCTGTTCATCGACATCTCAAAAAGCTTGAAGAAGCGGGACTGATCACGCGAGTCTCAGGAGGAGGTTCCCGAAGTTGGTCTCCCGTCATCGAAGATCAGGCAGATTCTCCCCGTCCCGACTCGATTCCCGTCGTCGGCAGAATCGCTGCCGGACGCCCCATCGAAAGTTGTCTTGAATCAGGTCAACAACCAGAAGAGGGGATCGATATGCCGCCTTCTGCTTTTGGTCAAAAAGATCAGGTCGTCGCACTCACCGTTGAGGGGCATAGCATGCAAGATGCGGGAATACACAATGGAGACCTCGCCATCATACGAAACCAACCTACCGTCGAGAATGGAGAGATTGCAGCCATCACCATCGAAGGAGAAGGCACTCTCAAGCGCTGGCTAAAAAAAACCGACGCCAGTCATGAAACCCGCATCATTCTCGAGGCGGCTCATCCGGATTTCCCCCCCCTCGAACTGAATTCTGAAATGGGATCCATCAAAGTTTTCGGCAAACTCGTCGGAATCGTCCGTCGATTTGATCAATACAGATGAGCGAAGTTCATGAAGAAATTATCGACGAACCTCTGGAAGAGGTCATCGTACGATTTCATTCAAACCGTATCGAAATATTATCGATTTTATGGAATCGCCGTCTCCTGAAGGTGGAAAAAAACCATTCCCACTGGATCGACAGATCTCTTCAACCGCCCCTGCACGGATTTACCGTTGAGGTTGATACTGGAGACATCCTCGAACTCGCCTATCAAGAAGCCCAAGCCGGCTGGCGTATTGAACGACTCTTTCTTCAATAGAGCGACGGGGCACCTTATCGAGATGTAAAGCACACTCGATCCCAGCACTCGATCCCAGCACAGAAGCCAGCACAGAAGCCAAAACGGCTTCTTCTAGTTCCCACCCTTAAAGCGATCATCGATATCATGAAATTCGCCTCCGTTATCGGTGGCCAAGCCTTCTAAGAACTGCCTGTTTTTACCCGAAAGAGAACCCAAAGACAGCACATGGATTTTGACCTGTCCCCAACGATTCCAACGCCGGACATGCCAACGGATACGATCGCCGTCATGAATAAATCCCTCCGTCGCGGCACCTTCAGTGAGCAATATGATGGTATCGATGCCGGGTTCGAACAAAGCGAAACGCAAGGGTGAATACAGGTTCCCTCTTGCAGCACCGGGCCCCTGGGGAACTCCCTGATCATTAATTTTCTGGCTGACGGACTGGATGCAACGCGACAACAATTGAGGTGCTGAGAGTACGGGGATCCTTTGGCTGGCAAAAAAGACGACCTGTATCAGAGCATTTCCTGGTAAAGATCCCAAAACCTTAAGCAGTTCAGATTTCGCCACCTCGATACGACGAAGACCATCTCCATCAAAAGATCCATCCAAAGTTCTCGACATTCCACCAGAGACATCCGAGACAAAAACAATATGACGAGAATCGATGGGTATCCCATGATATTCGACGACCCTTGTCTGCCCTTGTTCTTCTGGATCCCCGGTCTCATCTCCTCTTTCAGATTCAGGCGAATCTTTTTCGCCTTCTCCCGCAATCCAATCGGGTCCTCGACTGCGCCACCAAGAATCCCAAGCCACGACACTCTTTCCGAGATCGGATATTCCCGTCAAACCTTCGAGAGTCTTCATACAACTCTCCTGAAAACGCTGATCGAGTTCACCTGCCAGAGAGATCAACTCTTCGATCAAGGGCGCTCTTTCACTTCTCGCGAGTGAACTCCCTTGTTGTGACAAGACTTGGAAAGCTCCTCTTCGAATGCGTGCTCCCCAATATCCCTGACGATCTTTGACCCCCTCTCTGACCATTTCCATACTGCGCTCAACGGCTACAGCAGGATCCACTTCGGCCAGAGCTTGGAGACTGGCAAGCCTCAAAGAGAGTGACTTCTTCTCTTGCCAGGCTTTGTCGATCACTTTCAAGGATGCGTCTCCCGTCAATTTCGCGAGGACACGGATCGCTTCACCACGGACCCACCAGGATTTATCCCTCTGAGCCATTTTCTCTATCACTTGAATTGTTTTCTTGGGCAAAGTTTGGGAGTCGAAATTCCCCAATGCAGAGACGGCTAACTCCCGAGCGGTATCACTCGATTTCCGCGAAGACACGATTCCTAGGAGGAAAGGTTGCGATTCTGTGACCGGATGCCGATGTAGAATTTCGGCCAGCTGGATTTCAATACGATCTTTCTTTCCGGGATCTCCTTTTTGTAGAGGACTGCGATTCCAAGACTCGAGTAAAGAGAACATCTCTTCAGAAGAAAGATCCATCAAGAGTTTGAAAACCGCATCCCGTACCCTCCCTGAAGCATCTCCTAACAACGGAAAAACAGGGAGATACTTTTTATTTTGCACCGCGGATTGAACTTCTTTGCGAGCCGCTGTCGCCGCATCGCTTTGCCGGCGGACAGAGCGCTCACTGTCGATCACTTCCTTGGGAAAATCCGGCTTTTGAGCCTCCAAGGTATTCAATGATGTCAGCACAAAAGCAAAGAAGAGAGCGAAGATCACTCGAGCCATCTTCACATCCGTGCCGTCGCCACTCTGAAGAAAACGATGCCCATTTTTCGACGATGAAATCAGGCTCGGCTGAACTTGCAGGAGTTCTGTCATGTGAGGCATCCAAAATCCGTTCAAAGTACAGTTCAAAGTACAGTTCAAAGTACCGTTCAAATTACCGTTTAAAATTTCTTTCACACGAGACCACCGGTCGTGGACACTAGTAGTGGTAGATTTGATACTGATACGAATGTTAAAAGAACTACAGCAGATCACCAGTTCTGATTTTGTCCGAATCTGGTCTCTGTTTCGCAAATCAACCCCCCAACACGTCACCGGGAAGGTCCAGCCAACATGTCTCAGGGGAAACAATCGCTACTGAAATGGGCGATCTTGCTGGGGATGACTCCCCTGCTCTGTGGCTGCTCCAGCGCATTCAAAAGAGATGTCACCGACTGCTTTCGCGCCAAAGTAGGAGTGGGCGTGGGTCTCTACGCAGAAGCAGAAGTGACCTCACTGATCCAGCCCGCCGTAGGATTTGGAGACGGGTCGATCACTCGAATGAGTACCGTGGGTTGGGACCCTCGTCCGGGACAACCCGCAGGAGTGCTTCGAACAGCGGCTTTTCCAACTCTGTTACTGGGATTTCCTTTCTATGAATCACCTTGGCCAGAGTCGACACCTGAGGAAGAATTCGAAAATCGAAAGCGTGGCTTACTCGGAGCTCTCATTTTGATGGGGAACCATTATGTTGAGGGAGAGAGTTGCTCCTTATTCGGCCTCCACGAACGAATACCCAATCCGCTGCTGAGTCAGGCTCCATCTTTGCAACAATTGACACCTCTACAACGAAGAAGTAGGGACTCATGGATCGCAATCTCTGGCACTCTGGTACTGCTCAACGTCGATCTCGGCGTCAATCCCCTCGAAATTCTGGATATGCTAGGGTCATTACTGGGTTTGGATCTTTTGTCAGATGATGAGAGACTGAATGAGGAGATGATTACAGTCCCCTGATTGAACAGGAGCCATGATCCATGAATGAACTGAGCACCTTCGCTGAAAAAATAGTTCCCTGGTTGATCGCTTTCTTACCAGGCCTGTTCATTATTGCCTATGGCAAGGTTCGTTGGGGCCTGCTACTGATCGGCTCCATCATTGCATTTGATCCCAAACTCGTAGGGATCCCCGAGGTCTTCACTTGGGATGCTCAGGGAGTTTACCTCGTCTCCTGTGCCATCTTCGCCTTGTTCGCGCTCGTACCACCCTTGCGTGCTGTCATCTTGAGCAAGCCGGCGATGATCGCAGTGAAAAGTGTCCTGCCTCCCATCAGTGAGACTGAAAAAGAAGCGCTCGAAGGTGGAACGGTCGGTTGGGATGGCGAACTCTTCAGTGGTAGCCCTGACTGGCATACCTATCTTGGACAAGGGACCTCCGAGTTATCACCTCGTGAGCAAGAGTTCATCGACGGTCCCCTCGCCCAACTCGCTTCTATGGTCGACTGTTGGCGTGACCGCCAAGAGGGCGCCATATCCGAAGAAACTTTTCAGTTCCTTTGCGATAATGGATTTTTTGGCCTGATCATTCCTCAGGAATATGGTGGGCTAGGATTCTCCGCGACCGCCATATCAACCATCATTTCCAAGGCAGCCACCGTCAGTAATGCTCTCGCGATTACCATCATGGTTCCAAACTCGTTAGGCCCTGGCGAACTCCTCCTTCATTATGGAACCGACAAACAAAAGAAAACTCTTCTCCCTAAATTGGCAAAAGGCCAAGAGATTCCTTGTTTTGCTCTCACCGAACCCGGTGCGGGGTCAGATGCTGCTGGATCGATGTCTTCCCATGGTGTCATTGTCGAGGAAGAAGTAGACGGCCAGAAAATACTGGGAATGCGGATTCATTGGGAAAAGAGATACATCACTCTTGCTCCTAGAGCGACAATGATCGGTGTGGCCTTCAGGCTCTATGATCCTGAACGCCTATTGGGTGATAATGAAGACCTTGGTATCACCTGTGCTCTCATCCCTTCTGACACACCCGGCGTCGATTCTGGCGAGAGACACGACCCCCTCGGCGTCCCCTTCCTCAATGGCCCGACTCGCGGACGGGACGTATTTGTCTCACTCGACACCGTCATCGGTGGACGCGAAGGCTGTGGTAAAGGCTGGACCATGCTGAGGCAGTGCCTCTCTGCGGGGCGAGGCATCATGCTTCCTTCGAGTTCTACTGGAGGAGCCCAGTTGTCCCTACGAGTGGCGGGAGCACACGCTTCTGTTCGAGAACAATTCGGTATGCCGATCGGTAAGTTTGAGGGCGTTCAAGAGCCCTTAGTTCGCTCTGCCGCTCATGTCTATTCACTCGATGCCTTGAGGCTATCGACCACTCTTGCTGTCGATAGCGGCGAAAAACCTGCCGTTCTCAGTGCAGTGGCAAAAGCCTACGCGACCGAACGCCTGCGTGACGTCGTCAATGACTGCATGGACGTCGTCGCAGGAAATGCGATTTGTCGCGGTCCTCGCAATGAAATGGCCAATGCATACTCCACCGTTCCCGTGGGGATTACGGTAGAGGGCGCCAACATTCTGACCCGAACGCTGATCATCTTTGGTCAAGGAGCGGTGCGCTGTCATCCTTTCGTTCAGCAGGAATTGGCCGCGGTCGAATCCGGAAATCTTCGCGATTTCGATAAGGCCTTCTGGGGTCATGTCGGATTCGTGAAATCTAATGGAGTCAGAACACTGCTCCATCGCATCACAGGAGCAAGATTCGCCAGTAAACACTTCACCGGTTCTATCGGAAGAAGTCATCAACGTCTCACAGCTCTCTCTAGCGCCTTTGCTTTATGCACAGACGCCGCGATGGGTACCCTTGGAGGATCTCTCAAACGCAAAGAACATCTGACCGGGCGTTTGGCGGATGCTCTGACTTGGATGGTTGTCGGATCAGTCACACTCAAGAAGTTCCAAGACGAGGGTCGTTTGGCAAGGGACAAAGACCTTGTCGATTACTTATTGCAAACCTGTGTTCAAAATACGGAAGAAGCAATGGGAGGATTCCTTGCGAATCTGCCTCTTCGACCAGCAGCATGGGGACTCCGCCTTCTCGGTGTCCCTGGAGGACGTCGAAGCACCGGACCGTCCGACAAACTCGCTGACCGCATAGGAGAACAGCTCCTCGACGGAAAAGACCTCTGGGTCTCATTGACGAATAATGTCCTCACCCGTCCGAGCTCTTCACCAGGACTCTGGATGCTCGAAGATGCGCTTCAAAAAGTTGTAAAAGCACAACCGGATAAAAAAGCTCTGAAGGACGCAGTCCGAAAAGGAACACTTCCGAAGGGCCCCTTCCCCTCTTTGATCGAAAAGGGAGTCAAAGCTGGAGTGATCGACGCGGAAGGTGCTATTCGATTACGCGCCGCTGAACAAGCGCGCCAAGAAGCCATCACTGTAGATCACTTCCCGGCAGGAGTCGCACCCGCGAGCTCTCAGGAAGTCACGAATGGACTCTTGAATTCGAGTGGACGTAAAAAACTCTAATCAGAACTTCGGGATCATTAATCTGATTCTGAAGTTATGTCTGATTCAGATTTTCCTCCCGGCAAGAACCGATGAAGCGCGGGGAGAAGCAACAGCGCACCGATCATGTTCCCGGCAAACATGAAACTCAGCAATACGCCCATGTCTGCCTGAAGCTTAAGATCAGAGAAGATCCACGTTGCGACACCGATAGCCAATGTTAAACCGGTGACGAGAACGGCATTCCCTGAGCGTCTGAGGGCCTGGAGATAACTCTCTCCTAATGAGTGACCGGACCTTCTTGCAATCAACAGTTGATGCGTCAGATATATTCCGTAGTCAACTCCGATTCCCACTCCCAGAGCCGTCACGGGTAAGGTTGAAACCTTCAGCCCGATTCCCAATGCGACCATCAACGAGTAACACAATACACTCACGAGACAGAGCGGTAGCACCACACAAAGAGTTGCCCGAATAGACCTAAAGGCGAGGAGTCCTAGCACGATGACGACACCATAGATGGTCAACAACATGCGCATTTGGGCGGCTGAAACAACTTCATTTGTCGCTGCCATGACACCCACATTGCCAGTTGCCAATAAGAACCTAGCGGTTCCATCCACCCCAAACTCCCGATCAAAATCTTCGACAGCAGCGGTCACTCTTTTGATCGTCTCGGCTTTATGGTCTTCAGTGAAAATCATGACGGGAAGCACACTGGCGTCCGAGTTCAGTAATCCTGTCGAGGTTTCGATACTCGACAAGGACTGCATCAGAACATCTTGGTTTCTCGGCAGTTCTCTCCATACAGGAGGACCTTCACTCCATGCCGCCGCGAGAATACGCGCAACCTGCGGGAGGGAGATCGTCGAACGAACACCTTCGACATGAGAGATTCTCCATTGAAACTCATCGATCAAATCCATCACGTCATGATCGATACTTCCATCCGGATGAGATTCGACGATGACCGTCATCAAATCCACACCTATTGAGAATGAGTCCGCAATGGTGACAGAGTCTATATTGTAACGCGATCCTGGACGAAGCTCTGGCAAGCCCTTATCTGCGTCTCCAATGATGACACGTGTCGAAGAATCATAAGCGAGCATTCCTCCGGTCAGAGCCAGCAGCACCAGTAAAAATGCAACTCTGGGTTTCGTCGCGAGGTTTATACGTGCCCAAAGTCCTTCACGAACTGGCATCGGTTGAGAGAGTCGTTCAACAAGTTTTTCGTCTTGAGCCATCCTTGCCAACAAAATCGGCAGCAGCATGAAACCGGTTCCAAAGATCAACACCACGCCTATAGCCGACATCACTGCTAAGTCTTGAATCACCTGAATCGGAATAAAAAGAAGGGTCAAAAACCCTACGGAATCACTGAGAAGCGCAACGACTCCAGGAACAAATAACTAGCCAAATGCTTTCTTTGACGCCTCCGCTGGAAGACTTCCCTGACTTAAAGCCGAGGAGAATGCCCCAACCATTTGAACGCCATGCGACATGGCGATGGCGAAGATCAGGAATGGAACAAGGATCGACATCGGATCGAGACCATACCCGAGTGTCGTCACCCCACCCATTGTCCAGACAACGGCCAACAAAGAGGATAATAAAGGGAAGAGTGTCAACTTCCATGAACGGGTAAACCCTCTTACGAAGAGGGCCGTCACAGCAAGGGCTATGAGGAAGAAGGCTGCTACTTGAGCGGCTCCAGAAGCGATATCGTGTACCGCTTTCGAAAACCCGATCATATGAATGTCCACTTTGTCATCGACAAAGGGATCACGAATCATTTCTTCGAGAAGACGCCCGACCTCAATCGGATCAGGAGCTTCTTTTGTATTAGGATCCAACTCCACCAAAGTCGCAGTGACCATGGCAGCAGAAAAGTCATTAGCAACGAGTCGACCAACCTGACCTGATTGGAGAGCATTTTCTCTGACCAGTTCAGCCATCTCCTCAGTAGGCTTCCAATCTGCGGGCACCACATTCCCACCCTCAAAACCTCCTTCAACGATTCTTACAAACCGAACGTTAGGGGTGAAGATCGAGGTGATGGAAGAGCGATCCACCCCTGGCACAGATCCAAGGGCTCGGGTGACCTTATTCAACTTTTCAAGAGAGTCCGGATTAAAGAGATTTCCATCCCTGTCCCTGACAGCGATTAGTAATCTGTTGGCTCCACCGAATTGAGATTGATACTCCCTGAAAACATCCATCCAAGGATGATCTTTAGGAAGTTGTTTTTCAAAGCCGGCATCGATGGCGAGACGAGTCGCCTGAAAGGTCAGGAAGACTGTAAGTACGGCGAGGAGTATGAGGACTTGTCGACTACGACCAAACAACCATGATTCGAGCAAAGATCTCATCGAGGGCCTCCCTGCTCTGTCGAAGAATCGGTATCAGGAGTCGTCTCTAAAGAATCGAATCCTTTTTCACCGAGTCCGAGAACTCTTCCTGTTGGCAGGAGAAGTGGTTTCGAGAGTAATCTCCTTCGATCCTGCTTCGGCTTCATCTGGGACCATTCTCCGCTTCGTGCCGACCTAATTAGGACCACACCCTCTGCTCCAACGACCACAGTAGTGCCGTCTGCCAGAACCCCCCCCCCGAAGAGAGTGGCTTCAGAAGGATGATCGACCTGAGTCCATTCACCCGGTCGACCTTCCCAAAGGTTGCCCCTCAAGCCCATCAAGGTCCAACGATCTTCTGTAACAAGAATATCGAAGAGTGTTCCTTCATAAGGGCTTTCCAGTGCCGACCAGGTTTCTCCCCCGTCTTTACTGCTGAGAATAGAGCCGAATTCTCCTGCTGCCAAAACTTCGTCACCCGTCACCTTCAACGAATAGAGATGCGGTCCTTCTTCGTTCGCCTCACCTTTACTCCAACTCTTTCCGCCGTCCCGAGTGACCATCACCAGACCAAAGGCCCCCGCAGCCACGACGTGTTCATTCCCCAAATCAACCACCGAAAAAAGTGCCTGATCGGCTTCAGGATCATGATGAACTTTTCCCCATGTATCACCAAAGTCTCTGGATCGTAAAACCAATCCTTCATGACCTACAGCAAAGGCAGTCCCATCGGAACTCAAGGTGACGTCGCATATCATTCGGCGTGAGGGAACAGGCACTTGCTGAAACTGCTCACCCCCATCAGCGGAAACCAAAATGACTCCGCGATCTCCGACAAGAATGACTCTCTGCCCACTGACGGCTCCAGATAGATATAGAGCGGTGTCAAACTTATCAGAGGAAAGAAGAAACGCTGAATCCGGAAGAGAGGTCGTTGGATTGTCTTTCTGAGGAGACTGGGCTTCTGCGAGAAGGACTTCGTTACCGATCTGGTCTGAGGTTTCCCCAAACCAGCGAATGACTCCCACCGACAAGAGGATCCCGAAAATGAAGAATATTACTATTCCTCGATCCTTCACGGATCGAACGGGTTCCGGCGAATATCTTTCTGCAGACAAGGTTCACCTCTTCTTGGATCAAGATCTCGTTCGCCTTACAGCTCCCAGATAATTGCCCCGAGCACGAGTTCGACGGTGCTTCATTAACGCAGGCTTCATTAACGCAGGCTTCATTAACGCAGACTTCACTAACGCAGGCTTTCTCTTCAGGAGTCCACCGATTACCAAACATCAGGAAGTGGACATGGGATCGGGCGAGAAGATGACATCCTCTCGCCCGATCCC
>JAACCY010000094.1 GCA_009937185.1 Planctomycetia bacterium
GGTACTTTTTATCGTTCTCCTGGACCGAGCGCTGATCCCTTTATTGAGATTGGTGACAGTGTCGAAGAGGGACAAGTGCTTTGTATCGTGGAAGCGATGAAAGTGATGAACGAAGTAAAGGCTGAGCGATCCGGTGTGATCTCTTCAAGCCTCGTCGAAGATGGGGTTCCTGTGGAATTTGGCCAACCTCTCTTTTCCTTCTCCTGATTTTTCTTTCTCCTGAGGCCATGACCTCGACGGATCGGTTGAGCTGATGAAGCCATTCTCACGAATACTCGTAGCGAACAGAGGCGAAATCGCCCAGCGAGTGATTCGCGCCTGTAAGGAATTGGGAATCGAATCTGTCGCCGTTTATTCCGAGGCGGATCGGAATGCCAGTTACCTCGATCTTGCCGATCACAAAGTTTGCATCGGTCCTCCTCCCAGTTTGAATTCCTATTTGGATATTTCAAAGATCATTGCTGCAGCAGAAATTACCGATGTAGAAGCCATTCATCCGGGCTATGGATTTCTCTCTGAAAACCCGCAGTTTGCGGAGATTTGCCAATCGTGCAGGATTCAATTCATAGGCCCAACGGTCGAGAATATTCGCCAACTGGGCGACAAAGCGATGGCTCGCGAAATCGCAATGAAGAGTGGCGTTCCCGTCGTCCCTGGATCTCCGGAGATTGTTCCAGACGAAGACCAGGGGCTAGAGGTCGCAAGGCAGATAGGGTTCCCCGTCTTGATCAAGGCTGTGGCGGGAGGTGGGGGGCGCGGCATGAGGATCGCAAGAGAAGAATCGTCCTTCGTCGCTGCCTATCAGGCGGCAAGAGCTGAAGCCGGGAACGCATTCAAGAATTCAGATGTCTACATTGAAAAGTTGATCGAAAAACCGCGTCATGTTGAGATTCAAATCCTTGCTGACTCATACGGGAGTGTGATTCATCTTGGAGAGCGTGATTGCTCCCTGCAGCGCCGACATCAAAAGCTGGTAGAGGAAAGTCCCTCTCCTGCTGTCGATGATGCTCTGCGTGCAAGGATGGGAGAGAGTGCCGTCAATCTGGCAAGAGCTTCTGAATACCGCGGAGCTGGGACGGTGGAGTTCCTTCTCGATAGGGAAGGGAACTATTACTTTATTGAAATGAATACACGTATCCAGGTGGAACATCCGGTGACCGAAATGGTAACGGGAGTCGACTTGGTTCAGGAACAGATTAGGATCGCCAGCGGTGAGCCTCTTCGATATCAACAAGAAGATATCAAGATCAAAGGGCACGCCATGGAATGCCGAATCAATGCGGAAGACCCCTCTCGTGGATTTGCACCTTCTCCTGGGAAAATCCTCGAATTCCGAGCCCCGGGAGGCATGGGAGTCCGGCTCGATTCCCATGTGTACTCGGGATATACAGTGCCCTCTAATTATGATTCCTTATTGGGGAAACTGATCGTGCATCGAGATACCAGAGAAGAAGCGATCTTGACGATGCGGAGAGCTCTGGAGGAGTTCAAGATTGAGGGCATTAACACCACAATTCCTTTTTATAGCGAAGTTCTCCAGCATTTCCACTTCGTCAAAGGCAACCTAGATACCGGCTTTATTGAAGAGTACCTGATCGACGCGTGATTTCACGGAGGAAGGACACTCGCGGAGGAAGGTTCCGGTATCCCAAGGTGGATCTCCGCGTGAGTCATTTCGTCGGTTTCATGCGTGAGATTCCCGCCGGATGAATCGCTTCCGCCTCTTGCCTCTTTAACTCTATAGGGCACAATATACAAGTCGTCCATATGCCAGATGCCATGTGTGCATTGGCCAGTCCCAGGCCGCATGTGAGACTTCATTCTCGGAAGGGAACATGCATGTTTAGTAATTTTTTCACCTGCTTAACAGGTGCTACCCGTTCATCGTCATCTCGTTCAGCGTCATCTCGTTCAGCGTCATCTCGTTCAGCGTCATCCCGTTCATCGTCATCCCGCTCAGGTTTCACACTCATCGAATTGATGATTGTGGTGGCGATCATTGGTGTGCTTTCGACTCTGGTGACGAAAATGATCCAGATGGCACAGGCCCGA
>JAACCY010000013.1 GCA_009937185.1 Planctomycetia bacterium
CCCAGAAAAACCTTGCCGATCGCCCGGTCCGACTCAGACCGTAGCACCGCCAAAAGGTTGCGTATCCCGAGCACGCCCAACAAGGCGGCCACCAGCATCCCGTATCCAAGGATAGCCAGCGTGTCCTCTTCCCAAAGAGAAGAGACCGGCGAATACACTAGGGCTCCAATGATCAAAAGAAGACCACAAGTCCTCAGCAGAAATCTCAGCGTCAATCGCGAGAGTCCGCTCAAGGGGACCTCCGGTTTCCCGATATTTTGTTTACCAGTCTCAAGTCAGCACTCGCACTTCAACCCCGTCCGGATTCCTTCAGGGCTTCAATGATCACGGAAATGAAACCCAGGAGACATCCTCCCAGCACACCCCACGGATCTGTTTCATACCGACTGTCGATCCATTGACCGACCCATGCGAAGATCACGAATGCCAGCACCATTTGCAATCCTATGGTGCTCCAACCCGCAGACCTCTTGAGCTCAACTCCTGAAGGATCTTTCGCTGAATCAGCGGAGTCTTTCGATCGTTTTTGCTCAGCGTTTTCCTCTGTCATCTATCCCCACTCCAGAATCGGCTCAACAAGGAAAACAACCCTTTTCCCCCGTGAGAGATCCCCGATTTATTGGGTTCGAATCTCATGGAAACGTTCACGTGTGGCGAGGATAGTCCACCCTGACAAAGGGGGTCAAGCAATTCAGAGACCCCTCCCCGAACTGGCTGCATAGAAGAAAAATCTCATCCCGGGTTTTATCGAAAATGAGCCGATCTGGAATATCCGCTTCTGAGACCGATCTGAAGCCCAGATGCGGTATTCGAGACCTCTTCAGCACACTCCTGCCGGATCAAGAACCCAGTGCGTCCACCACTTGCTGAGCCCTGACTGACGCGGGATCGATCAACAATGCCCTATTTGCGATTTTGAGAGCTTCCTCATTTTCTCCAAGTTTCCAGAGAACCCAGCAGAGATCTGGATAGATCTCTTCGAGTCGGGGTTCTTCCATGGCCAAACGAAGGTTCAGTTCTCTTTTGGCATTGGGCCAATCTCGGAGTTCTAAATATGCACGTGAGAGGATGGCATGACCTTCATCTCCATAAGGTGAGATATACGGCAAATCCCAAGCGGCTTCGACGACTCCACTCCAATTCTCTCTTTTGGAAAGCGTCTTCGCCAAAAGGAGCCGGGTCGGAGCATCATCCCGATTGTAGAGCACCTGTGATTGGAGCGACTGGATCGCGGCATCTTCCATATCCAGATCTTTTTGCAGAGTCGCCAGTTGAGCCCATGGGCTTCCATTTGATACCGGAGAACCTGTCGCCGTGGGTGCTTGTGAGGTGGCTTCAGTCAAGAGTTTCAGAGGTTCTTCGGTTTCACCCCTTTTTCTGAGTTGATCCGCAAGGAGCAATCGACAACGCCAACTCCAAATCGAATCTCCTTCGATCGCCTGCCTCAAGGAAGCGATGCCCTTCTCTTTCAAACCTTCATTCAATTGGATCAATGCTTTGACCGCTGCCAAATCTGGATGACCTGCCTGAAGTTTTTCAGCCTTCCCCAAAACCAACTCGGCATCGGCGATTTTTTTTGCCGAGAGATATGCAGAGGCGAGCCAAATCCAATGGCGGGCCTCTTCAGGATCGTCTTCAGCTTTTTCTCTCAATACATCAATATGACGCCCCTCAAAGCTGGGCCCCACTCCTGCTCTCTGAACTCTGATCGCCAACCACTCTTTAAACTGTTGATCAAATTCACGAGTGGAAACTCCCAGAATCTTCTGGATCACTGAAGGTGTGGTTCCTCCACTGGAGTAGGCTTTCAACATCTCCCTGATGGCCGAAATACCTTTTTTCTCGACGATCATCTCGCATATAAGTCCACCCTGAACATAGCCGACGAGAATCTCTCCAGGCCAATTGGGGCTCATAAACGCACCCTGGAGGGCGTCTATGGGTCGAAGAGTTCCTGCGTAGAACTCCGAGGAAACCATCAAGGGTTCGTGCCTCTTCCAACGGGGTCGGGTTCTGCCTTCCTCTAAAACAGACAATCCCTCTCCGAACCATCTTGGAATTCTGTGTTTTGCTTTTTGTAACGTCACGACATGAGCCAACTCATGGACAGCCACCGCACCCCAATTACCCGGCAACGCATTTGGTGTTGTCAAGGTAACGAGTCGTCCAAAGCAAACTCCACTCGCAGCCAAACCCGGAAGCCCGATCGACCTTGCAGAGAAATATGAGTGACTAGAAAAATCTTCTATCGTCAACGGGCGCAAAACTTCAAGACCATAGTCAGACTCTAGTGCTGTTCTCGAATCTTTCATCAATGGCATCAGGTACGGCATGAGGAAAGGCCCCTCATCCGATTTCATTCGAATGATTAAACCATCGTCTTCTCGAGTGATAAAATTCTCATCGATATGCTTCATCAAGGTTCGAGTATTTTTTACCCAGACATTAAATCGATCTTTTTGCCAAGCTTCTTCAAGAACTTCACGCCCCTTCTCTTCTAATCCGCTTCTCAAGGCGTTGATGGAAAAGATGGCATATGACTTGGGGATGCCCGGATCCAGCTCCATCGCCTTCAGGGCAAATTCAGCAGATTCCCGATAGAAAAATCTATCGACAAGTCTTTCCGCAAGGGTTGCGTAAAAGAGGGCTGGCTGAGGTCGAGAGGCTTCAACCGAATCCCGCAAAGCGGCAAACTCATCGAGCTTTGCAGTGGCGTAATACACCGCTGCCAATAACCCCTGAGCCTCTTCATGTTGCGGCTGAATGGCGAGCACTCTTCTGTAGTACTTCTCCGCCTGGGGCCAATTCTCGCTGGAAAAGGCGATATCACCCTCTAGCAAGAGGGCCTCCGGATGGTCAGGCCATACCGCATGAGACCTGGCCAATAACTCGGTGACCTCTTGACCCCGTTCACCCGGGTATGCGTAGTCGGTCCAAATGGCTCGTGCTAAACCCACCAACGCAGCTGCGCTTTTAGGATTCGTACTCAATGCGTCTTTAAAGTGACTTCTGGAATCGGGGTAATTGTATTTAGAGAAGAGCGCATGACCACTGGCCACATGTGCTGATACTGATTTTGGATCAAGGTATAGAGCACTATCATACATCACTTCGTATGCATCTCTAAATCTCTGCAACCCTTCACAAGCTTTTCCAAACCAAACGAATTTATCAGCGCTTAATGCCTGTGCTTCTGATTTTGGCATCTTTTTATAAACATCAACAACTGCCCTCAGAAGATCTTCACCTTCTTTTCTTTTTCCCTGATTGATCTTCAACATTCCGAGCTTAGACATCGCTTCGAAATTTACGGGGTCGATTAATAATGCTTTTTCAAAGTTTTCAGTGGCACCCTTATAGCGTCCCAAGTGCATCTTTATCTCGCCCAATAGTGAATAAAGATCTGAGCCAGCTCCTTCTTTCTCGATCACCTTTTCGAGAACTTCTATGGCATCGGCACCTCGACCTTTTTCAAAAAATAGTCGTGCTTAGAGTAATGGGAACTCACCCGGCTCTTCCTCTACCCAATCGAGTGCTTCTTGATACTGACCCGTCTGAAGGAGAAGCCGAAGTTCTTCTGCATCTTCGCTGGACTGGGCCCAGCCAAATCCAGAAACAAAAATGAGTGCCAACATACTGAGTAAAACGCTATTGATTTTGATCACCTGGGACAAGGTCATGGGCATTGCTTCTCTCCACACCGCATTCTTTGGATGAAGTTCAATTTGCACCCGACTTCTCGGGGACGAAGTTTTCATATCCTACACCAGTTGCTCCTCAGGGACATTATTCGACTGATACTGCAATATCTCCCTGAACAGTTTCCCGGCGATTTGTCGTGTTTGGCCTGACCATCCTATTCTCCTATGTAGGCGTTGTGCCTCATTTCGTAACTCAGGGAGGGAGTCCCGCTCTTGGCCGTCAAATTCACCGAAAAGGCCGAAAAGGTCCTGCAGCTCGCAGGTAACGAGGCGAACCGCCTTGGCCATGGCTATATCGGTACAGAACATATCTTGTGGGCCTTACTGCATCAGCCTGACTCTGTGGCTGTGCAAGCGATACAAAAATGTGATCGCACCACAGATGAATTGCTTCGCTCACTTAGGGAAAGTCTCGATCGTATCCCCTCCAGTAAAGGGAACCATATAGAAGACACCCCCTATACACCCCACGCAAAACGCTGCCTTGAACTCGCAAGAGAACAGGCTGTCGTCCTTGATCAATATTATATCGGTACAGAACACCTACTGATCGGATTGAGTAAGGAAGACGAAGGGGAAGCTTCGAGAATTCTTGCGGAAAGAGATCTCGGCAAAGACAGACTACAAAACGTGATTCAGAGAATGCTTGGAGGAGATGTGGACAGTTCTCAGGGAGCCGCCGTTAAACGATCTGGAATAGCAACACCCACACTGGATTCAAACGGTGTGGATCTAACTGCTATCGCAGCCCAAAACAGACTCGATCCTGTGATCGGTCGTCAAAAGGAGATTGATCGCATCATTCAGATCCTCTCCAGAAAAACAAAGAACAACCCTGTTGTCATGGGAGAGCCTGGTGTTGGTAAAACAGCCATCGTTGAGGGTCTCGCACAACGCATTGCACAGAGTGCTGTTCCAGAAACGCTTTCACGAAAGCGCGTGGTATCACTCGACCTCGCTTCTCTCTTGGCAGGTACTAAATATCGCGGAGAATTCGAGAAGCGTATCAAGGCGATCATTAAAGAGATTTCTGAATCCGGAAACGTGATCCTCTTTGTCGACGAATTGCACACCATCATGGGTGCGGGAGCTTCCGAGTCGAGCTTGGATGCGTCAAACATCCTCAAGCCAGCACTCTCGCGCGGCGAGATTCAGTGCATCGGAGCGACGACCCTCGATGAATACCGTAAGCACATCGAAAAAGATGGAGCCATGGAGCGTCGCTTCCAGCCCATCATCGTCGATCCGCCCAGTCGTGATGACGCACTTGAGATTCTCACAGGACTTCGAGATACATTTGAGGCGCATCACAGGGTTCAAATAACAGATGAAGCCCTCGAAGCGAGTGTCGACATGTCGATTCGCTATATCTCTAACAGGTTCCTTCCCGACAAGGCTATCGACGTGCTCGATGAGGCCTGTTCCTGTGAACGGTTGCAGCGCACCACTCGTCCGCCAGACCTGACTGAGATCGAGGAAGAGATCGATCAGTTGCAACAGGATAAAAATGAATCTGTGTTTGCACAAGACTTCGAACTGGCCGCTCAAATTCGAGACAACCTCGAAAGTAGAAAAAACTACAAAGAGCAAATCATTTTTGATTGGAAAGCCAGTTCAAAGGAAGTGGATGGCCAGGTAGATGCTTCAAGCATCGCAAAGACTGTCGCCGAAATGACAGGCGTTCCCATCCAGAATCTTCAAGAAGAAGAAGCTTCTCGCTTGCGTAAAATGGAAGAGACACTGCATGAAGATGTAGTCAGTCAAGACCATGCCGTTCATTCGATCAGTCGCGCAATCCGAAGAGCTCGTGCAGGTCTCCGTGATCCACAACGCCCCATGGGATCGTTCGTATTCGTAGGCCCCACCGGTGTTGGAAAAACTCTGGTGGCAAAGTCCCTGGCGAAGTTTCTCTTCGGAACCGAAGACGCCATATTGAGTATCGACATGTCGGAGTACTCTGAAAAGCACTCCGTCTCCCGCTTGATTGGATCTCCTCCTGGATACGTCGGATACGATGAGGGTGGACTGCTGACCGAGAAGGTACGCCGTAAGCCCTACCTGGTCGTTCTCTTTGACGAGATTGAAAAGGCACATGCAGACATCACCAATACTCTTCTTCAGGTACTTGAAGAAGGACGATTGACAGATGCCTTTGGCAGAAAAGTCGATTTCAAAAATACGATTGTGATCTTCACTTCAAACCTTGGAGTTCGTGAAGCAGAGAACAAGTCTTCTCTGGGCTTTCTTGAATCAGACTCCGAAAACAATGAGGCATCACGGAATGCGGTCTTAGAGGCAGTTCAGTCCTACTTCCGCCCCGAGTTCCTCAACAGGGTTGACGAAGTTGTAGTCTTCGACGAGTTGAACACGACTGATCTGACTGAGATTCTCGATTTGGAAGTTGCTAAACTCGAGAATCGTATCTCTCAGCTTCAGTTGTCGATTCAAATCGATGACAATGCAAAGAGGTACCTCGTAAACGAAAGTGCAGGCCCCTCAACGGGTGCCCGTGGTCTACGAAGAGTTCTTGAGGACAAGCTACAAGACAAGATTGCTGACCTGATTATCGACGGAAACCTCACTCGAGGAGGAGTCGTCAATGTCTCCTTCCCCGAAGACGGAAACCTGATCGTCAATGTCACGGCTACGAATGAAGTTCAGTAGCCTAGTCTTCGAGATTGTACTGAAGCTATGATTTGATACCTTGACCGTGGTCATCGAGAATCGATGACCACGGCTTTTTTGGAACAGGTACGCGGATGCAAGATTGTCCTCATTGTGGAGCAGAAGTATCAAAAGGCCGGTTGGCGTGCCGTGAATGCGGCAGCGACCTCGACACCGGTTGGCAAGATTCCACCGATATCGACTATTTGTCAGTCGATCTAGGAGATGACCCTGTTGAAAACACAGCGGTCAAAAAAACCTTCCAGAAAAATATAGTGATCTTGCTAATTCTGGGATTTATCTGCATTCCCATTCTTCATCGATTAGGTGTCAGAGGCTGGGACTTAGGGAATGTCATCTTGGCAGTTCTCCTCACCTCAGCGGTCCTCACCTTAAAGAGAAGTGACGAGGATTAGTGCTCAGTTATTCCTGGGTCTGATCCCAGGCTCTCAGAACTATTTTCAACATTGCCCTGATCGCCCTTCCATGCCACAGCCGTGATTCCCAAAATAACGAGTGGCCCTCCTATCCAAAAAGATTCTGGAGGAGCTTCTTTAATGACAAGCCACACCAAGAGCGGGGCTCCCGCCATCTCTCCCAAGTAAGAGGTCGATACCACTGTAGGAGGTAACCTTTTCAATGCCGCATTTAGGGGAGTATGGCCCAACAGAGTGGGGAACAAGGCGAGCAAGAAGGCGTAGCCCCACTCTTTTTCCCCTATCGGTAAAACGGGTAAGTCTTGAATCCATAAATAGACCAACAATGCCAACGCCGCTACGGAATAAGCCCGTGATGTATACACCGCTGTCGACATCTTTGCCGTGGCACTTCTACCCGCGAGAAGATATCCGACAAAAGCCAAAGATCCGATCACAGAGAGAGTCATTCCTATCAGCTTAGCCTCAACTTCATCTGCACTCCCCGATTCTCCCGAAAAGAGTGCAAGAGTAGATGTCCCCACAAGAGTGATCAAAACTCCAGCGATGCGCAGGGCATCCGGCTTAGCTCGCCCTCTCCAAACCTCGATCCCATAAACGATGACCGGATGGAGATAGACCAACACAACAGAAGTGGCGACAGAGAGATATGCCAATGAAGCCATCCAAGCGCCAAAATGAAGTGCAAGGCACGCACCAGAAACGAGGATAGCCGCCCCACCTTTTTTGAAGGGCACATGCTTTTCCCTGAGTGCAAAAGCGAGAAGAACCGGGATCGAAAGTGCCAAACGGAGAAATGCCAATTGCACTTCTTCCATTTCCGCCATTCGAATCCATAGCGTAGATGTAGAAATCCCAAGAATACCGGTAACCAGCAATACCCAGGTTCCAACAGATCTCTTCAAGCGTTCCCACCCATTTGCCACTCACTATCAAGCCGGTGTGGATTCGAAGAATCTATTGATAAGTCTTCTGGGAGCAAAGACTCTGAAAACCCTTGCCAGCAAACAGGTCTTTGAAATCTTTCCAAGGCCGTCATTCCTACAGATGTCCAACGTGAATCGGTCGTTGCAGGCCAAGGTCCGCCATGTTGCATCGCCTCACCCACCTCCACACCTGTGGGGAATCCATTCAGTACAATCCGCCCAACCTTATCTTCCAATCGGTGGACCAGACCCATGTTTCCAGAAAGTTCTCTCTCGGTAGCATGGATAGTTGCCGTTAACTGCCCCTCAAGAGCGTTGGCTACACTTTTCATTTGATCCGCATCTTCACACTCAACAAGAAGTGTGCTCGGTCCAAAGTTTTCTTCCTGCAAAGATCCGTCTTCTAGAAAACGAGAAGCTGAAGTGACAAGCAATCCCGATTGAGCAGAACAAGGACTATCACCACTGGGCCCTTGACCAATCAACTCAACATCTGATTTCTGAGACTGCTGAAGAAGCCCTTCCTGATATGCCTGATGGATTCCAAAATGAAGCATCGTTCCAGCAGGGTTTTTCAATAGGTGCGCCGCAAGTTGCTCCTTAAAAAGTTCCGATTGAGAACTTTTTTCAATCACTAACAAGCCCGGACTGGTACAAAACTGACCCACTCCTAATAGTACACTTCCTGCCAAGCCCTCTGCGATCGCTTCACTTCTTTCAGAGAGCGCTTCAGGGAAAATAAACACTGGATTGGTGCTCCCCATCTCAGCGAAAACAGGAATCGGACAATCTCGTTGAGTTGCCAACTTCCACAGAGCCATACCTCCGGCTTTGGATCCGGTAAATCCCACAGCTGAAATTCCTGAATGCTCCGTCAACCATGCCCCCGCCTGATGAGATTCACCATGCAGCATACTGAAGACTCCCCCTGGTAATCCTGTCTCCGATACCGCAGCAGAGATGGCAGCAGCAACCAGTTCGGATACACCGGGATGAGCAGGGTGTCCCTTCACTACGACAGGACAACCCGCCGCTAGAGCACTCGCCGTATCTCCCCCCGCCACCCCAAATGCGAGAGGAAAATTACTGGCACCAAAAACAGCCACGGGCCCCAAGGGAATCATTCGGCGACGTAAATCTGGCCTTGGAATCGGCTGACGATCGGCATCAGAACTCTGAAGTACTGCTTCGCTAAAAGCACCGGTCCCGATGGTTACTGCAAACTGCCTTAATTGATGACAAGTTCTCCCCATCTCCGCTTCGAATCGACCTGCAGGAAGTCCTGTCTCTTGGACACCCCGGGTCTGGATTTCAGGGAGCGCTGATTCGAGATGACTCGCAATCGACTCCAAGAGTTTTATACGAATCTCTTTGGGAAAAAGCAGACGCTGGTCATGTATTTCTTGTGCTTTTTCAACAGCAGTATTCACCTGCTCAAGATTCACTTCCGGAAAAAAGGGATTTAGGTCTGAACCATCCTCAGGGTTACGAGCCTGAAAACCGTCTTTTCCAGAAACTTTTTCTCCTGCAATGAAATGTACTCCAGTGATCATGAAGTCTCTCCACTTCCCTGTAGCTCAGGTCGACACTCCATCGCTGCACGAATGATGCTCAAAGCGCTCTCTCGCAATGATCCTATCGCTGGCATGCGAGGCGACCGAACCATCTCTGATCCTCTGTTCACCTCCTGCTGCACGAGTTTGATCAGTTGAACAAACTCCGGTACACAATCGAGTCTGAGCATCGGCAAGAACCAACGATAAATTTCATCTGCTTTCATAGCTGCGACAGGATCATGAATTCCATGAAGTGCATTATCGAAGAGGGACACCGATTCTTCTGGAAAAGCATGTACCAATCCAGCAACCCAGCCGACTGCGCCTTGTCGAACAGCCTCGACAACCATGTCATCCAAACCGGCAAAGAGGGCTAAGCGATCTCCTACCAAAGATTTCACGGCGGTGATACGGCGAGCATCTCCACTTGAGTCTTTCACTGCTTTAAGTCTTTCTTGACGGTCGGCAAGATCCGCTATCCAGCCTGGAGGGAAGTCAACTCCATATGCGGCAGGGTTGTTATAGAGCATGCATGGAAGATCCGTAGCAGCCATTACCGCTTCCACGTGAGACTCCATTTCGTGGAATGGACCCTTGTGAATATAGGGAGGTAATACCATCAATCCTTTTGCACCCATCACCGAGGCCGTCGCCGCTAGTCTTCCGGCTTCTTGCGTAGATGCTGCCGCAATGCCGGGTATGACGGGAACGCGATGTCCGACAGCTCGAACAAGGGTGTCGATAACGCGTTGCTTCTCCTCAAATGAGAGAGTGGCTCCCTCTCCCAAGGATCCACATGGAATGATTCCAGTCGCACCGTTATCAACCAACCACACTGCATGTTCAGAGAGAAATGCGTAATCTACTTCGCCTGTCTCGTCGAACGGAGTCGTAATGGCGGGCATGACCCCAGCCCAATCCCACTTTAATTCGGAACTCATATCGATCCTTCCAGATCACATGCCCGGCAATAAGGCACACACTTGAGTCATGTTTCCACCCCAATGACAGCATCCACCTTGGGGACTTTGATTCCATGATTCTACGCCAATTGATCCACGGGAACCCGTGTCGAAACGACTTTCAGTATTGAAAAATATTCTTCAAACTCTTCGGGATCTCCGTAGCACCAACAGAAACAAAACCGGTGCTCCCAGTGACGCCGTAATCACACCCACGGGCACATCCCTGTTTTGCAACATTATTCTGCCTAAGCCATCGCAAAGCGGAAGAAATGCAGCCCCAAACATCATCGATGCTGGAACGAGAAAACGGGGCTGTCCCCCTCCAAGTATTCTCATGACGTGAGGGCAGATCAATCCGACAAATGCGATGGGGCCACAGGTGGCCACTCCCGCAGCAACACCCAGAGAGGACAATCCTACTCCCAAAGTTCGTATTCTCGGAACATTGACACCTCTACTTGCGGCACGTTCAGATCCTGTGGCCAAAACATCTAAGGGTCTCAACAAAGTCAGCATTCCTACGAGCGAAATGCCGAAGAAAGGAGCCGCCAGGATCCAGCGATCGTAACTGATCAGCGACAAGCTCCCCAAAGACCAGCGCAAAGCATCGAGAGCCATCACTTGATCAAATCCCAGTCGTAAGGCCGAAGAGATCGCTCCCGTCATCAAGGTCAGAGCAATTCCTGCTAGGAGCACATCTTCTGTACGGGTTCGAGATCGAGCCGCCACCGTAGCGACCAACGCTGTCACTCCCATCGCGCCAACAAATGCTGCCAACGGAAGCAATGGGAATCCCCCCAATTGCAAAACCGTTCCAGACAGCAACGCAATAATAACTCCCAAAGATGCACCAGCAGTCGTTCCGACTGTTCCCGGTGTCGCCAACGGATTTTGGAGCAGGATTTGCAAGACCGCTCCAGCACCCGCCAACACGGCTCCCATCGACAACCCGACGAGTGCTCTTGGAACTCTCAAGTCAGAAAAAATCTTGTCGCCCAACTCCCCCTCGAGGGTCGGGCCAATCCAAGCTGAAGCGAAACCTGCGCAGAGCGTCACAACGCACCAGAGAAACATTTGCAAGAAACTCCAGCTTTTTCGAGGAGTCCCTTCCACATTTTCGGTCTGCAGTACAGGTTTTCCTGAATGAGTTTCCCCGTAGATTTTATCTCTTGCGTCATCCTCTAATGCAGATGCATCTGGAGAATCCAAGATGACTTTGCCTTCTGAGAGAGCAATCACCCGGGTTTGAATCTTCGAAATTTCTTTGATCAAATGCATATCATGAAGAACAACGATGACGGTTTGACCCGAGATGGCTTTTTCTTGTAAATCCACCAGCAGTCTCTCACGCCACAATGGATCCAAATGATTCACCGGTTCATCCAACAACCAAGCCGGAGTCGACTGCGCTCGCAAGGTCGCTATTTCCACTCTTTGGCGTTCTCCGCCAGAGAGTTCCGTCCACCATCTCCGAGCAAGATCTCCAGCTCCGGAGTCTTCCAAGGCTTCTCTCGATTTTTCCAGAGAAACGGGACGAGGTTCATCTAAGTGATATCGGGCAGCAGCCACAACTTCTTCAACGAGGATCGCTTCGGGAGAGTGAGATTCTTGAGGTAACCATGCAAACCAATGAGCCCGTTCACGCACGCTCATCGATTCTAGATTTTCCCCCGCCACATGGATGGCTCCACTCGCTATGGGGACTTGTCCCAGTAATGCCGCAAGTAGAGTCGATTTCCCCGACCCATTCGCTCCTAGAATGACAACGAATTCTCCATGATCGATCTCTAGATCGACGTTCTCGAGAACCGTTTTCCCACCCCGCTTTACTGTGAGTTGGTCGAGACGAAGCCAGGGTTCAGTTTTCATCAACAACCCTCTCCTGCATATTTCTTCGACTCAATCGAGAAATCTCTCCACGAAGAATCTCAACGAGGGTGATGAGTTCCGGACCTTCATCGAGAGCTTGAGGATGGTAGATCGCTCCGATGGTTCCTTTTTCGAGTGCCGACAAACCTGGAATTCCGATATACGCAGCGGCGATTTGTTCCCGGGAGGGTCCAGCTTCTTCATTCGAAGGCACCAAATGCACGATGTAATCGGGATCGATTTCCACAAGAGATTCCAGTGATAACTGCGGAGCCCCTTGTAAGGGCACCTCGAACGGATGCCTAAATCCTGCGGCATGAAGTACTTGCCCATGAAGAGAAGATTCACGAATCACCCAAGGGCCACCGCTTCTGTCCATCTCTCCTCCTATAACGAGAAGAACACGGGGAGCATCAGGAGTGACTCTCGATGCGAGCGAGGTTCTTAACTGTTCGGAGAGAGACAGAGCCGCCTCTAGATTCCCACTGATCTTTCCAAGCTTCTCCACACTGGTGCACATCTGATCCACGCTCGACCAAGGAAGAATCACCGGCATTCCAATGCTTCTCAAAGAGTCGATAGGTACTCCCGCTGCCGCTCGCACCAGTAAAACCCTCGCTCCAGACCGAATGATTCTTTCCAAATCGGGAAGCAGCGCTGTTCCCCCACGAGGAAGATCGCTCTCGATATGACAATAATCACTCACGACCGCCAAGTTGGAGGTGGCGCCGATGGCTTTGAGTGTAGAAGTGATACAGGGTGCCAATGACCCCAATGGGTCGGCCGCTGGGCTTGAAGCGTCTTGCGAAACTAAAGTGTCTTGAGAAATAGGTTCCGAAAACCAACCTGCCAACAGTGTTGCGGTCAGTACGAGGATGGTCACGGTGACCAATGCGATTCGATCGATGACTTCCTCCCTTCCATGCAACGGCCTCGACGAGTTCAGCCTTCAAGATAACCGATTCAGACAGGGAAGACTCCCTATCGGCTGGTTTCGATTCGAGCTTCCGGCGGAGCTACCGTCCATGGAGGTCGCACCGAGTCACTTCCCTCCAGAGCAGCACACATCGAACTTCCCTCACACACTCTGCCTTGGCAATGACCCATACCCCACCGATGGATTAAACGGGCTTCTCTACGACTTACACATCCCGTTATTTCTCCAGCCCTCACATCTTCGCATCGGCAGACGACATCCTCAGCCCCTGCAAGCTGTAAGACCTCATCTCGCAATGGATGCGCTTTCTCTATTGCCTGCCCCCAGAATCGGTGACGTCGGACTCTGGCCAACAACCTCGATCTCGGATTTCGCCCCGCTGAGACTATTCCTGCGACGAGTCCTTCATCAAGAGCCGATTCACTTCCTGCAATACCCGTAGACTCACCCGCACAAAGAACGCCAGGAACTCGGGTCTGTTGGTGCTCATCTACTCTGACAAAACCATCTTCATCTATCTCGCATCCCAACCCTGCTGCCACTCTCGATTCTGGAATAAGGCCATAACCCACGGCAAGTCCATCGACCTCCAGAGTTTTGATTCCTTGCGGAGTCCGAATACTGACTTCCTGAACATGCTGCTGACCCCGCGCAGATGTCACCCAACTCGAGGTATACATTTCGACACCCCGCAGTGAGTTCCATAGTTCTCTCGCTGGCCTCCAACGAGATGGCGACAACAGGAGGGGAATCGCCAAAGCACTCCTATCGGCAAATGAAGCCTGCTCGACAACCACCACTGTTGCTCCCTCGCTCACAGCAAGTTTAGCAACCGCCAAGAGCAATGGGCCGGTACCTGCGACGACGAGACGCAGACCAGAGACCGGTAGACCTCCCTTGATCAATGATTGCAAAGCACCCGCTCCAACCACACCGGGAAGAGTCCAACCCGGGAAGGGTAAAAATCTTTCTCGTGCCCCTGTCGCAATAACGATCGATGAACAAAGAACCCGGTGGCGAGTACCATCCTTGACACTTGCGACCTTCAGTTCTCTGGGTTTTCCATCGATCACTGAATATCCCTGAAGTCTTTGACCTCCTGCGATTCTTGCCCGTTCAATCCATGGGCGAGCTTCGACAGGTGGTGATCCCCTATGACTCCAAATACGCCCCCCTGGCCCTGGGGATTCGTCGATGATCGTCACAGTTTTCCCCAGTTCTGCAGCAGCACAAGCCGCCGCCAAGCCAGCGGGCCCAGAACCAATGACAGCGACGTCTGTTTCGAAACTCTTGGTTTCATGAACAGCGCTCACTCCCATCGAAGTTCTCAGAACAGGTTGTTCTCGTTCGATTGTCATTCCCTCTTCGACGTTCACGAGACAGGTTCTGACTCCTCGAACTCCATTCACTGTCGCCCGGCATTCATGGCATGAGCCCATGGCACATAGAGCGCCCCGCGACTCCCCAGAAGGAGATTTCCTTACAGCGGAAATACCAGATCTCATCAATGCGGATGTCACAGTTTGGTGAGACTCCACCCGGAGAGTTGCGCCATCGACATGGATGCATATGGAATCACGCATGATCATTCTCTTGTTTCGTCAAAGCAGAACTGTCTTTATAGGGCCTAGCAGGATCCCATGGCCAAGGGTCCAATGTGCATGACTCCCCCATAATTCTCTGTCGTATCAACTCTGCAGCTGCCGGAGCTTGGGTAATTCCCAAACCTTCAAATCCTGCAGCGATCCAAGTTCTTTGGAGTCCAGGCACCGGACCTAGTAAAGGTTTTCCATCACTGGTGGCAGCCCGCGCGCCCGTCCATGTCCTGAGAATCGGTAGTGTCTTTACTGAAGGGACGAATCGTTCACACCGGTCGATCACTCTCATCATCATATTGGGATCGACAGGCCCGGGTTCACCCGGTCTACGCGAAGACCCCAGACATAGTTGATCTGTTTGCCGAGGAAGAATAGCGCATGCGACCGAACCCGCTTTCGAGCCCGCTTGTGAAGTACTGTGAGCAGCCTTCTGGTATCCCGCTTCAACAATGTGATGATCCAGTATTCGTGTGCCCCTAGCAGTAATGGCGAGATGCCCCTCTCTTGGATATAGAGAAACTTTCTCTGCCAATCTTGCACCCGCTTCTCCCAATATCGAAAGAACACTAATACCCGTGGCGACGATCACTGCTTCACCTTCAAAATTTCGACCGTCTGTAAGTTCCACTATCCCATCACCGATATTTTTCACACTCACTCCATAGTGACATGTCACCTTCGGTGAAGCGTTCAGGAATTCTCTGGCAGCAGTGGGTGCATAGATAACACCATCATGAGGAACTCGAAGTCCACCCGCCAAATCGGGAGCCAAGGCAGGTTCCAGTTTGATCAATTGCCTTCCATCGATGCGCTCCGCAACAACTCCCACGCTCTCCAGTTTTTTTTGTGCGCCCTCCAGTTGAAGAAGAGTCTCTTCATCTTCTGCAATCCAGAGAGTTCCTGTTTCCCAATAACTATCTCTCTCTGACATCGGTGGAGCATCCGATCTCCAAAGCTCTCGACCCCTAAGACATAGTCTCAGAGTGTCGGTATCTCCTTCATTGACGACCACGTGACCCATTCCTGCTGCAGTCCCACCCTGTAAGCCTGCTCCTGGCCCAGAATCGATGACGGTAACGCGGTTCCCTGCTCGCGCTAATTCTCTGACGCAAGCGGCCCCAACGATGCCGGCTCCAACGACCAAGAAGTGAGGGATGGCCATCAAGCCACCTCCATTGCCTGCTGATATACTTCAAGGGTCTTTTCTGCGCATCTCCCCCATGTGAAGGACCCTGCATGATCGGCTGCCATACGCAAGGCTTGAGGAGATCTCGCTAAGGCGGAGTGCAGGGCAGAAGCAATAGTCTCCGCATCTTCAGGATCACACTGATCGCCGTGATCACCCGCAATTTCTGAAGTCGCTCCTCTTCTGGATATGACCACAGGAGTCTCACTGGCCAAAGCCTCTAACACGGGTAATCCAAAACCTTCGTAATGGGTACAGAATAGAAGTGCTTTAGAAGACCGATACAAAGCCGGCAAGATGTCATGTCCACGCCAACCCACTTTGACAATTTGACCCGGGGAACGATCGAGAATCTTTTGCTCCAGCTCTTTTGAACCAAAGGTACTTTCACCCGCTATCACCAACGGAATTTCCGGTCCAAGATCTGCTTGAAAAAATCCATCGATGATTCCAGCCAAATTTTTCCTACTAGAAAGATCACCGACATACAAGATTCCGCCCTCCGGGATACCCGCTTGCTGAAGGATCTTACAAGAATCATCGGCATCTGCAGGAGACGGAGAAAAGACGGGATCAACTCCATGGTGAACGACAGAGACCTTTGCCGGATCACACTCTACATATTTAAGAAAGTCTCTACGAGTCGCTTCGCTAACGGCAATAATCATGTCGCAATCAACCGCCATCTTTCGATACCTATCAATTTTTTTCCGCTGAAACTCCGGCGTTGAAAAACGATGGCCGGAATCTAACCCCGGCAAAATATGAAACACATCATGCAAGGTCGCCACTTTTGGAAGTCCCCGAGAAGCCAATGGCCAACGAGGGACTCGTGCATCCGTCACATGAATCACATCTGGATATTTATAAAGTGGCCAAATCGGTTCCTGAATCCAAAACTGATTTGCGGATTCAACATGAAGACGATGTTTTCTTAAATGAAAGTGGGAATATCTTGTCCCCAAATACAAAGAGATTCCTTTATTCATCAAGGCTTCTGCGAGAGCTTCTGTGTATCGCCCAATACCGGTAGGTCGAGGGGTACAAGATGCGGTGGCATCAATAGCGATGCTGAGCACGATAATTTCCCCCTCCATAAATGAAACTCTGCAACTGAGGTTATCCTCAAGCCAGTGCACTCTCTACGTGGGAAATCCTGATCGGAAAGGGTCATCGTCTTCGAAAATCAATTGCCCCCTTGAGCTGTGATAAGCCCTTCCTCTAATCGTCGGCAATATACCTTGGGGTCCATTCTCATATGTCGCCGAAAAGCGACTCCCCAAAATACTCTCCTGAATCCAGGTTTGACCCTCCTGAATTTTTCCTTTAGCCGCCTTCAAAGCAAGTGTCGCACTCG
>JAACCY010000095.1 GCA_009937185.1 Planctomycetia bacterium
AATCAACGTTTGGTCCCCTTCTTTTTCGCAGTCTTGGCGGTTCTCGCAGTGTTTTACCCATTGACCTACGGCGGGATTCAACTGAGTAGAGCGACCGGTGCTCCAGCATGGATCACTGTGCTTTCCGGAAACTACGCTCTCATCCTGGTTTCGCTTGGCCTTATTTTCCGATTGAGGCTGCGATGAAAAACTTTTGGAATCGACCTCCTCTCAAATGGCTGCCATTGAAAACCATCGATCGATACCTGATCCGGCAATACCTGATCTCGTGGTCGATCGTCTCATTTGCCATTCTTTCGCTGTTTTGCGTCATCGATGGAGTTTCCAGGCTTGACCGATTCTTGCGTCATGATCAGCCGCTTCCCCTTGTCATGTTCCAGTATTTTTCAGCCATGGTTCCCATCTACTTCACTCAGTATCTAGGACCGATCCTGACACTCTTCGCAGCCATGTTCACCGCGACTCAAATTAATAAGGGTCATGAACTGATTCCTCTCAGAGCCTCAGGGCTGCCGTTACCAAGAATTCTGGCTTCCTTTTTCCTGATGGCCTTGGTGATGGCAACGATGATGATCGTCGTTCAGGAAGCCGTAATCCCGTCACTGAAAGACCGCATTCGCCTTGCTGACTCTTATGGCAGATCAAAAAACAACATCAAGCCCGACATGGTCTCCGATAGTTTGAGCAACTTGATTCAAGTCGGCAGTTATCTTCCCCACGAAAAGCGTGGGCAACAAGTTCGCATCACTTCTACTCATCCAGACTCTTCAACGCCCAAATCCATCATCGTAGCGAGAGGACTCATCTGGAAGGTTCCTCCAGCAGGTGAACCATACTGGCTATTACGAGAGGGCAAAAAAGAACAGTTTGATCAAGAAGGTCTCAAAATTCCAGTTCCCCAACCCGATGGTACTGTCAGCTTGAGTCTTTCATTTGACGAACTCAAACTTGAAACCGATATGCGCCCCGTCGACTTGGAATCAAGCGACCGGGAAATCGAGTATCTCTCTTTCACAGAGTTGAGAGACCAATACAAGCGAAGACCTCATCTCGCCCACTTGGAAGTCAAGATCCACCGCAGGTTCGCATTCCCATTGGCCAACTTCATTCTGCTTCTATTGGGACTCCCCTTTATCATGAGGACAGAGAGCCAATCCATCGTTTTAGGATTGTCGATATCACTCGCTCTAGGCACCGGATATTTAATCTTCACCGAGATCTGTTCACATTTGGGGAATAAAGGCGGGATCAATCCGATGTTATCAGCATGGTTGCCCGTATTGTTTTTTGGAGCATTGGGGCTGACTCTATTCGATGGAATTGAAGACTGAAGAAAGAGCTCTGCTGAAGAAGATCAGGATCTCAATTTGATCTTTTCGACGGCTCTTTGATATCTCTTCCGCACTAACTCAGTAGAAATAGAAAGTTGCTCAGAAATCTGCTGGGTTGATTTCCCATCGAGTTTTAACCACATGACGCTGGAATAATCGTCATCTAGTTCGTCAATCAACGAATGCAGCCATTCAGATTCCTCTCTCTGAATAGCAAGAACTTCGCCGCCGAGCAAATCGATATCAACCGGGATTGAAACGATGCCCCCAGGAATATTGGATTCGCCCTCAAACTTTCGGAGCGACTTCACAGCATCCAATACAGTCCACTTCGCATTTTGAAGAACGAGTTTGCGGAAGTCCTCGAATTCTGAATCGGTTCCCAACACCTCGATAACTTTCAATGCCCTGAGAAATACCTCTTGGCAAAGGTCATCCAGCTGAATTTTTCTTTTCAGAGAAATACTCGCTTGCTGAGACAAATATCTTTATATCTCAGGGTGCACTTTTTCAAACAACTCACTCCGTGCGGAATCGACACCGAGCATTGCATTCGTCAAAGTCTCTTGAAAGTTGTTTCCACTATTCAACAGGTATCCTTCGAGAAAATGTGAGGTTTCTAGTGAAGACTAATCTACAAAATCCACCAGCGAGCGCTAGGGCACAATTATCAATATTAAATAACACCGCTCAAAAAACTTTATCTGAAAAGCGATAATCTCAAAAATAGTTGTCACACACTCGCATTGGGGCTCGCTAGTAGGGTGAAGGCTAGGAATACCTTCCTTGTATTCACTGAAAATGCCTGAGGCTCGGGGGTAGGTAAATGGCCGTTCAACCGCCCCTGAGTTCTCTTTTTGTGGCAAAATGAGTATCAGCGACCGATCGCCTGATCTAAATCCTCAATCAAATCGCCCACATCCTCAATCCCCACCGAAATTCTGATCAAGCCGTCCGAGAGCCCCTCTGCATGACGGACTTCCACAGGAATGGCTCCATGAGTCATCGTCGGAGGGTGCTCAATCAGGCTTTCCACGCCACCAAGGCTTTCTGCCAATGCGAATACATGGGTATTGGATACAACCTCTCTGGCACGCTCCTCAGAAGCTCCAGCAAGTTCAAAGGAGATCATGCCACCGGGTGCACTCATTTGCCGGGAAGCAATCTCATATCCCTCATGGCTTTCTAGCCCTGGATAAAACACCTTGCCGATACGATCATCTGAATCGAGCCAATGAGCTATTTTCTCGGCATTACTGCAATGCCGCTCCATACGAACGGCAAGAGTCTTGGTTCCCCTGAGAGTCAAAAAGCAATCGAGAGGTCCGGGAATACCTCCCACGGAATTTTGAATGAACGCTAATTTATCCCGAAGATCGGAACTGGAAGTGATCAATGCACCCCCTACGACGTCTGAGTGTCCACCCAGATATTTAGTCACAGAGTGAACTACGATATCTGCGCCCAATGCCAGCGGTTGCTGTAAGTAAGGAGTCGCAAAAGTATTATCGACTACGAGTAATACATCTTTTTCCTTACAAATTTTTGCCACCTCAGCGATGTCGGTGATTTTCAGCAACGGATTAGTAGGAGTCTCCAGCCATACCATCCGGGTCTCTTCCTTGATGGCATCTCTCACCTGATCCAAGTCTCCGGTATTAACGAAGTCAAATCCGATCCCCATGGGCTGGTAAATCTGAGTGAAGATTCGGTGCGTGCCTCCATAGAGATCGTTACCAGCAACAACATGGTCACCGGTTCCTAATAGTTTAAGAACCGCATCTGTAGCCGCGAGACCACTCGCAAAGCAGAGTCCGTAATCGCCTCCCTCTAATGAAGCTAGATTTGCTTCGAGGGCAGCTCTCGTAGGATTACCCGTTCTGGAGTATCCATATCCTTTGTGTACACCCAGTGCTTCTTGCACATAGGTGGAAGTCAGGTAAACGGGTGTCATCACAGCTCCGGTTGATGGATCAGGATGCTGGCCGGCATGAATGGCGCGTGTTGAAAATTTCAAGATCAGGACCTTCTTCCACTCATGGAGTGAATCATGTCGTACTTAGTAATAATCCGGAATCCCTCTGGAGTCTCGACAAGAACTGCAGCGGATGGCTTACTGGCGAGATGTGCGAAAATGGCATCAGCGCTAGCACCCTCGCTCACAACGGGAAATGACTCTTCCATGATTTCCCTTAGTTCGCATTCCAACATTTCAGTCCCTGCGAGCATTTTTTCTAGAACAACAGCTTCTCGAACACTGCCTACAGGAACGCCATTTTCAAAAACAGGAATCTGGCTGATCTCTTCACTTTGCATTTTCTCTACAGCGGTTCGCAAAGAGTCTGAAGGCGACATCTCTATTAAGGGATTCTTTCGAGTTCCTCTTTTGTTGAGAATTTCTCCAGCACTCAAGTGAAGAGAAATATCGAGTAAACCGTTCGTCCTCAACCAATCGTCGTCATATACCTTACTGAGGTATCTTTCCCCAGTATCAGGAATGATCACAACCATGAGATCGTCTGGGCCCATACTTTTGGCCGCTTCAACAGCTGTGCACATGGCCGTTCCAGCGGAAGAACCACTGAGGAGACCTTCTTCTCTGGCCAATCTTTGAGCCATTGAAAAAGCGTCTTTGTCATTCACTTGGATCACTTCATCTATCAGAGAAAAATCGATGGTTCCAGGAATCATGTCTTCGCCGATACCCTCAGTTTTATAAGTATTGGCTTCGCCTACTTTCCCTGTCTCAAAATATTCTTTGTACAGAGATCCAACGGGATCCCCGCCGATGACTTTTAAGTCCGGGTTTTTCTCTTTCAGGTAACGAGCGATTCCACTCACAGTTCCACCCGTACCTAACCCACAAACGAAGTGAGTTATCTTCCCATCGGTGTCATCCCAAATCTCAGGACCTGTGGACACGTAGTGAGCATGCGGGTTCCACTCATTAAAGTATTGGTTGGGATTGAACGCATCCGGATCTTCTTCCGTCAGACGTTTCGCCACGGAATAGTATGAACGTGGATCATCGGGCTCGACGGCTGTAGGACAAATAATGACTTCAGCACCAAAGGCTCTCAGGAGTTTTGATTTCTCCTCCGCAACCTTATCTGGCATGGTAAAAATCGCTTTGTATCCACGCACTGAGGCTGTCAACGCCAAGCCTAAACCTGTATTTCCAGAAGTACACTCCACGATGGTTCCGCCGGGCTTGAGGAGGCCCTCACGCTCAGCAGCATCGATCATGTGCACACCAATGCGATCCTTGATACTGCCTCCTGGATTGAAGGCCTCAACTTTCGCCACCATCGTTCCCGGGAGCCCTCGGGAAATGCGATTGATTCGAACCAGCGGAGTCCCTCCGATGGTATCCAAGATATGATCATGTACTTTCATCTATTCACTCTCTTCATGCCTTCAGGGAGCTCTGCTTCACTGAAGAACTGTCCACCTACTGATTTGACGGAGACTGACAGACTCCTCAGAAGGTACACGAAACATGATAATACCCGAGACGCTCAAGAATACGATTCCAGTAATAATTCTCAGGATCCTCACGGGGTTCAGGTCCTTGGCCTAGGGGGATACGTCGGATAGGTTCCCTTTAGGACACTCAAGTCGTTTAATCATCGCCTACGGGAGAAAGGAGATTTTGGAAAATGAGCCCTGTATCCGTGTTCCAAAACTCTGACCCTGAGGCTCTGGCCTGTCAATTGAGGCAGGATCTCCTCGATACCCTTCATCCCGGTGATCTGATCTGTATTCCCACAGGGCGTTCTCCCCTCGATCTATATCGGCAGATCCGGGAAGATGAGGCCTCTATCCGGCTGTGGCGAAGCCTCCGATTTCTCCAACTTGACGAATATATTGCCCCTGCCGCCCACATCGACAGTTTTCGGGACTACCTGCATCAGCAGATCTTTGACCCCCTCGGCGTCGATACATCTCGACTTCATACCATCGATCCCCAGGGTGATCCCAAAACCGAGGCTCAACGCTTGGATAAAGTTATCTCTGAATGGGGCCCCCCAAGGGCCTGTATTCTCGGCCTAGGATCCAACGGCCACATCGCCTTCAATGAACCCGGCTCCAACTTCTCCAGTTACACCGCAATAGACCTCACTCCAGAAACCATCAGCGCTAACTTCAAAGAATCTCCGCCAGCGCAGCTCAAGGCTCTGACCATCAGTCTTGAACAGATCTACGCCTCTAGAGATGTCTTTTTGCTGGTCCCTCAACCTGAAAAGAAATCGATCCTCGATCACTGCCTCAGGGGCCCCAAAGATCTTTCTGTTCCTGGAACGATTCTTCATGACCATCCCGGACTTCACATTTACCGGGCTTGAGCATTTCGTCACACCCCTGAGTGGACTTAGAATCTAATTCTTGAAGCACGACATCGTCGTTTCCGATTTCCGGCCATGCCATGAAAGGCGCGCCATGAATCCTGTGTTCTTTCTTCTCCTGCTAAATCTCTTCAATCTCAATGCGACAACCATGGAAGATGTCCTCGATCCGGTCGGAGGAGATGGAGAACGGGGTCAATTTTCATTCGAAATTCTGAATACCGAAGGAAAAGCGGTCCCCTCTAGACTGACTTTTCGCAAGCCCGATGGCAGCCGGATGAAATTTTTCAGGAACACTCAAGTAAACCCTGCTGATCTCGCCATCAGAGACGATGTCATCTGCACAATTTCAGGGAAGGGTTTGATCACTCTTCCTGTCGGAACCTGGGTGATCTACGCCAGTCGTGGACCGGAGTGGAGCATCCATAAACAAGAAGTGGTCATCTCCGCAGACATGCGAACCGAGACCACCTTCGAATTAGAACATCAGGTCGATACCCAAGGCTGGGCTGCGGCAGACTACCATCTCCATACTTTGACTTACTCAGGGCATGGAGACAGCAACATGCCAGAGCGGATTATCAGTATCGCGAGTGAAGCTCTCGAAGTCGGCATAGCGACAGACCACAACCATCACACTGATTACGCACCTACCATTGAAGAACTCTCAGCCGGGGAACATTTCCAAGGCGTCGTCGGAAATGAAATCTCAGTTCCCCTCGGACATTTTAATGCCTTCCCGCTCAAGCCCTGGGGCGAGGTGATCGATCCTGGATCCGAAAACGGCCCTCGGATGTTTCGAGCGGTACGAGCGATGCGAAGCCAACCGGATACAGGCATAGGAGAAGTCCCCGTCATTCAGGTCAACCATCCGCGCTGGGAAGCGATCGATTATTTCCGCATCGCAGGTCTCGACCCCATCACAGGATCCTCCACTGACCCTGACTGGTCTGTCGATTTTGACAGCGTCGAAATCTTCAATGAAAACGCGGGCTGGGGTTATTACGATGCAGAGATAACAGACCGCCCTACAGGATCCAGCCGCCACTCCGTGCTTGAAGACTGGCATCTGCTTCTCAATCATGGCGCACGAATCACTGCAGTTGGAAATTCCGACAGCCATGCGGTCAACACCAACCTAGCCGGTTGGCCGCGAAATTACTTTCCCACATCGAATGACCAGCCTGGAGAGATCCCCATCAAAGAGATCTGCGATACTGTCAAAAATGGACAGGTCGTAACCACCTTCGGCCCCTTCGTCACATTTACAGTCAACGGTGCTGGAATGGGAGAGACCGTGACCGCTGAGAGGGCCGCTGTTCAACTCACAACAACAATACAGGCTGCAGACTGGATCGACGTCGACCGAGTACTCGTCATCGTCGATGGCGATGTGGTCGAAACCATTCCAGTTCCAGATAGCCGAGAAATCGTACGACTGGTCGATACCCGAAAGATACCTGTACGCACTGACGGTTGGATATCTCTGAGAGTTGAAGGAGATGAAAGCCTTGCCCCCATCGTTCCCGACAAGGTTCGACCGGTTCTTCCCATCGCGATCACGAACCCCGTGTACATCGATGCAGATGGAGATGGAATTGCAACGGCACCTGTAGAGGTCGCCCGTCGCTGGCTGGAATCACATGGAAATGATTCGATGCGGTTGCACGCCGAGTGGCAAGCACGCCAACCTCGCCAGCGAGTGGCGCTCCTCAATGCATGCCTCGACGATTCAATACATTCCAGAACTCTCAGCCTTTGGGGACTTGAGGATCCTTCTAGAGTCGTTCGATTGGCAGCATGTCGATTAATAGAGAGAGCAGAAATCACTGCAGATGAATCTTTGCTGAATGCATTGAGAAGCCAACTTTCCACTCCCGATCTTGACCCCTGGGCCACCGTGGTCATGTTGCGAGCCCTCCCTCTAGAAGAGAGCGGACCTATTATCGCAAAACTTTTGGGAGATAAGGGGAAGGCCGCTCTCGGTGTTCATACTCGTGAGGTGACTTCACTTCTTCCCGGTCAGTTTGTCCGTCGTATGAAAGTGTCGAACCCCATACCCGGAGGAGGAAAAGAAGGTTTAACCCGTGTCCTAGAACTACCTCCTGAAGAAAGACCCACTGCCAACGTTCTCCTCTCGACAGAAGAAGGTCTCTTCGATCTTCGACAGTATGGACGTGAAAAAGGTCGCTCAGATGATTGCGTAGTCGCGATGCAATGCTCTCTTTTGAGCCCCGATGATCGCTCTGTCACTCTCGCCTTAGGCTCAGACGATGGCTGTCTCGTCCAAGTAAATGGAGAGACGATCGTTGAAGATTACGCCGAACAAGGGGTCGACCCCCTTGATCATCTGATTAAGGTGAACTTGAAAAAAGGTGCCAATCCCGTTTTATTCCTGGTTGAAAATGGAGGCGGTGGCTTTGGTGCATCGCTAAGAATTCTTGACAACGAGGTGGTCGTCGAAGCCACCTCCGGAGGATCCGAGCCGGGCAATTCTCTGCGTGTACAAATCCTCTCGGATCTCGCAGCATTGCTCAGTGCAGCCCAGTTGTACAGAATCGATGAAAAGGTATGGCCGTCTTCACCCGAAGCGCTATTGGATCGATACATCACCAGTAAAAATCTGGTACGAGACCCCTGGGGAAAGAACTACATCATCGCTTCAGATAGCAACGGGATAGAAATCATCTGCCTCGGGGCAGATGGCGAAGAAGGTGGTATTGGCATCAACGCTGACATCGTACACAGACCCTGAAGAGTAAAGGAATGCAGTTCAACTCACGGGAGGAAGATTCGCCAATTTCTCAATGAGAACTTCCCTTTTGTCTTCTCTTCTTCGAGTCCAACCGGTCTTGTCGAGATGTTCCAGAAGCGGAATGGCGAACTTCCTTGTCGTGCCGAGTAGATCCTTGGCCTCTGCAGCAGTAAAGGGGCCGGAGGATTCATGATGAGCAGCCAATCTTCTGACCGCTTCTTCTATCGCTTCTTGTAATAGGACCACATCCGGAGTCAGTCTCACTAACTCGCCACGATCCACCAACAAAGACTGCAGTTTAGTCAGTAGACTCACTGACGTTCCTAATTCTTCCGCCAGATCTTCGTTCCTTGCAGCCGCAAAGAAATGTTCCTTCAGATATGCTCGATAACTATCCAAAGCTTTTTTCTCTGCCTTTGGAATAGGAGGAACAAACCCCGGAAGAATTAATCTTCCTCCCGGTAATTTCTGCAGCCGATTTTCCGAGATAAGTTTTTCGAAAACCGCATCAAGAAATGATTCTTCTAAATGGACCTTATCTCGGATTTCCAACGCCTTGACCGAAACCCTGTAGGGGTCTTTACGGAAAGCATCCTCAATAGCAGCACCGATGCGTTCGCCAGCCATTCGCGTGCCCTCATTCAGCAACCAGCGATCCCCCCCCAAGGCTGAAACTTCTTCGACCTCTACCAGTTGTTGGAGATATTCAGAGACTTGATCGCGTGTAACCGTCATCCTCCGAGAGAGTTCCTCAGTGGTATGTACTTCTAATAATGCATCTCGGAGCAAACTTCTCAAATAGTCCAAAGGACTGTCCAGAGCTGACATCTTGCGTTTCACCGACTCGACAACGAAATCCTTGCCCGTCTTCAATCTCCAACGGGATCTGTCGAGGATTTCTCCCCCTCCCAAAGTGATCATCGGTGAGGTTTGCCGAAGAACAAAACGATCCCCTGGTGCTACCACGACAGGTTCTTCCAACCTGATCTGTGCCACAGCTTCATCTCCAGGTTCGAGTCGTGTGCAATCAAGAAGATATAACCGCCCGACGGCTTCCATCGTTCCTTGAAGAAAGCGCACTGACATCCGATGCAATAGGGGTTGCGCCAATCCAGGTAATGCACGCAAGCTGACCTCGATCATTTCTGTCGATCGAAAATAACCGGGAGTGGCGGCGACCATTCCTCTCGTCAGGTCTTTGTAATTCACATCTGCAAGATTGATGGCCGTCGAGTGACCCGCTCGAGCACGATCCACCGTCACGCGATACGCCTGAAGTCCTCGCACTCGTCCTTTGTGATCTCCGGGTAAAATTTCAAGACGATCATCTTTTTCGACAGCACCACTCACAGGTACACCGGTGATGACAGTTCCATGCCCTTTTGATGAAAAGACACGTTGAATCGGCAACCTGAAGACTCCCCCAGATTCTTTTGCGGGTAATTCAGCAATCGCCGAGATGACCTCTTCTTTTAATACTTCGATACCTTCTCCCGTTTCAGCACTGACTTTGAGAATCGGTGCTTCTGCCAGAAAAGTATCTGCCACAGTTTCACGAATCTCTTCTTCGACCAGTTCCAGCATCTCTTCATCCACAAGATCTATCTTGTTGATCGCAATAATGCCGCGCTGAACTCCAAGGAGAGTCATGATGGAGAGGTGCTCTAGAGTCTGGGGCATGACCGAGTCATCGGCGGCCACCACCAGAACCACCAGGTCGATACCACTCGCCCCAGCCACCATATTTCGGATAAATTTTTCATGCCCGGGAACGTCGATGATCCCTACAAGCTCCCCCCCCGGCAATTTCATGGGGGCGAAACCCAGATCTATCGTCAATCCTCTATCCTTCTCCTCCGGCAGCCGATCCGGGTCAATTCCCGTCAGTCTGCGTACAAGAGACGATTTACCGTGGTCTATGTGGCCCGCCGTGCCAACGACGACGCCAAAAATACTGTCATGGGTGCTCAATGAGGTCCTCCAAACCTGAGGATCTACGCTGAAGGACAAGAAGTAAAGTCCTGCTCTCTTGACGATAGCACTGTTTTGTTCCAGCATTTGGGCATGAATACTTCAAGAGAACAAATATTCTGCAAGATCGCCATTCAGCAAGGACTCTGGTCTGAGGCTGAAGCCACTCT
>JAACCY010000096.1 GCA_009937185.1 Planctomycetia bacterium
GTGGATCGTTCCAGTCTTCAAGGGACTCGTGGCTTTCCAGACCGTCTCTCTCTTTAGTTTATATATGAAAATTTCATGGACGAGCGCTGCTGCAACTCAATTCACGCTCTATATGGCCGTGAGTAATTTCGGCACCTACTTTGGAAACGAGATCAGCCGCATTGAATCTCTGAGTAGATTCGATCTTTTTCTCACTTCGGGCGTCTGCTCATTTATCCCGTTATTGCTGATTGTCACTTTGAAACCAGATCAGATTAAAGAAATGGCAATAAAAGAATCTCTGCCCTCTGGGGATAATAAAGAACTAGGAGAATGACCATGAAATACTGGACCACTTTTATCTTATGCTTCCTCATCTTCACCCCATTGCTAGCACAGGACGTCAAGGAAACTGCCTCTGAAGATTCCTTAGAAAAAAAAGTCGAAGACATCATAGAATTATTCATCGAAGAGAGTGAGCCGGGTTGTGCGATCTCGATTATCAAAGAGGGCGAAGTTTTACTCAGTTCCGGTTTCGGGATGTCAAATTTAGATTTCGACATTCCAAATAAGGCTGAAAGCATTTTCCGAATCGCCTCCATCTCCAAGCATATAACTGCTTGCTGCATGCTATTCCTTGAGGAAGAAAAAAAAGTCAAACTCGATGCAGATATACGGGAGTACCTCCCAGAACTTCCTGATTATGGGGAAAAGATTACGATTCGGCACCTGCTACACCACACGAGTGGCCTCAGAGAATACTCCTACCTGATGAATCTATGTGACATTGGCGAAGATGACGGTTGGAAAAAGGAAGAGGCGTTGGAGCTGATTTTTCGGCAACAGAGCTTAGATTTTCGTCCCGGTGAGAGATTCTCTTACTGCAATACGGGCTACTTTCTTTGCAGTATTATTTGCGAGAAAGTCTCTGGGAAATCTTTACGAGAGTACGCTCACGAAAAAATATTCACTCCCCTAGAGATGGAAAACTCACACTTCCATGACGATAGTAATGAAGTGGTAAAAAATCGATCGACGGGTTACAGCCCTTTAGGTAAGGGGCGATATGAAATTTCAGAAACAGGACTCGACATGGTCGGCGACGGCGGTTTGTATACAAATGTTTTAGACTTCGGCCGCTGGACCCATGCCCTTCTCGCCGACGAGTGGAAACCCGGTCTTCTCAACAAGCTACTTCAAGACTTCACTCTTATCGATGGAACAGAGCTCGATTATAAACTCGGTCTCTCTGAATCGACTTGGATGAGTCAGCGGATCGTTTCGCATGGAGGTGCCTGGGTAGGATACAGGTCTAACTTATTGATGTTCCCTGATCAGAAAATCGCAGTAATTTGTTTTTCTAACCGAAGTAACTTCAATCCCTCAAGCGTCACTCAAAAACTGGCGCAACTTGTCGTCAAGAATCTCATTCCCAACGCTGAATCTCAGGAAAGTGATTGGTCTGAACGCCCAGAAAAAGAAGCCTCCAGCCCGCTCGATCCGAATTGGGATCCCACTGATTTCGTAGGCCTCTATGTTTCAGATGAATTACAAGTCAGTTGGTATTTAAAGTCCAATCCCCAACTGACCCTCACTGGTTGGGGAGCCAAAAGCTACTCCATCAAGCAGACAGGCAAGGATCAACTCGGCGGCCCCCGCTGGCTTCACCTTAAGGTAAAACGTGATTCTTCGGGAAAAGTGACCGCTCTGGAATTCGGAGATGGTGTTCCAAGTGGCATCCTCTTTAAACGCTACGCATTGAATTGATTATTACTCAACAGATTTCAGGAGCACATGATGACAACATTGAGCACTCTACTACTGCTGGCACTCGGCGTAGCCGGAATCGAATCTCACTATGGACCGAATGAAACAGCGAGCACTGTCCGCGTTTTTCTCCTCGCGGGACAATCCAATATGGAGGGTCACGCCGTTGTAGATCTTGTTCATGAACAACACTACAACGGTGGAAAAGGCACCTTGATTCGCCTCATGGATGATCCTGTATGGGAAAATCGACTCTCGCACCTCCGTGATAAAGAGGGCAACTGGACCTCTAGAAATGACGTTTGGGTGAGGTATCAACCTTCGAAAGGTTCTTTGAAGAAGGGACCACTTTCAATTGGATTTGCTGTCCACGAAGGTAAGCACCACTTCGGACCAGAATTACAAATTGGTCACCAACTCGGTCATGCGAGTAAAGACCCTGTCTTATTGATCAAGACTTGCTGGGGTGGGAAAAGTCTTCATGTCGATTTCAGACCCCCTTCTGCAGGAGGAACAACAGGGCCTTTCTATACGAAAATGATCGAAGAATATCGAGAAGCGATCGGCTCAGTAGAAAAAGACTTCCCGTCACTCAAAGGTAAGAAATTGGAACTGACCGGATTCTTCTGGTTTCAGGGTTGGAATGACATGTACACCGAAGGTGCTCTTGAAAACTACACTCAAAATTTCATACATCTCGTGGAAGATCTTCGCGAAGAGTTCGATGTGCCGCTATTACCGGTGGTCATCGGTCAAACCGGTAACGCCGACAACTCTCAACTCCATGCAGCCCAAGCCGCAACAGAAAAGAATCGACAGCACAAGGGGAGCATCAAATATGTGCCGACTCGTCAGTTTCTTTTCAAAGCAGAAGACTCTCCCAATCCTGGCCACGGGCATCATTGGTTTGGACACGCCGGAAGTTACTTCGAGGCTGGGAATTCAATGGGAGAAGCGATGATCAGGCTCCTCTCCCAAAGAAAGAAATGAAACTCATCAGATTCCGGAATTCGTGTAAGAGGCAGTTGACCACCGAGAGAAAACTACGGATGCTGGACCTCTTGGAGGATCATTGTTAAATCCAGGAGGAGACCTCGACATCGATTGGGTACTTTCGACAAGGATCAATAGATCTGCTATCGAAAGAAGAGCTAAGACTCTGACCGGTCGACGTTCCGTGAAAAAGGGCTGGCAGCTGGGCTGGCTCGCCCACGCTATTCGCTGCATCGATTTGACGACTCTCTCGGGAGATGACACTCCCGGAACTGTCAAACGTCTAGCAGCGAAGGCGATGCGCCCCGTTCGTAGAGATATCTTGGAAGCTCATGGGCTTCCTCAGGATCTCCACTGTGGAGCGATCTGTGTCTACCACAATCTGATTGAGACTGCCGTCTCCGCGTGCAAAGACTCCCCTGTCAATGTTTGTTCTGTATCAACAGGGTTTCCGGCAGGGCAAATCCCCCATGAATTAAAATTAGAACAGATCCGTTCTTCTATCGCAGAAGGTGCACAGGAAATTGATATCGTGATTTCACGCCCACTCGTCCTTGAAGGCCGTTGGGCAGATCTTCATGAAGAAATCCGAAGCTACAGAGAAGCCTGTGGTGAAGCTGCTTGCCTAAAAACAATACTAGCGACCGGTGAGCTAGGAGATCTTCGGCAAGTTGCCAGAGCTTCTAGAGTCTGCCTGGGAGCCGGAGCAGATTTCATCAAAACATCCACTGGCAAGGAATCTGTAAATGCCACCTTGCCTGTCGCTCTCGTCATGCTTCGTGCCATTAGGGAACACCAACAACGAAGTGGATACCTCGCAGGATTCAAGCCTGCAGGAGGAATCAAGACCGCCAAAGATTCGATCTCCTTTTTGATGCTCGTCAAAGAAGAACTGGGTGTGGAATCGATGCAACCCAACAGGTTCCGTATAGGAGCCTCTTCTCTTCTTGCTGATATCGAGCGACAACTCGAATTTCATGCCACCGGGCGCTATTCAGCGACCCACCGGCATCCGATGGGATAAGTGCCATGTCCAGTGACTCCTCCAATCCTGCAACGGCCCTTGAATCACTCGATTGGGGACCCGCCCCCGAAGACGCTAAGGCGGCTCAAGCCTGGATCGAGTCCAGCGGTAAAAACCCCTGCCATTTCATCGGCGGAGAGTGGATACCTTCAGAGTCTGCCGAAACCTTCGAAACGAGAAATCCGGCGAATGGTAAAGTTTTGCGTTCACTCGCTCGAGGAACCGCTGCAGATGTCGACAAAGCTGTTTCTTCTGCACGTTCAGCGTTAGAGGGTTGGCAACAGTTAGGTCCCTCCGGCAGAGCCAGGCATCTTTATTCATTAGCGAGAGGGATACAGAAAGAGAGTCGTCTCTTTGCTGTCATAGAAACTCTCGACAACGGCAAACCAATTCGTGAAACCCGGGATATTGACATCCCATTAGTAGCCAGACACTTCTACCACCATGCGGGCTGGGCAAGAGTTCTGAATGCGAGCCATCCTGAAGGAAAGCCATGGGGAGTCTGTGGGCAAATCATTCCTTGGAACTTCCCGCTCTTGATGCTGGCTTGGAAAATTGCCCCAGCTCTGGCCTGCGGAAACACAGTTGTACTGAAACCTGCTGAATGGACTTCACTGTCAGCACTTTTCTTCGCTGAGCTTTGCGAAAAATCTGGCATCCCAGCGGGTGTCGTCAACATTGTTACCGGTGCAGGCGAAACAGGATCCGCACTCGTCCAACATGACGATGTCGATAAAATTGCATTCACCGGATCCACTGAAGTAGGACGACTCATTAGGGAAAGTACTGCTGGATCAGGTAAAGGGCTCACTCTCGAATTGGGCGGCAAAAGTCCATATGTAGTCTTTGAAGATGCCGATCTCGACAGTGCCGTAGAAGGACTGGTCGATGCGATCTGGTTCAACCAAGGCCAAGTCTGTTGCGCGGGAAGCCGCCTGCTCGTCCAAGAATCTATCGCAACAGAATTCCATGCCAAAATTGAACACCGTATGAAACGATTGAGAGTCGGAAACCCTCTTGATAAAGCCATCGCCATCGGAGCCATGGTGGATGGTGAACATTTATCGAGAGTTCAGGCGATGTGTCAAACAGCCATCGATGAAGGTCTAACATGTATTCAAACCGACTCTGACCTTCCTGCTGACGGATACTGGTTCCCCCCAACATTTTTCCCAGAAGCCCCTCTTTCTTCAGAAATAGCCACTGAGGAAATTTTTGGCCCCGTTCTCGTATCCACCACCTTCAGAACTCCAGCGGAAGCGGTGAAAATCGCCAATCACACCCGATATGGACTCGCAGCCAGTGTCTGGAGTCAGGACCTCGATACAGCTCTCGATATCGCACGGAAAATCAAAGCAGGAACCGTTTGGGTCAATGGAACCAATATGTTCGATGCCTCGAGCGGATTTGGAGGAATGAAGGAATCTGGTTTCGGTCGCGAAGGGGGTCGTGAGGGACTCCGAGCCTATCTCCGTCCCAGTTCATCGAGAACAGGCACTTCAACCCGACCCACCCGCTCGCAAGATCTGAAGGCCGTGGAAGGTCTCAGTCTCGATCGCACCGCAAAGTTAACCATCGGCGGTAAACAAGTTCGACCTGACGGAGGCAGTTCCTATGCAGTACAAGCCCCCGATGGCAAGACTGTAGGACTGGCTTCATTAGCAAATCGTAAAGATGTCAGAAATGCCGTTGAAGCCTGTAATAAAAGTTCATGGGCCAACATGAATGGCCATGGCAGAGCTCAGGTTCTTTGGTTTATTGCAGAAAACATGGAACCTGGAAGAAACGAGTTTGTTCGAGTCCTTGCTGAAATGACGGGAAAAAGCGAACAAGAATCGACAAGCGAATTTGAATCCGCAGTTGAGACTTGGACTTGGTGGGCATCATGGGCTGACAAACATGACGGCTTGGTTCATGACACACCTTGGAGAGGTCTCGTCTTGGCGGTCCATGAGCCTTTTGGTAATGCTGCAGTCATTTGTCCCGACGAACACCCTCTTCTCGCTTTCGTTTCTCTTTGTGCGCCATTACTCGCCGCAGGTAACAACGTAGTAGCGATACCATCCGAGAAGTCTTTGGCAGCAGTCGAGATGTGTCGGATCATTGAACATTCCGACTTACCCGCAGGCGCACTCAATCTTTTAACGGGAAAATCATCTGAATTAGGTCCTGTCCTCGCTTCACATGACGACGTCGACCTGATCTGGTCATTTGTCAATCCAGAGCTCACCCGATCGATCGAAGAATCCGCATCGGGGAATATGAAAGTTTGCTGGACTCCCGATTCTCCTACCGCCAATTCGCCAGAAATGCTGGATAGAGCCGTTCAGGTGAAGAATATCTGGCTTCCTCACGGAATTTAGATCCCCAAGAGAAACTCTCGAATTCCCTGTCTTGGACAGAATTCGCCGCATATCGGAAACTCAATATAGAGAGGGAATCCTTCTCTGGGAGTTTGAACAGCGGTAAGGGGTTTCATATGAAACAGAATTCTGAACAGAAGAAGCAACCCGGTCTTTCTTTTCCGTCCAAGGGAGAGAAAGAATCTGTAGAACTTCCTGAACCTGACTTCATTCCAAGCGTAGGAATCATCTATGAAAATGATGCGTGGCTCACGCCTCTCTTTAGCGCTTTAACTCAAGCGGGTATTACCCATGAGGGTATCGATGTCCGCAAGCACGGATTTGACCTCCGTGCTTCTCAACATCACACTCTCTACTTGAACAGGGTATCTCCCTCGTCATACATGCGCGGGAATGCTGGAGCGATCTCTCACGCACACGCACTTCTAGCAACACTAGAATCTTCCGGCTCACTTGTCGTCAATGGATCTCGCTCATTCCATATGGAAACAAGCAAAGTATCCCAACAACTCCTCATGAATGAACTGGGCGTCTTAACTCCAGAAACTCATGCGGTCAGCAGTGCTGCTGCAGTTCTGGAAATGATCGACCAATTTAAGTTCCCACTCATATTGAAGCCTGACACTGGTGGCAGTGGAGCA
>JAACCY010000097.1 GCA_009937185.1 Planctomycetia bacterium
ATTCGACCGAAAGAGGTGTCTAAAGATTCCCGATAGCATTCGTAAAGTCCATTTCACTTCTTGTCAGGAGATTGACTGAACCCTGAAACTGAACCCTGAAACTAAACCTTGAACCGGGGTACCATGCCATCCCGAATGGGTACCATGCCATCCCGGATAAGGTTCGACTACAGTTTTCATCGGCTTCCGATCCCACTGAGCATGAAGCATCAAGACCGACTGAAGTCCGCTGAACAGTCACTGGATCAAATCAGAAAGGCACTTCCATGAAAAGACCTATCGCACTCATTACTGGCGCCAGCTCAGGAATCGGTCTCAGTTTTTCTCGGGAACTGGCCACACGTGGATATGACCTCATTCTGGTCGCCCGTAGAGAAGATCGCCTCAAGAGCGTGGCGGCAGATCTCTCCCACCAATATGGAGTCGAGTGCAGAACAGAAGTCGTCGATTTAGCAAATCCAGATGCCGTAAAACCTCTTGTCGACAGACTTCTCTCTGACGGATTAGAAATCGAAGTCTTGATCAACAACGCCGGATATGGACTGTCCGGATCATTTCTCTCAAGAGACTGGGAAGAACATGAAGACTTTCTTCGAGTCCTTCTTCTCTCAGTTTGCGAACTGACACATCGACTCCTTCCTGGCATGAAAGAACGCGGCAAGGGACGCATCATTCAGGTCTCATCGGTGGCTGGCTTTGTTCCCGGGACAGCGGGCCACACTCTCTACGGCGCCGTCAAAGCTGCCTTGAATCTCTTCACCGAATGCCTCGCATTAGAATGCAAAAATAGCGGAGTCCTCGTCACGGCACTCTGTCCTGGTTTCACTCTGACAGAATTTCATGACGTCAACGGTACCCGCGCGAGAATGTCAGGTATTCCCGGTTTTATGTGGCTCAACTCTGATAGGGTCGCCCGGGAAGCTCTAGAAGACTGCGAACGGGGGGAAGTGTACTGCATCCCTGGCATTTTCTATCGAACCCTCATCAGGGCTTTAGAGCTGATGCCTGCTGGGCTCAGGAGATATTTCGTCGCCAGTTCCGGTTCTTCGTATAGAGATGCTTCCTGACCTATCCATAGGTTTGCTTGTGAGCGAAAATTATTTCGAGTTTCAGCCGGAGTTATTGCCCTCATGGACCACCACAGTGTAAACCTGTACGAGATAAGGTGATCATTGAACAATAATTAAGCAATAATTAAACAATGATTGAACCTCTCTCAATCCTAAGGAGGCATATGACACTGGTAGGAAACAAAACACCTGAATGGAAATCAAATGCTTATTCTAATGGCAAAGCCGTTGAACTGAGCCATGAAGACTATGCAGGGAAATGGCATTTAATCTATTGGTATCCCTTTGATTTCTCGGGCCTTTGCCCCACAGAAATTCAAAACTTTGAAGACCTGCTCGGTGATTTCAAAGCAGAGAACGTGGAGATACTAGGAGCCAGCTGCGATTCAGTCCTTACGCACAAAAAATGGTTTGAAGACGGTGTTACGTTCTCTAGCCCCATCACCCATCCCGTGATTGCTGACACGAATCATTCTGTAACAAAATCGTTCGGGGCATTGAAAGAAGAGTTGGGCGTAGCTTACAGAGCAATGGTACTTATCGACCCTGAAGGGACAATCCGAGCCCATTCTGTGAGCGACCTCGGCGTGGGTCGTAGTCCGCAAGAAATGCTAAGGCTCGCCCAAGCATTCGTCTCTGGTCAAGCGTGCCCAGCAAACTGGAAGAAAGGTCAAGAACTGGCTTAGTGAGCGTTCTTGAATTTCACATTTGCAATATCGAAAGAAGGGGAGACAAAACGTCTCCCCTTTTTTTGTTTCAATTCAAATCGGAGGACTGATCCACCTCGGTGTCATTACTCTATATAGAGGAACAACTTAAATGGACGGAATTACAGGTACTCAGGAATTATTCTATCTATCGATATTCGGTGATATATAGATATCTAGATCCGCCCTTGACTTAACTGACACTCTCAACCTCGGCTCTCTGAAAAGTCAGCTTTTACTCTAATTTCAGTGCCTCTTCTCCCTTAACTCTTGTTTATAAACTGATCCGAATCCGAAAATCTCATAACCTAGAAGTATCACGATGAGACTTTATTCATCCGAGCGCTTGAGATAAGTGATCGAAGCAAAATTGAACTATTCAGCAATGAGCTTGGTGCCCCCAAAAGCAATCCAAGAAAAAAATGGGTTTTGAGTCTCTGGCTCAATATTAGAAATGCGAGGAGAAAGATGATTAAGAATTTTACGTTAGCAGCACTATTTTCCCTGTGTTCGACGATTTGTATCGCACAGGATTTCGGGCCACTCAGTAGCCTGCAAACTCCCTTACCAGGGAATTTAAGTGAGTTCGTTTTAGATCAAGATAAGGCCATAGCACTTGGAAAAGCGCTATTTTGGGACATGCAAACAGGTTCAGACGGACTGACCGCATGTGCCAGCTGCCACTTCTCAGGTGGTGGTGACACACGCGCAACGGGCCAAGCACATCCAGGTGCATTGGGTGCATTTACGAACTTGGGACCGAATCACACCTTTACGGCCGATGATTTCCCGTTTCGTAAGCTCTCCGATCACGACGACGCCGAATCTTCAGTCCTCAGTGATTCTACAGAGGTCGGAGGATCAGCCGGTATTCACCTTCAAGACTTTAATGGATTGACTTTGAACGCGACGGGTGCCGCAGACTCGATTGACGACTGCTCTAACATCGATAACGATGGATTCCCGATCGTGGATCCGCTTTTCAACATTGATAACATCAATGTTCGTCAGACAACGGGACGAAACGCTCCCAGCACCGTCAATGCCATTCATTACGTTGATAACTTCTGGGATGGCCGTGCTCGATCTGACTTCAATGGAGTCAATCCAGGGGGTCAAAGTGATCCCAGTGCTGCTATTCGCAAAGTAGATACTGATGGAAATGTTGTTTCCTGCGGGATCACCATGGAAAAAGCCTCCTTGGCTTCTCAGTCCGTGGGCCCACCGCTGAGCGGAGTCGAAATGTCCGGCGCAGGCAGAGGATTCATCGATCTTGGCAAGAAGATGTGCAGTGTGACCCCTCTTGCTCTTCAAGAAGTCTCTGGCGATGACAGCGTACTCGGAAGCATGGCTGTTGCGCCTGGCGACGGAAAAGGCCTGAACACTTCTTATGTTGACATGATTCAACAAGCGTTCAGACCTGAGTACTGGAATTCGGATGCCATATTCGACGGCGCAGGAAACACGATTCTCGATGACGCCGGAAACCCCGTCAGTGGCGCACCAGAGGGTCCAGATCAGTTCGCTCTCATGGAAATGAACTTTGCCATGATCTGGGGAATCTCAGTCATGCTTTACGAATCCACCCTTGTTTCTGACCAGACTCCTTTCGATGAATGGCTTTCAGGGGACGAAGAAGCATTATCTCCCGAAGCTGAAAACGGAATGGATGCATTCTACAGCGGAGGCTTGAAGTGCGCTCATTGTCATAGTGGCCCTCTCTTGAGTGCTGCAACTTGGGATCAGCTCAACGTAGACGATAAAGTTGGAGTAGGTCCTGTTGTCAACGTTCAGATGAACGACGGAGTTGGAGTTGCCGACAAAGGCTACTTCAATGTCGGTCTTCGCCCTGTTGCTGAAGATATGGGAAGAGCAGCAGTGGGTGATGCCACATGGACAAGTGCGCTTGCCGCTGGAAACAACTCCATGTTGCCGGACAGCCAAATCGAAAATATTGACAATTCTGATCCGGTGAAAAATGCAGGGGCCTTCAAAACTCCAACTCTTCGAAACGTCGAGTTGAACGGGCCCTTCTTTCATAATGGAAGTCAGGCCACTCTTAAACAGGTCGTAGAGTTTTACACTCGCGGTGGAGACTTCACTCACCTCGAGCCAGAATCTGTTCACAAGTACGTGAATCCCATTGGAAAACTCAGAGGTAAAGAGCCACGCCAAGAAGCCGTCGTCGAATTCATGAAATCATTGACGGATGAACGTGTTCGTTGGGAAATGGAACCCTTCGATCACCCTCAATTGCTCATACCAAACGGAGCCATATCAAATACTGATGGTGCTTTGAATCTCGGCTCACTGGGGCTCAATGACTCCAATGACGCTCTTCTCGAATTGCCCGCAGTAGGCCGTTTTGGACGTGGCTCCATGGGTGTACCGCCAGTAAAAGGCTTCTTAGAAGACCAAAGTGGCAATAGCAATGGCACTGGTACGCTTGGAGCAGGGCAACCTGATGTTATAGAAGCTATTTGTTTCGAGACGGGTGACAAAGTCGTATTGAACTGGACAGTTCAAGGCTCTATCGACTCTATCGTTATTGAAATCGATAATGGCGGCATCATGGGCGTTGAAACACACGTTCTTGACCCATCACAAACCTCCTTCGAAGACTTTGAGTTCCGTCCTGGAGTTACCGGGTACCTCCTGACTCCACACTTCTTGGGAGCAGAGTTGAAATCTAGTGCTTGCTACATCCGCAGGGGTGCACAGCCAGGTCTCACTCCCCAGTTCTTAAGAGGTGATAGCAACAACGACGGTATTCTCGATCTTGGAGACGCTGTGACCTCTCTCGATATCATCTTCTTCGGACTTCCGGCGGCCTGTAAGGACGCTTCAGACTGGAACGACGACGGTCGAGTCGATATTTCAGATCCGATTGCTACTCTCGGTTACATCTTTGGTGGAACTGCTGCTCCTGAAGCGCCCTTCCCCCTGTGTGGAACCGATCCAATCTTCGACTCTCTAGATTGCACGGGCGCGTCCAACTGCCCATAAGCTAACAACGAGACATTCGAGACAAAGTAGGAAATGTCGAGATATCCCCGTACTTGCCTTTATATGGCAAGTACGGGCTTTTTTTGCGATCTCTTCCATACATTACTTTCCTGACTTTGTAGACTTAACTTCTAACACCAAACAACGGTCTTGCACCTGTATTGTTAACGCTATTAAATCCATACAGGTTAAGGGAAAGGGGACTCGGGAGTGCGAATCTAAACGTACCGGTCCTTTATTCTTGGCTTTTCGGTTCACTGTTTTGCCCAGAATACCGTAAGAGCCTCGTTGTTTTTAAGTATGGGGTATTTGTTTTATTTAGACGAGAAGTTTATTCAGAGTCATATTTCCTGGATAAACAATCGGTGTATCTAGAATGGGTGTGTAATGAAGAATGTAAATCTTTTTGCAGGAATCATCTTGTTTCTCTCGCTCGGGGCTTCCCCCCAAGTTCATAGTCAAGATTTTGGGCCGCTATTGGTGAGTTCAACACCTCTCCCTGCCAATCTTTCAGAGTACGTTCTCGATTTCGACAGAGCTGTCGAATTAGGTAAGGCATTATTCTGGGATATGCAGACGGGCTCCGATGGCCTCACTGCATGTGCGACGTGTCACTACTCTGGAGGAGCAGACACGCGTAATAAAAACCAAGCTCACCCAGGTTTTAGTGGCAACTTCACGCGCCTTGGTCCGAATGCAACTTTGACACCCTCCGATTTCCCACTCAGAAAACTTGCTGATCCCGATGAAGCCACATCTGCTGTTATCTGGGATTCCACCGAAGTCATCGGTTCACAGGGAATAACAAAACAAGACTTCAATTCAATCGATCTTGATTTTGGTGGTGACGCAAATGAAGTGGACGATTGCTCAGGCATTCCGGATCCACTCCACAGCATCAATGGCACCAACACTCGACAGACCACTGGCAGAAATGCTCCCCACGCCGTCAACTCGATTTTCTATGTCGATGCTTTTTGGGACGGCCGTGCACGCTCTGAGTTTAATGGAGTAGACCCCAGCGGACTGGGTAACCCAAATGCCATGGTTCGAAAAATAGACGCAAATGGAAACATTGTTCCATGTGGTGTCTCTATGAACCGTGCAGCTCTTGCTTCACAGTCTATTGGCCCACCTTTAAGTGGTGTTGAAATGTCCGGATTAGGACGGAACTGGAACGATCTCGGGAAAAAGATGTGCAGCGTTACACCGCTTGCACTTCAAACAGTCTCAATGACTGATAGTGTTCTCGGAACCATGGCCGTTTCACCGGGAGACGGTAAAGGACTCACCACTTCTTATGTCGACATGATTCAACTCGCATTCAGACCTGAGTTCTGGAATTCCGATGCCATCTTCGATAACAATGGTGCGCATATCGGAAATGGAACACCTGAGGGACCGAACCAGTTTGCCCTCATGGAACAGAACTTCTCCCTCATATGGGGACTTGCTGTGATGTGCTACGAATCCACTCTCGTTTCAAACCAAACCCGCTTTGACCAGTACCTTGCTGGTAACCCAAATGCTCTGACACCTGAAGAAGAAAATGGAATGGACGCGTTCTACAGCGGTGGAACAAAGTGCTCCAAGTGCCACTCAGGACCCTTACTGTCAGCAGCCACATGGGGACAACTGAACACCGACACTGATGTTGGAATCGGACCCGTCGTTTCTGTTGGAACAAATGCCGATGACGGATTTGGTGACAAAGGATTCTTCAACATTGGAGTTCGTCCATCTGGTGAAGATATTGGCCGTGCTGGTGTCGGAGACCAAACTTGGGCTTCGCGTTACTTTAACGGCTCTACCAGTGCACTGCCTGGACCCGTTCACCCCGATGAAACCATCAGTGGTGCAAACAAAAACATTGGTGCATTCAAAACTCCAACTCTCAGAAACGTGGAGTTGACCGGTCCATTCATGCACAACGGTAGCCAAGCCACTCTTCTGCAAGTTGTACAGTTCTACACTCGCGGAGGTGACTTCACGCATATGAATCCTGGTGATGTCCACAAGTACGTCAATCCCATTGGAAAGCTGAACAACAAGCTCCCAAGACAAGAAGCCATGGTTTCATTCCTGAAAGCCCTGACCGATGAGCGCGTTCGCTGGGAAATGGAGCCCTTCGACCATCCGGAACTACTTCTTCCCAATGGTCACTTTGGAACCTCTCAGGCCGTTGCTGAAGGGGGCGTGAACTCCAACGAAGCGCTCGATGATATTATCGTTCTTCCTGCAGTCGGAGCCGCCGGCAGAACTGAAATCAACCACCCACCCGTCAAAGGTTTCTTGGATACGCCATCTGGCGCGCCAGCGAATCCTATCGGCCCCTTGGGTGGCGGAAATCTTGATCCGATCACTGAACTCGTTTGCTTCGAGCAAGAGCAGAAGATTGTATTGAACTGGAATGCCAACACTAACATTTCCAGTTACATCGTCGAGGTCGACAATGGTGGCATCATGGGAGTTGAAACCTTCATGGTTTCCGGAAACCAAACAACTTTCGAGTACAATACTTTCCGCCCAAAGACGACCCTTTACTTGGTCACGCCTTACTATCTTGGAATGGAACTCAAATCAGCAGCGTGCTTTGTTCGCCAAGGACTCACCCCTGGAACACTGACGCACTTCCTCAGAGGAGATACCAACCTTGACGGAATGCTAAATGTGGGAGACGCGATCGGCCTGCTTGAAGGAATCTTCACGGGTGCACTCATCCCATGTGAGGATGCAGCAGATTGGAATGACGATGGTGCTCTGGATGTTTCAGATCCCATCAGTGTTCTTGGATACCTGTTCTCAAACGGTCCTGCTCCTGCAGCTCCATATCCGAACTGTGCTTCCGATCCAAACCATGACCAGTTGAGTTGTAACCAAGCCAACATTTGTCAGTAACAACAAAACAAATGAAACTACAAAGGCCCGACGCTAATGCGTTGGGCCTTTTTTAATTCGAGGACAAATCTAATACCCGGAGATTTCTGAACGCGACAGGGTCGTTATGCCCCAGGAATCCTATATGACCTATTGTTCGCTTCAGCCCAGGATGATCTTTCCCATCGAGGGTTCCATTTTCACTCACAGCATCAATATCAATATCCAAAATCGTTTTCCCATTAAGGACCACCGTGACGCGCCTACCTTGACATCGAACTTCCTGAAAGTTCCATTCCCCAACAGGTTTTTGTGCACCCCGCGATGCAGGCTGCACCCCATAAATACTTCCGTGATATTGATACGGATTGAGGTTCGCATACTTTTCAAAAGAGTTATCAATGATTTGGCACTCCATTCCAACATAAGCGGCATTACCGCGTGAAGGAGTACGAAGGCCCAATCCGTTATTCGAGCCAGGCCATAGTTTAAATTCGAATCTCAACAAAAAGTCTGAGTATTCCGACGCGGTATATATCTCACCGCCACTTCCTTCGCGGCACTGGATTTCACCTTCCCCGAACTCATAACCAGATATATCCCCAATCCATCCCTCTGAAGATTTTCCGTCATAGATGGAAGTCCATTTCCGGCATCGCTCCAATAGTTTCCGAATCACTGGTTTTCTATTTTCTGGAACAGAGCGAGAAATCAGCAAAGCATTCAAATAATTCAGCGCGTAACTTTCGTATCGAGTTTCTTCGAGACGGCTGGCCAGCTTGATCAAACGATCGCTACATAGACCTCTGTTTTCTGGAGAAGATTCTTTTAAGCCAGACATCGCAATGGTCATGGCATCCGGATTACCCAACTGGATCAAAGCCTCTAGGGCAGCATCCCTGCGGCTGACTTCTTCAGATGTGGACCGAGCTATCGAGAGAAGAAGTTTCTGCGATTCCTGAGGTACGTCCTGCCTTTGGGATATCGCATTTGCCGATTCTCTCATGACTAACTCTAAGGGTGATTTGAGAAGCTCAGCCAAAGCAACAGAAGACGACAGACCAGGAATTGCACCTAATGCCATCACTGCTGCACGATTGGTATTGTCTGTCGAGCTGGCAATTTGAAGCAACTGAGGAACAACTTCTTCCGAGCCTAGGAGAGCTATTTCATTCAGTAAAAACCCGGAGACATCTTCAGATCTGTTCTCTAGAACAACCTGCCCAAAAATACCAGCAATCTTTCCTCTTTGTTCCGCACTCCCTTGTGAAAGTGAGGTCATGACTAGGCCATGAATAGCCTCGCGACGAGAAGCTTCTTCAGAAAGAGCAGAGGTGAGTAAGTTTTCAATCGAACCCACAGAAGATCGATCGGTCAAAGCTCCGCACAATCGCATGATCGCATCTCCACCGGATGAGATGGCCCACCTCATCCCTTGTTTTCGATCTTCTGCGTTTCCTGAAAACAGATGAAGGAGGTGCTCTGAAATCCCTGACGTTTCAACCTCTTTTGAATTGAAGTCGGCTTCATCTTCTAAGAGCTCTTTCACATCAGATTCGTTAGTGATACCTGAGTTGGTCTTCGCTGGTGCAGGGGTGGGTGTGTCGGCACTCATATTCAGTATCGTCCGAACCATAACGAATACCAATAACATGGTAATCACAATATAGAGCCGCTTAAGAGGCATCGTTCTTCCTTCAATCAATTGTTTTCACCCAATGGCATTCTTTAGGTGAAGTGATTTCATTCCCCGTATTGATCAACAACGGCTTCAAGCCGATTTGTTTTTCCCAGTCCTTCTTCGCATGACTTCGTCAGTGATGACAGCGACCATGATCACCGCACCGATCACTGCAACCTCACTGGCTTCAGGTATTCCATCGATCAACACGATAGCGTTTCTCAGTACCTGTACCAATGTTGCCCCTATGAGAACTCCTATTACCGTGCCTTCTCCACCTCTCAAGGAACAACCGCCCAGAACTGCAGCAGCGATCGCATACAACTCGTAGAAGTTGCCAAAGTTGGAGGGTTGCGCCGTCCCTGTATCAAGAACGATGAGAAGACCCGCAATCCCTGTCAGTAGCCCACACAGTGCGTAAGCGCCCATTTTTACGCGATCGACCTCTATCCCACAATGTCGAGCGGCCGTCTCGTTGCTTCCAATAGCGATCAAGTGGCGGCCCCACAGAGTCCTTCTCAATAGAAATCCGGATCCCAGCGCAACTAGAGCCAAAATGATCAGCGGTATCGGTATGCCAAACGACTCCGTGATCGGAATTCTGCCGTTCCCTAGAGACTTCAATACCGTTCCTGAGGTGCCAAAACCTACAGTTTGATCCGACAAGATTCCCCGAGTGACTCCTCTGTATATAAACAATCCACACAGGGTTACCAAAAAAGGCTGCAACCTCAACTGGGTCACGAGTACCCCATGTAACAAACCCACTCCTAGGGACAACAACAAAAGCCCAGAAAGAACCCAGGGAGCCGCAATTCCAACGTCGGTAATCAACCAAGGTGTTAAGCAACCCACAAGGCATACAAGAGATCCCAAAGACAAATCGATCCCACCCGTCATGATGACAAATGAAACCCCAACTCCTAAAATTCCAAAAAGTGCACTTCGTCTCAGTAAGTTTTCGATGTTGTATGCAGTCAAAAATGCAGGACTGATGACCGCCGTGATGATCATCACGGCAAGAAGAACAGCAAAGATACCCTTAATTTTATTCATGGATTTCTCCTCCTGTCGCCAACGCCATGATTTCTTCCTCGGTAGTTTCCGAACTCACAAGAGTGCCCATGATCTTTCCTTCTGAGAGAACTATGATCCGGTGTGAAAGTGCCAAAACTTCTTCCATTTCACTCGATGCAAAAAGAACACTTTTTCCCGCGAGCGAAAGATCTCGAATTCTTCTATGAATTTCTTCCCGAGCACC